>DATKWG010000079.1:0-37987 GCA_035529675.1 Anaerolineae bacterium
TCATCATCGTCGGCATCTTTGATCTGGGGAATTCGTCCGACGCTTTCCTGGTGTTGCGGGCGCAGGAGAGGGGCCTCAACGTGCTGGGCATCCTGGGGATGTTGATCAGCTTCAACCTGGTGTATATGCTACTCTCAACTCCGGCCGGCGCGCTCTCAGACCGCGTTGGCCGACGCAGGGTCATCGTGGGCGGGTGGCTCGTCTACGCCGCCATCTACCTGGGCTTCGCCCTGGTCAAGACCGGGTGGCAGGCCTGGGTCATGTACGCCCTGTACGGTGTCTACTATGGCCTGGCCTACGGAACCACCAGGGCTATGGTGGCCGACATCGTCGCTCCCGAGCTACGCGGCACAGCTTACGGCACCTACAACGCGGTCCTGGGGCTGCTCGACTTTCCTGCGTCACTCATTGCCGGGATCCTCTGGCAAGGCGCAGGCACCTGGACAGGCTTTGGCCCTTCGGCACCCTTTTTCTTTGGCGCGGCTCTTTCGCTCGTGGCTGCGCTTCTCATGACTGCGTGGAAGCCGTTGGCCAGAGCGTCGGGTTAGTGTTGAGGATGTCTTCGGGCGTAGGGGCGCACCGCGATGCGCCCCTACCAGAAGCTTGGCCGAATGGCGTCGGCAGGAGCGGCGCTCGGGCGCGAAGCCGCGCCGCTCCTGGCCGGGTTGGGTCATTGGCCCCTGCGGCCCGCGCCGCATAGCTAGGACCGTTCTTGCGCGCTAATCCTCTCCACACGCGGCTGACCTGGTAGCAGCGCGCGAAACGCCGTCAGGCTGGGCCGAACCCGGCTGCGAAAGAGGTGGGTGCGACAGGAGCAGTCCGACGCCCCGAACCCAACCCCAAACCCTTCCACGCCAGGCAGGCGGGCCAAGGTCCGCGCCCAGACACATTCGTCTCGGTCGGAACTGGCCAGCTACCAGATGTCTCTGACGCTTCCATGTACGAGCAAATAGTCGATGTGCCAGCGCAATCGCTTTCGCCTGTGTAGGTGTCGGCCGATCCGAGCGCCGAGTCCTCCGAGCGCGCTGCCGACGTACAGGTAGTATCCGGCCTCGAACGACAGCCTGCCCAGGGCACCAACCACGATCTCACCGTCATGGGCCAAGGACACCACGAGAACGTAGGTGCCTGGCACGCGCCTGCTCCTCGTAGCCCATTCCGTCGCCGGGTCACGAACCATCGCCAACCTCGTTTTCGATCTCCTGAGGGCTGCGGGTGCCTCTCCCCTGACCGAACCCCCGCATCCATCCACCATGCGAACGGCGCAGGTGGGTCTTGTTGATTCGCCCACGGCGTGGTATAATCGTTGCACAGTCAATGGACCCGTCTGGGAAGGATGTCACCTCATGCGACAATACAGCAAGATAGAGGAACTGCGCAACCTGGTGCTCCTGGGGCATGGCAGCAGCGGGAAGACTTCCTTGGCTGAGGCCATGCTCTTTGACGCGGGAGCGATCTCGCGGTTGGGAAGGATCGAAGATAAGAGCACCGCCTCGGACTATGAGGAGGAAGAGCATACGCGCGGCCTATCAGTGAGCTGCTCGGTGCTCCCGTGTGAGTGGCAGGGCCACAAAGTGAACATCCTGGACGTACCAGGCTACATAGATTTCATGGGCGAGGTAAAGGGAGCGATCCGGGCCGCCGACGCCGGCATCTTGGTGGTCTGCGCCGCCTCAGGCGTCGAGGTGGGGGCAGAGCTGCACTGGGGCTTCTTGGACGAAGCCACCATCCCTCGGCTGGTCTTTGTCAACAAGATTGACCGCGACAACGCCAGCTTCGCTCGCACCTTGGAGCAGCTCAGCGCCAGGTTCGGCAAGACCTTTGTGCCCATTCAACTGCCAATAGGTGCCGGTGCTTCGTTTGCCGGCGTCATCGATCTCCTCAGCATGAAGGCGTGTCTGGCCCCAGATGGCACCGAAGCCGATATTCCTGCCGATCTCCTCCCGGAGGCCGAACAGACCCGCCGGGAGATGATGGAGTATGCGGCTGAAAGCGACGACGACCTTATGATGAAATACCTCGATGGTGAGGAGCTCACCATTGACGAGATGCGCACTGCCCTCCGCCTTGGATCGCTGAGGGGAGAGTATGTTCTGGCATTGGCCGGTTCCGCAACCCAGAATATCGGAGTCAAGCAGCTCCTCGACGCGGTGGTCTCTTTCCTCCCCGATCCCGCGGGCGTGGAGCGCAAGGCGATCAATGAGGCATCTCAAGAGGAGGAACTCCTGTCTGCCAATCCGGCCGCACCGCTGGTGGCACAGGTATTCAAGACCACGGCTGACCCCTTTGTGGGTAAGCTGACCTACTATCGCGTCTACAGCGGCACCTTGGCCTCTGATTCGCGGGTGCTCAATATCAATCACAACGAGCAGGAGCGCCTGGGACAGCTCTTCATGGTTCGGGGCAAGGAACAGACCCCAATCCCTTCCGTCCAAGCGGGCGACATTGGGGCCGCAACCAGGCTCAGCGCTACGGGAACCGGCGATACTCTCTGCGATCGCGACGCACCCTATCGTCTGCCCGCGATCGTCTACCCTGAGCCTCTCTATTCGGTGGCGGTGTTCCCCAAGACCAAAACCGATCTCGACAAGCTCAGCGGCGGGCTCACCCGTCTCGTGGATGAGGATCCCACATTGCGGGTGGAACGCAATGCCGAGACCAAGGAGACTCTCCTGTCGGGCATGGGTGAATCGCACATCCAGATTGCTGCGCGGCACCTTGCCAGCAAGTTTGGGGTGGCCATCGACATGGATGTCCCCAGGATTGCCTATCGCGAAACCATCACCAAAACCACCTCCGCGCAAGGTCGTCACAAGAAGCAGACCGGTGGACGCGGGCAGTTTGGCGACGTCTACTGTCGGTTCGAACCCCTGTCTCGGGGCGCGGGTTTTGAGTTCGACAGCGAGATCTTTGGGGGCAGCGTGCCCAGGCAGTACGTTCCCGCAGTGGAGAAGGGGATCCGGGAGATCCTGCAGTCGGGAGTCATCGCTGGTTATCCGACCGTGGACTTTAGGTGTGTGATCTATGACGGGTCCTACCATTCGGTAGATTCGTCAGAGATCTCTTTCAGGCTCGCGGCGCACATCGCCTTTCGCAGCGCGATACCCAACGGAGGACCAGTCCTGCTGGAGCCGATCATGGATGTTGCCATCACCGTGCCTGAGGATGCCATGGGCGACATTCTAGGCGATCTCAACACCCGACGCGGCCGCGTCTCAGGCATGGATCAGGAGCACGGCGCTGGAGTCATCGCCGCTCAAGTTCCCTTGGCCGAGATGCAGCGCTACTCAACCGACCTCCGCTCCATGACTCAGGGACGTGGCTACTACACCATGACGTTCTCTCGCTATGACATCGTCCCCGCACATCTGGTCGAGATAATCGCCCAAGAGGCCAAAGCAAGGCGAGACAGATAGTGGAAGTCGCTGGCGCTGCAATGGCTAGGGTCACGGGCAGCTTCTTGAAAGGCTGCCCGTCTTGCCCCAAACACTCGACAACGGGCCTCAAGGTGGCTGTGCTTGGCGTGACAATGCAGCAGCTCTCGACGCGCTCTCGGCTAGCACACCGACAACATTCTCGGTGGGATGACTCGAGTTGATCAGAGTAGACCTGCATATCCACACAGAGTACTCCGCCGACTGTCTGACCCGCTGTGCCGACGTGATACGTTGGGCTCAACGCAGGCGACTCGACGCTGTGGCGATCACCGACCACAATACTATCGAAGGAGCCATCGCGCTTTCCGGCATGTCCCCGGTTCCGATCATCGTCGGTGAAGAAGTTCGCACCACTCGTGGGGAGATCATAGGGCTGTTCTTGCGAGAGGAGATACCGGCGCAGCTTTCTCCGAGCGAGACCGTGCGCATCATCCACCAGCAGGGCGGCCTGGTTTACCTCCCCCACCCAATGGACCGATTCAGGTGCTCGGTCCACGCGCTGAAGGAGTTGATGGAGATCATCAAGGAAGTAGACATCATCGAGACCTTCAATGCACGGGTTACCTTCTCTCTCGACAACAAGCGCGCTGGCGAGCTGGCCCGATCGTGCGGCCTGCCATGTGGGGCTGGCAGCGACGCTCATCAAGGGTTTGAGATCGGCCGTGGCTACGTGGAAATGCCCCCCTTCATGGACGCCGGTGGCTTCCTGGAGAGCATTCGCCGGGGCAAAGTCCGAGGACACCTTTCCTCGCCGCTTGTGCACGTGGGCAGCACCTACGCCAGGCTCGCCAAAGGCCTGATGGAGGACGCACTGTCTGCAAGGTAGCAGCGTCCGCCACTCTCGAATCTGCTGTGGTGATTCTCCAAAGAGGTAGCCCCGGATGTCTTATCTCCTAGCTCCCCTCGTCCTACTCCTTTCCGTTGTCGCCGCGGCTTTCTTTACCGCCATCTACGTGCTTCTTCTTTGGCGCATTGACCGATATGAAAGGGAGCCGATCCCTCTGCTGATCATCGCCTTCCTTTGGGGCGCAGTCCCAGCAATAGCCATGTCAGCTATCATCGAGATTGCCACAGACACGCCAGTCGTCGCCTTCTCCCAAGGCTACCACGAGCTGGTCAGTGTCAGCTTCGTGGCGCCACCGGTCGAGGAGCTGGTCAAGGGACTGGCGCTACTTGGCTTGCTCTACCTCGCAAAGCGCGAGTTGGATGATGCGCTGGACGGGATCGTCTATGGCTCTATCATCGGGTTTGGCTTTGCCATGACCGAGAACGCCTTCTACTTCTTTGGCGCGTGGCAGGAAAGCGGCCTCGCCGGTTGGAGCAAAGTCGTCCTCGTCCGGGCGCTGGCCTTCGGGCTCAGCCATGCCATGTTCACATCGTTCACCGGAATCGGTTTCGGCCTGGCAAGGTATGAGAAATCACGCCTCAGGCACTGGGTCCTCATAGTGAGCGGTCTCTCGGCTGCTACGACTGCGCACTTTTTGCACAATTTCCTTCTCTCTATACCTGAACTGTGCCTGCTTACCCCATTTGTCGATTGGGCTGGCATCTTTGTTGTTCTTATCGTCATGCTGCTGGCCTGGCGCCGTGAGCGGGTCTGGATTGAGACCCATCTTGCCGAGGAGGTATCTCTGGGAGTGCTTAGCCAGGTACAATACCAAACCATCGCTTCTCGCCGCCACAGACTCAAACACCAGTGGCAGGTCTTGGGCGTTTCGGGCCTGGGCCAGCTCCGCCAGTGGCGGAGGCTGGTGGATGCGGCCACGGAGCTGGCCTTCAAAAAGCACCAATTGAGCAAGATGGGCGACGAAGGGCACAACCTGGCTGCCATAGACGCGCTGCGCGCCAGAATCACCGGGATCAGGCAGAGCTTGAGCGACAACGTGACGGCCAGTGGGCTCAAGTAAGGGAGGATCTGACTATGCGTCTTGGCATCCTTTCGGACATCCACGACAACATCTGGGCATTGGCGGACCTCCTCCCCCGTCTGGGAGATTGCGATGCGCTTCTCTTTCTTGGCGATCTGTGCGCCCCATTCACCCTTGCCGCCCTGGGGGAGGGTTTCCAGGGTCCCATACATGTCGTCTGGGGGAACAACGATGGCGACAAGCTTCTGTTGGTCCGCAACGCTGGTCGGGCTGGCAACGTCACCCTGCACGGTGATCTCGGCGAAGTGGATCTGGGAGGGCGTAGCGTGGCCATCACCCACTACCCAAACATCGCCAGAGCACTGACCCAGAGCGCGAGCTACGACCTGGTCTGTCACGGCCACGATCACACCCCAACCATGACCCGGGTGGGCAAGACACTGCTGCTCAACCCTGGCGAGGTGATGGGTCGATTCGGTGTGCGCAGCTACGCCATCTATGACACAGAGTCGGGTGACGCTCAGATCATCGAGTTCTAACGCGTCGCTGATCGCTCAGATGCTCAAAGGACGCGCCGAGACGGGCTGGGGAGCGGGGGCCGGGGTGCCTGCAGCCAATTTGGCATCTGGCAAGAGCAGGGCCACGCCTCGCTGACGCCTCGGTCTGCGTGCGCGAAACCTCTCCCAGAAGGGACACGTATACAGTATGGCCGATACGGCGACGGGCCGTGGCGGTGGAAGGGAGCACCAGAGGGTGGGGGCAGACCAAGAGCAGCTATGGGTTCTGCGAGCCCGCGGGGGCGATCCCGAGGCCTTTGCCAAACTGGTAGAGCTTTACCAGACTCCTATCCACAACCTGGCCTACCGCATGTTGGGAGGCGCTACGGACGCGGAGGATGCGACCCAGGAAACTTTTCTGCGAGTCTACACTCGGCTGGATACCTATGATCCCAGCCGCAAGTTCTCCTCGTGGATCCTTTCCATCGCCTCTCACTACTGCGTGGACCTGCTTAGGCGGCGGCGAGGAAACTGGCTATCCGTCGAGGAGATCCGGGCCTGGCATTGGGTTCCCGACAAAAGTCCCAAGCCTGAGGCGATCACCATCGGCCACGAGCGGCGCGATTCTATTCGGCGGCTTCTCGACCAGCTGCCGCCCCACTATCGCCTGGTGATTGTCCTTCGCTACTGGTACGGGCTTTCCTATGAGGAGATGGCCGAAGTCACCCAGTCCACAAAGAGCGCCGTCAAGTCGCGCCTCCACCGGGCACGAAGGACCATGGCCGTAAAGCTGGCAGAGGCACAGGCGGGCAAAGACGTCGAAGACGCCGCTGAAGAAAGGAGGGTACGCCGGAATGCAGTGTCGGGAGGCTTCTGAGATGATGTCCTTGCGGCTGGACTCGGAGCTGCACCCCCAAGAGGAGCAAGCGTTGCTTCAGCACGTCTTGACCTGCGACAATTGCCAAGCGGAATGGGAAGCCATTCAGCGGGCATGTGCGTTGTTCCGTAGCCCGACGTTCGCCCCCCCTCCGCCCGATCTGTCATCAAAGGTGATGACCCGCGTTCGACGCCATCAGTCGCACCTTGCCACCCTCAGGAACGGTGTGGCCCTTCTTCTTGCGGTCGTGATCCTGGCCAGCCTCTGCCTGTCATTCTGGCTTGTGGCCTCTCCCCCGGTAGAGAGCGTCTTGGACAATCCTCCCCTGGTCAGCGCGATGGCGACCATTGTCGTGGGCATCGTCACCACTCTTGTGACCTTGCTGCGAGCGGTGGCCCTGGTCGTGCAGGCAGTCGTGGCCGCTCCAGGCTGCATCGGGCTGCTGGGCTACGTCGCAGTAGCCGGAGCCCTGACCATGTGGTGGGTACGCCTGGTATCGGGGCGAAGGGTCCTGGCGCCGAGACGAGAGATACTCTGATGTCACCCCAAGGCCACTCGCTATCTGGGATGGAGACGAGCATGAGAAGGCCGAATTGGCGGATCACCATATCACTGGTTGTCTTGGCCCTGTGGCTCGTGGCCCGCCCGGTGTCGGCAGACGACGGCGGGACGCGGGCGATCATCGGCCAGGACTATGTCCTCGAGGAAGGCGAGCAGATAGAAGATGACCTGCTCGTTGTGGGGGGCCTCGTGCGGCTGATGCCAGGCAGCGTGCTGGAAGGCAATCTGGTCACTATAGGCGGAGAGACCGTGATGGCAGGGTCCATCTGGGGCGATGTTGTGGCCATGGGCGGATCTGTGGAGATGGCCTCCACTGCTCGCATTCAAGGAGACCTGGTGGCGTTTGGCCGAGTGCGTCGCCACCCAGACGCCATCGTTGGGGGCAACACCATCGAGGGCCTGGCGGCTGCCCAGCGGCTTGCCTACGTGCCCAGGATGTGGAACGGATGGTTCCCGCCTTTGCTCGCGTGGCCGGCGCCCCTTGCACCCCAAAGCAAGCCGTCAGAGCCGAGGGTTGGGGGCGAGGAGCCACCCACCTTCTCGGCCCTGGTGCGACTCGTGGCAACGACCGTGGCGATGCTCCTTCTGGCGACACTGGTGGTCGCCCTGCTGCCCCAACGTCTGACCTGCGTGACAGATGCGATGCGCAAGGCATGGCTGCTTTGCTGTGCTATGGGGGTGCTGACCGTGGCGGTCGCGCTGATCCTCATACCCGTGCTGGCCATCATCTGCCTGGGCATACCGGTTGCCATCGTCCTCGCAATTGGGCTGTTGCTTGCCACGCTGGTGAGCCTGACAGCGGCCGGGAGCTTGCTCGGCGAGAGGCTTCTCCGGGCGCTTGGCGCAAAGAGCCAGCCCCTGCTCGGCGCGACGTTGGTGGGGACCTTGCTCATCATCCTGATGGCAACCATCCCGTGCATTGGCCCGCCTCTCGCGGCTGTTGTTGCTGCTTGGGGGCTTGGCGCCGTCGTCCTCACCCGTTTCGGGTCCCTCCCCCCTGGCAGTTGGGCACTCGCTACGGACATCTCCTCAGCCACTCCCCAGAGCCGCGCTGCAACAGCCCAACGGCCGGTCGTTTCCGCCGACCGGGCTCAGCGACCAAGAGACACCAGGCGCCTCGATCAATCGACTCTGAGTGAGAACGCACCTGACGCGGAGCCTTCACCAGACAGCTAGCGAATGCCTCCGTTCCTTGACTGACGGGACCCGCCTGGCGGCGCATAGGTGGCCTGTATCGAGCCCCGCTCACTTCGGAGCCTGTTGCGGAATCCGGACAACGTGCGTTTGTCGCGGCAACGCCGCTGCTGTGATATAGGCTGTAGTCCAGTTATTTGCCTTTTGTAGGAGCGAGGTCACCCCGCCCCTACACCACTCTTCGCTGACATTTCTCCCAGCCCTCATCTGGACAAAAGCGGATGAGTTTGGTATACTTTTTGGTGAGGAGGCAAGCGCAACTATGGTTACCAGCTCTGTCAGGATGACATCATACATCCCAGCCATCGCAGGGGCGATCTTGCTCGTCTTGCAGATATTCGTGCCGGCCCCACCGATCATGTTCGCTCTGGTTATCATCGCCGGGGTTCTGGGCATCTCATATGTCTGGGCACGCCAGGCGGCGCGATATGTCACCGTCCAACGCAGGCGGAGATACGGCTGGGCCCAAGTGGGCGACATCATCGAGGAACGTTTCACCATGCGCAATGACTCGTGGCTCCCGGTGCTTTGGGCCGAGGTACGCGACTTCAGCGACCTGCCGGGCTATGCCGCCAGCCGCGCCGTGGGGTTGGCCTCCCGAAGCTCGACCCGATGGACAACCGAGGGGATCTGCGAGAGGCGGGGCATCTATACCCTCGGTCCCCTGGAGATCGTCATGGGGGATCTCTTTGGCCTGTTTGAGGTCAAACTGTCCCACAACTACAAGGAGAGCTTTGTCGTCTATCCCCCCATTGCAGCACTGCCAACTCTGTTGCAGCCACGAGGGATGGTCCGCGGGGCCGCACGCACCAATATCCGAAGTCTCGATGTCACCACGAATGCCTCGTCGGTGCGGCAATACGTACCGGGAGATGCCCTCAACCGCATTCACTGGCGCACTACGGCGCGACGCTCCTCTCCCACGCAAGAGGAGATATTTGTCAAAGAGTATGACCTGGAGCCATCAGGCGATCTATGGCTTATCCTGGACCTGGACAGACACGTTCACGCGGGGGAAGGTACCGAGTCCACCGAAGAATACGGGGTGATCCTTGCCGCGTCTCTGGCCAGCCAAATGCTGCGCACCAACCATGCGGTGGGCCTCGTGGCCTATGCCCAAGAGCCTACGGTCGTTCGGCCACATCGAGGCCATGAACAGCTATGGGAGTTGCTTCGGGTATTGGCAGGGGCGCACGCAGTTGGCGATACCCCCCTGGGCCAGGTGCTCCAACAAGTCGATCCCCTCATAGGCCACGGCATGTCAGCCACCTTGATCACCCCCGCTGCCAGTCCCGAGTGGATAAAGGGTCTCACCGCCTTGCTTCGCCGGGGCATCTACTCGACGGCCTTGCTGATGGACGCCACGACCTTCGGCGGCGACGGCGATATGCAGGCTCTTCTCGGAGCCCTGGCTGACATGGGGGTGCCCGGCCACATCGTTGGCAAGGGCTTCAGATTCGAACTGATCACCCAACGACGACAGCAGCGTCCCCTATACCGCGTGCTCGGTACTGGGCGCGTCGTGGTGGCCGCTCCTGGCGACCAGGCCCATGCCAAGTGGGTGCCCGTTGGAGAGGGCGAACGGTGAGCACTAGTATGGTCTGGCCTCACGCTTCCGGGCATCAGACAAAACGCGGCAACTGGTTTCTCTATCTCCTGCTACTGGCGGCCGCTATGTGTCTCCCCGGCAGCATCATAGCCGCGCGCTGGGTACCCGACCCAAATCGCTTGATCTATGCAGCCTTCTGGGGATCTCTGGCGGGCGTGCTGATCGCTCAAACGCCTCTTCCGGGCTGGCTCTCTATGCTTGTTGGCACGATCCTGGGCGCGGAGTACAGCATACAGTTCGCTGGCAACCTGCTTCCCAACCTGAACCTGGTTCTGGGCGACACGGGCAGAAGTTTTTCCTGGCTATGGCAACTAGTGGTGCAGCGGACCCTCGGTCCGACCCCTCCATTTGCCCGTTCCATCTCTCATCTTGTCGGCCAGGGCCAGGCAATGGTCGGCCGCTTGGCCACCTGGCTCCAGGTCGTCCAATCCGGCGGTGCCAGCGAAGATAACACTGCCCTCTGGCTGGGAGTTTCCTTCGGAGTCTGGATACTCACCTTTCATGCGGGCTATGGCCTCTTCCGCCGCCAACGCACTTTCGCAGCTCTGTTGCCCCTCGGTGTGGGCATCATCTCCAACGTTGCCGCCACCGCCGTCGGAATGGCCTACGTTCACGTCTATCTGACCGTGACCCTGGCCACCCTGGTATGGGCCAATGCATATGGCATGGAAAGGATCTGGCTAAGGCTGGGATTGGACTTTTCCCCCGAGCTGCGAAGGGACGCTCTGGTAGCGGGCTCGCTTGCATCGGGCCTGGTCCTTGGTGTTGCCCTATTGTTGCCCTATATGACCTACAACCGTGCGGTCTTTTTCTTGTGGGACAAGGTTGGCCCGATGCTTGAGGCTTTCTATGACGATCTGGACCGCGCTTTTGCCGGTCGGAATCCCGTGCCAGAGCCCACCCCGTCCGGTCGTGAAGGCGACCTGCCCGCCCATACCATAAGCGTCGGTGCCTTGCCAGGAAGCAGAGTCGTCTTTCTTGTGGAGACTAGCGATCCGGCCCCCCCACCGCTGGAAGAGCTGGAAGTAATGAGGCCAATGATGTCCATGGCCGAGTTAGTCGCCAAGCACTATTGGCGACAGAGGACCTATGACCTGTACACAGGACACGGCTGGGACAGCAGCGAACGCACCCATGAGGAATTCGAGGCCAACGAGGCATGGACCGAGCCCTCCTATCCCCATACAGTGCTCACCCAGACGTTCCAATTGATCAGCCCCTCGGGAAACCTGGCCTACGCGGCCAACGAGCTGGTCATGCTGGACCAGGACTATCGAGTCATCGTGAGGGGCACGGGCGACTTTGCAGCCCTCAGTGTGGAGCGGGACGTCTACACCGCCACGTCCTTCATACCCGATCCGACCATTGAAGAGCTGCGACAGGTACGGCAGGATTACCCCGATGCGGTCAGAGAGCGCTATCTTCAACTCCCAAAGATCCCCGAACGGGTGCGGCAACTGGCGGAAGAGGTGGTGGCCCAGGCGGGGGCTGAGACCGCCTACGACAAGACCAGGGCCATAGAGTCCTATCTGCGTGCCTTTGCCTACGACCTCGAGCTGGAGCCTCCTCCCTTGGATGCCGATGTGGTGGACTATTTCCTGTTCACCGCCAAGAGGGGCTATTGTGACTATTCTGCGACCGCCATGGTAGTCATGCTCAGGGCTGTTGGGGTGCCCGCGCGATACGCCTCAGGGTTCTCCATGGGAACGTATGACTACGGTCGCTATGCATGGGTGGTCACCGAACAGAACGGACACGCGTGGGTCGAGGTACTGTTCCCCGGATATGGCTGGATCGAGTTCGAACCCACTCCCACACAAGGCGTGTTCGCATGGCCAGGTTCTCGATTGGATGCTACTGCAGGCAGTGAGCTGGAGTCGGCTCAGGCGAAGCAAGGTCTGCCCCCGTTGTGGATCGCTACGGGCGCACTCGTCGTGGTGGTGCTCTTTGTCATCATCTGGCCGCCACGGTGGTTCAGGCGAGCGCGCCGAGACCCACGACGAGCCGTCTGGCGAGTCTATGACACATTGCTGCGTCGTGCGCGGTGGCTGGGTCTCAGCCCGCACGGGGGCCAGACGGCGCGAGAGTACCTACGCGCCCTGGCGATCACCGTGGAGCAACGGGCCAGGTCTGCCGCCGGCAGCGGGCGAGACATCACCCTGATAGAACAGGTCTATGAGCGAGCACGATACAGCGACCAGCCTATCACGGTCGAAGAATCCCTTCGCGTGGAGGGAGCCTGGCGCCGCGTCCGAACCAAGCTCCTTCGGTTGATGCTGGTCCGCGTCCCACGTGCTGCCCCCGCTGACTTGGGCGTGTGACGAATTTGGCACTCAGATGGTGCACCATAGAGCCCCTTCGGAGCGCCGCCGCCGTGCGCGAGCGATAGAGCTGCGTTGTCCCTGCTCCAGCAGGGTGTGAAAAAGCACGCCAAAAGGCGGTCGCATCCGGAATCAATGGCGCATATACCATATGAGTTTAGTAGGGGCGCATCGCCCCGGCATCTCCGGCCTTCGGCCTCCGACCGGGATCTGCGACGATGCGCCCCTACGCCCGAAGACATCTTCAACGCCCTTGGCTCCAGGGGTGAGCCTCAGTCCCCCAGGGCTTTCAGCAGCGCTATCAAGAACCGCCCCAATCCCCTCGTTGGCGGCATCGAGAGCAACGCCCGCACTGCCAGAGGGATTTTGGCTGCGGAGGTGGCCGAAGGCGCGTGCCCCTGAAGTACGGGGTAGGCGGGTTCCGGTCTTAGCGTCTCAGACTGGCCCGATTCATCGACGACGATCTGGAACGCGCGTCCCTTGGCCACGACGATGACGTGGCGTCCGAGAGCCAGATAGCGTCCCCACTCGGCGCTCACTTCTAGCAGCTCAAAGTAGCCTTCGCTGCCAAAGGGCACGCGTTCGACCAGCATCTCGCTGGCATCAAAGGTGGTGTCTGTCCAGATTCCATTGTGGAGCACAAACGCCTTGGCTCCGACCGTCCGAAGCACTTCCCCCTCAGGTCGAACGGCAACGTCCGCTTCACGCAGCGACCCCTGTACGATCGCCTTCTCGACCGCGCCGGCTCCGCTGGCGGGCGCGACGCCAGGGTCCGGCTGGGATGCAAGCTCTCGCTCTGCGAGAACACGCCGGCCATCAGCCGTGAGGGCATCTTCAGTCTCGTCGATGAGGAACGATGTGTAGGGGGTCACGATGCCATAGCGGACGCTCAGCGCGATGACTTCGTCTACCAGCTCCTTGTCCGCGCCCTCAAGGCGAATCTGGGTCAGCAGGTGGCCGATCTTGCGCGTGGCCCAGAGCCGAGGGATGAAGTCGGCGCCGCCCCGCTCCTGAAAGCGAACGTCCTCAAAGACGTAGCTGACCGGTCGCCCGTTCGCGGTGCCGCGCAAGGTTAGAGTTGTGTCTCCCGGGTTGCGGTACCGTCCCACCAACACGATTTGGCTGCCAGCAAAGAGGTCTGGCAATGGGTAGGGATAGCTATCCTCGACGCGGACGTCGCCAAACTGGACCGAGACATCGGCCAGCACGGGCCTGCTGATCTTCTCGTAGAAGGAGGATATGGCGCCTTCCAGTTCCTCGTCGGGGCGCACATAAACGCTCGTCCCATGGTGCCTCTGAGAGATGGTATCCAACAGCAGGGTATTCACCTCATAGCCCACGCCAAAAGCAAAGATGCGCACGGCTCCACTGGCCAGATCATTGACCCTCTCGACGATCTTTTCCGTGCGCTTCTCGCCCTCGGTGGCCAGACCGTCCGTCAGCAAGATGACGAACTGTGGCCTCCCCTCGGTGGTTTGAGCCATCGTCTCCTCCAGCGCGCGGCCTATGTCGGTACCGCCTCCAGCCCTGAGGCCGCTGACAAAGGTCTCGGCCTGGGGGGCATCCTCCCCTGGGCGTGGGTGGTCGGCGAAACTACGCGTTCCGGTGCTGAAGGCGACGATGTTGAAGCGGTCGTCATGGTTGAGATTGTCCAGCACGTACTCCACGGCATCCTTGGCCTGCTTGAGCTTTTCCCCGCGCATGCTGCCCGAGATGTCAAGCACAAAGAAGACATCCTTGGCCACCGTGTCCACCTCATCGACCTGGGGCTTGGGGGCCAGCAGGCACAGGAAGAAGCCGTCCTGGTCGTCCTCCCGATAGGCCATCAGATTCAACCCCAGATCTTGCTCGTTGGCACCGTAATAAAGCAAAAAGTCCTCCGTCGGCAGAATGTCCTCTTCCTGGTATACAACCTGGGCGACCAGTTCGCCTTCGCGCCGGACGGCTATCTCATGGCTCGGCGAATAGATGGTCTTCAACGGATAGGGCGAGACGATCTCAATCGTCACACTGACCTCTTCCAGTGGGCGGGCAGAGAACTTTTCCGTGTTCAGAGGATAAACATATCTGACCAGCCCATGGTCGGCGGGGAGCACCTCGGTGTACTCCATCTCCACCCTCTTTTCACCGCGGGCGGGAATGGGATAGATGCGGGCCCGAAAGGCACCGCGACCCACGTACTCCAACAAGGCCGGGTCGCGTCTCTGTCGAACGATCTCTTCATAGATGCTCCTCGCCTCATCCCCATCGAGAACCTCCGCCTCCAGCCGGTCTCCGTCTACCCACATGGCAAACTGAGACACGCTTGCCCCTTGGGGCAAAGGGAAGATGTATTCGCCTTCAATGTCGTGGGCACCCTCATTGACGAACACCTGATCTACGTGGGTCGTCGCCACCTGGCCGTCTATCGTCACCGTGACCCGGTGGTATCTGATGGTCAGGCTGCGCAGGGGAGGTTCAGGGTGAATGGGGCTGGGAATGGGGATGATGAGACCGTCTGCCCGAGCGGGCACGACGAAACCCAGTAAGACCAGGCTGGCTAGGACCACAGCGCTGATACGTGCTCTCATGAGACGTCACCTCCTTGCCGGCCGAGCAATCTTGCACTTCACTGAGTAGACGCCTCCGCCAGCCGAAACGTTCCCCCGTAGGCCATCCTCGATTGCCAGTATCTATCGGGGATGATATACTCGCCCGCAGAAGCAGAAAGACCAGTGCCAGTATCTCTCTCGGCAGCCGGATGCCCTGGATCGGGTCTTTCGCCAGTGTTGCAAGGACGACACGATGATCATCTCCGACAGGCTGGCTACTATTGCTGGTATTATCCTGGTCGTTGGAATGCCCATCGTGTTGGTGGCTTCGCCTCTTTTTGCATTCGTCACCCCGAGCTTTGTGCGGCACGAGTACTCGCAGAGGGGTTTTCCGCCTGCCGGCCGTTTTGGCGGCGACGAGCGCCTGCGCCTCTCCGACACCATCCTGCACTATCTGCGGGGCAAAAGGGCCCGTGACGCGCTGGCGACCATGCGCACGGAGGGCGGCGAGTTCGCCCTGACCGCGGGTGAGGTCGAGCATCTGGCCGACGTGAAGGCCGTCATGTGGGGGATCTTTTTCACATATGCAGTTGCGGTGGTGACGGAGATCGTTTGTCTGGCTCTTCTGTGGCGGTCTTCACAGCGTCACCTGCTGCCAGCACGCCTTCGGCAGGGCGTGTGGTTGACCGCGACCCTGATTGGTCTTGTGGCCATCAGTTCGCTCATCGACTTTGAGGTCTTTTTCACGCGCTTCCACCAGGTCTTTTTCCCCCCCAATACCTGGGTATTCGATCCGAGCGACACCCTGATCCAGCTCTATCCCCTTCCCTTCTGGGTGGACGCCGTGTACAAGATCGCGGCGGTCACGTGCTTCGAGCTCGTCCTGGTCTATGCCCTATCGCTGGCGTTGGGGCGGTCGGCCTGGACACGAAACGCCTAGGAGGAGGGCGATCCTGACGCGACCATAGTCCCTATGCAGGCAGGACCCCGAAGACAAGGGATGAGCGTGCGCCATCGTCCAGGGTCACTTTGCCTGCGGGGGGGAGACCACGCAGAGTCCGTGACCGTTGACGGCGGAAGCGGACCAGGCGAGAAAGGAGGGTATGGGCCATGAGCAAGATCATTGGGATAGATCTGGGCACAACGAACTGTGTGCTGGCTGTGATGGAAGGGCGGAAGCCGGTGATCATACCGAACGCCGAAGGTGAGAGGCTCACCCCCACGGTGGTTGCGCTTGACCCCAGAACAGGCCAGTTCCTTCTGGGCACGGCGGCCAAGAGACAAGCCGTTAGTAACCCTGAGAACACGGTTTCCTCTGTCAAGCGCTTTGTCGGGCGAAGGTTTGATGATCCAGAGGTCCAGCACGATGTGAGACTTTCCCCATATCACACTCGCGCCGCCAGCGATGGCGGCGTGTCAGTCCGCATGGGCGAAGTCTGGTACTCTCCACCCGACATATTGGCTATGACTCTGCGCAAGCTGAAAGGGGATGCGGAGAAGTACCTGGGAACGCCGGTCGCACACGCCGTCGTCACGGTCCCCACCTACTTCGACGAAGTGCAGAGACGAGCCATCAAGAAGGCGGCCACAATCGCTGGGCTGGAGGCGCTTCGCATCGTCAGCGAAGCCATCGCTGCTTCTCTCGCCTACGGGCTTGACAAGACGGAAGATCAGACGATCGCTGTCTATCATCTGGGCGGGGGCACGTTCGACATCTCCATCCTTTACATCGGCGACGGCGTCTTCGAGGTCAAGTCCACCAACGGGGACACCTGGCTGGGTGGCGACGACTTTGACCAAGACGTAATCAACTGGATGGCGGAGGACTTCCGCACCGAGCACGGAATCGATCTGCGCAACGATCCCATAGCCTTGGAACGCCTGAAGGAAGCTGCTGAGAACGCCAAGATCGAGCTCTCCTCCACCCTGCAGACCGAGATGAACCTGCCTTTCATCACCGCCGATGCCAGCGGGCCGAAGCATCTGAACGCGTCGCTCAGCCGTGCCATGCTTGAGGAGTTGACAGATCACTTGGTGGAAAAGTCCATTGGGCCTTGTCGTCAGGCCCTGAATGATGCCGGTCTCAGCGTCTCGGACATCAACGAGGTCATCTTGGTTGGTCAGCAGACGCGAATGCCCGCCGTGCGCGAGAGGGTCAGCGAGTTCTTTGGTCGGGAGCCGCGCAGGAACATCGACCCTGCTGAGGCCGTGGCCACGGGGGCTGCCCTTCAGGCCGGAGTGTTGGGCGGTCAGGTGGACGACGTGTTGCTGCTGGACGTGACCCCACTGACCCTGAGCATCGAAACTCAGGATGGAACGGCCACTCCGCTGATCCAGCGGAACACCACCATCCCGACTAGGAAGAGCGACATCTTTACTACGAGCGCGGACATGCAGACCCAGATACGGATCGCCGTGTTCCAGGGCGAACGGTCCATGGCCTCGGATAATCTATGGCTCGGGACCTTTGTCCTGGACGGGATCCCACCCGCCCCGCGCGGCGTTGCCCAAATCCAGGTAACCTTTGATATCGACGCAGATGGCATCCTGTACGTGTCGGCCAAAGACAAGGCCACGGGTCGGGAGAAGAGAGTCACCATCATCGCTCCCGAACGCGTGCCCCCTGGCAGACCCCAAACCCCCCGGGCCGGCGAGGCCGGCATCAGGGTGGACGCCGACATCGGGGCCGTCGATGTGGGGCACAGGCTGCTGGAGGAGAGGTCCGCCCCCACCCGGAGGAAGGCGGCGCTGAGGCGGCCGGAGGAGAAGGACAGTTGGGGCTACAAGGAGATCGTCATCTTGGCGGCCGCGGGGGCGATCGTGGGAGTGATCATCCTGACCTGGGCCGCCCCGTTCGCCGAGCACGCGCCGGTGTTGGGGGCAGTGGTGGGGGGGGCACTTGGCACTGTGCTGGCCTTGCTCCACATGCGCAAGTCCGCCCGCAGGAGTCTGGACAAGCGGTAGGAACTGGGCCTGCACAAGCTGGATGTGGACATGGCCCTGTCGCTGGCGTTGGGACGCGCCGCACGGCCTTTGGAGCCACCCACGATTGCGAACTGACCCCGGGGGTGGTATGATTGGCCACGGTGAGGCGAGAAGCACACGCCGGTGTTGCAGCGGGAGGAGCAAACCATGAAGGACCTCGCCTAGCATGCGTCCCGTCATAGTCGCTGCCGTCTCCGCCAGGGCACAGGCCGGAGAGGACAAGGGCAGCATCCACGGCCAACCCGCCGCCTGCCGAGAGCGTTGCCGATGGACGTAGATTCGCGCGCGTTCTACTTGCTCAAATCAGTGAACAAGGCCAATCGCGAGCATAGCATGTTTGAGGATGGCGATGCCATCCTGGTGGCCGTGTCGGGCGGCAAGGACAGCCTGACCATGCTCGACCTGCTCCATCGTCGCCAGCGCGTGGCCCGTGAGCACTATACCATAGTCGCCGGCAAGGTGCGCACCGACTTTCACAGTGGGCCAGCCGTGCCCGGGAACTGGCTGCACGATTGGTGCGATGCGCACAAGATCCGTCTGGTGGTTGAGGAGATACCGATCGCGCTCGAACTCGCCCACATGAGAAGGAGCAAGTGCTTTCGCTGTGCGTGGCAACGTCGGAAGGCGCTCTTCCAGATGGCTGACCGTCTGGGCTGCAACAAGGTTGCCCTGGGACACAACGCCGACGACATCGCCGAGACCATGCTGATGAGTCTCTTTTACAGCGCGCGCTTTCAACGCATGGAGCCAAGGGCGAGCTTCTTCCGAGGACGTCTGGTCGTGATTCGCCCCCTGGCCTACATCGAGGAAAGAGACATCGTGCCCTTTGCCCGTGCCAGCGGCTTCCCCATCCAGGGCGAGCCCTGCCCCGAAGGTCTGCGGTCGCGTCGGGCGGCCATCAAGAGGATGCTGCGCGAGATCGAGACTGAAGGCCACGATGTGAAGCGCCACATCTTTCGCGCCTTCGACCGCAACCATGCCCGTCACCTGCGGGCAGCACGGGGTATCGTGCGACAAGAAGGGTAGCTGGCTCGATCCACGAGACTCTGATATGAGGAGGGATCCTGTGCCCGACCGCGAAGCCCGTTGCGTCTATTTCGAGAAGGGCGGGCCTGAGAACACTGAGGCTACCCTTGCATTGGCCAGAGAGCGGGCCCAAACACTGGGGCTAGAGCACATAGTAGTGGCCTCCACCTCCGGCCAGACCGGGGCTCGCGCGGCCGAGCTTTTCGGGGGCCGACGTGTGGTGGTGGTGACCCATTCCACGGGCTTTGGGGGCCCCAACGAGCAGGAGCTGCAACCCGATTACCAGGCTCGCATTGAAGGATCGGGCGCACGTTTGCTCACCTGCCAGCACGCCCTCGGCGGGCTCGGTCGAGCCGTGCGGCGCAGACTGGGAACGTATCAGCTCGAGGAGATCGTCGCCTTTGTGCTGCGCTGCTTTTGCCAGGGCATGAAGGTAGCCTGCGAGATCACCGTGATGGCAACGGATGCCGGGCTTGTCCCCTCGGGTGAGGAGATCATCGCCATAGGCGGCACAGGCAGAGGAGCCGACACGGCGGTGGTCATTCGCGCCGCCAACGGTCAGGACTTCTTTGATCTCAGAATCATGGAGATCATCTGCAAACCCCGCCTGGCCGACCGGCCTCAAGATTGATGCGCGTCATACGGGTGCCAGATGCCCGCACGAGGATGATGCCGCCACTCGCCCGCCCCCCTGGAGCAGACAGCTTGTAGGGCCGAGACCGCCCAAAGTCGCCTTGCTTCTCTTGAGGCGTCATCTGGCTTGCCTGGCCTCAGGCGCGGCGAGTCTGGTGTGCGTTTGCTGCGGGTCCTTGAAGCCGCCGCGGATTCGGGGGAGAGTCAGCCTCCCTGGGCAGCCTGCTTGTCAGGCGAGGTGACCGTGGCCTCGCCCCGGATGTACTGCGCGGTCTCGCGGGTGTTTCGTTCTATGGCCAGGCCCAGGTGAATCGCCTCGCCTAGGGCATAGAGGAGAACGAACTGGATGACCCCGCCCAGTACAATGGTCAAGGCAACCACTATGCCCCCCACCAGGCCGACTGCCTGGTTCAGTAGAGGCATTTGCGCCACACTCGGGCTCACCCCACCCTCACGACCAGAAATGGCGCCAAGGATCACGGCGAAAACGCCCGCCAGCACACCACCAGCAAGGGTAATCCACGCAAGAACCTGATAGAAGAGGGCAATTGTCCTCAAGGCCCGGAACCTCTTGTCCATCGAGTCTTCTCCTTTCCCAGCACGGCCTGCGCGGCGAACCTCCCGAAGGCAGACCATGAGAGCGACTGGGGCAGAACGTCCAAGGGAGATCTATCCACCTCGGCCGATAGTGCACCACCCATCTCTGGCTGGCAATCGCGTCGATCTCGCCACGACGCTCGCCTATATCCCCCACCTGGTTCCGACCGTGGCGACGCCCAAGGCAAAGGCAGTGCTCGGCCTCAGCGGGTCAAGGTAACCTTCTGTAGACCTCGAGGGTGCTCCGGGTCCAACCCTTTTTCCAGGGCAAGGTGATAGGCGAACAACTGCCCCGGCACCACAGCGGCGATCGGCGAAAGCCATTCGTCGAGAGACACGGGCAAAGGGAGTGGTGTTTGCGCGAGTTCAAGGGCCTGCTCACGATCCGAGATCACGATGAGGTACGCCCCACGCTCTTTCGCATCTATCAAGAAGCGCAGCATGTCCGGAAACACCCGTCCGCCCGGAGCGATGACGAACGCGACGAACCCGGGCTGCAGGAGCGCGATGGGGCCGTGCACAAAGTCCGCCGAAGAGTAAGGCTCGGCCACAACGCAGGACAGCTCCTTCACCTTGAGGGCTATCTCGAAGGCTGTGGCATAGTTGTACCCCCGACTGATGACCACGCATCTATCCATGTCGCGATAGCGGCCCACGTGGCGAGAGACCTCCCCGTTGAGCGCCAGCGCTTCCGCGACAGCCTTGGGAACCTCGCGCAGAGACCGAAGCCTCTCCTCGTCCTCAGAAAGAGCCACCGAAAGCATGGCCAGCGCCGTGAGCTGAGCAGTGTAGGTCTTGGTGGCAGCCACACTTCGCTCCTCGCCAGCGCGACAAAGGATCGTGCGTTCGGCGGCCCGGGCCAGTGCGGAACCAGGCGTGTTGGTGAGAGCAATGGTGAACATCCCCTGCCTGCGGGCATCTTTGACCACCGAGACGATGTCGGGAGACATGCCTGACTGCGAGATGGCCAGGACCAGGGCGTTGCGCAGCCGTGGCGGCGACCCGTAGACGGTGTACAGGGAGGGGGCAGCCAGCGCCACGGGCAACCGGTTCATGGTCCCAAACAGATACTTGGCGAAGGTGGCCGCGTTATCGGAGGTGCCTCGCGCAGCGATCAGCACGTACTCCACCTCTCGCGCTCGGACCTCCTCGGCAATAGCACTTATGTTTGGGTACTCGGCGTCTATCAGTCGGCGAAGCACCTCTGGCTGCTCGATGATCTCGCTCAGAAGCTGTCCCGTGGTCCTCTCTCCTCTCGCGCTCTGTGGTGACCTGCCCTCGTGATCCCTCTCACAGCCGCCTGAGAACGTGCCCCAAGCGACAACAGACTCACCTACCCAGAGCCACAGGCCATCACCGTCAGCAGCGCTTCAGCCCACCGGCGCGAAGCGAAAACGGACTCCCTTACCCCAACACAACAGGCGAATTCTCGCCGGCACACAGGACGATTCAAAGCCCAGCCCGTGGCGACGCGGATCGCTCTACACCTCCGCGTCGGCGTCCTCTTGTGGCCACCAGGGGCTTGAGGCATTCTTCAGGTAATCATCAATGTCTCTGGCAGCCACGCGACCCGCACCCATGGCCGAGATGACCGTCGCCGCGCCAGTGACGATGTCCCCTCCCGCCCAGACACGTTCCATCTTGGTGCGACCAGTCAGAGCATTCACAGCGGCCGTGCCCCAACGCGTGCGGTCCAATCGGTCTGCCGCGGCAAAGACCAGAGGGTTTGGGCGCGTGCCCAAGGCCATGACTACCGTGTCCATCTGCATGTCGAACTCGGAGGCCTCGATAGGAATAGGCCGGGGGCGGCCGCTGCTGTCTGGTTCGCCCAATCTCATCCGGATGCAGCGCATTCCGGTGACCCAGCCCTGGTCGTTGCCATAGATCTCGACCGGGTTGGTGAGGAACTTGAAGATGATCCCTTCCTCCTCTGCGTGGTGGAACTCTTCAGCTCGCGCTGGTACCTCGGCTCGTGAGCGCCTATAGACGATGTACACCTCCTCAGCCCCCAAGCGCAGAGAAACGCGCGCAGCGTCCATGGCCACGTTGCCCGCACCCACCACAGCAACTCTCCTGCCCACCTTGACCGGCGTATCCCACTCTGGGAAGAGATACCCTTTCATCAGATTTGTGCGGGTCAGCAGCTCATTTGCCGAAAAGACCCCATTATAGTTCTCGCCGGGGATGCTCATCATCATGGGCAAGCCAGCGCCCGTTCCCAAGAAAACCGCGTCATAACGATCCACCAATTCGGATAAGGTGTAGAGCCTCCCCACCACAACGTTGGTGCGAATGACCACGCCCAGGCTCCTCAAGTAATCGATCTCTGCCCTCACTACCGCCTTTGGCAGACGGAACTCGGGAATGCCATACATCAGCACTCCGCCAGGCACATGGAGCGACTCCAGGATCTCTACCGAGTGGCCCATCTTGGCCAGGTCGCCCGCCGCGGTCAGGCCCGCCGGACCCGCCCCAACGACGCCAATGCGCCTGCCCGTAAGCTGTGGCAGCTCAGGAGCAAGCACTCCTTGATCCTGCTCCCAATCGGCGACGAAGCGCTCCAACCGGCCAATCGCCACCGGTTCGCCCTTGCGACCCAGAACACACTCTACCTCACACTGAGTCTCCTGCGGGCAAACCCGTCCACAGATCGCAGGCAGACTGTTGGTATCCTTCAGTATCTCCACGGCGTGCCACATATCACCTTCGCGGAGGGCCTTGATGAACTCGGGAATGCGCACCTCGACCGGGCATCCCGTCACGCAGGCCGGCTTCTTGCACTGGATGCAACGATTCGCCTCTGCGACGGCCAACTCCATCGTGTAACCCAAGGCCACCTCGTCGAAGCAGTGTCTTCGCTCCTCGGGCGACCGGGTGGGCATCTGCTGACGAGGGATCGGCTTGCTCTTCTTTCTCGCCATGGTCAGTCGAACTCCTACTCCGGGACGCTCGCCAATTCGCGCTCATATGCCTCGACGGACTGTTCCTCCAGGTCCAGGAAGATGCGCTGACGCTTCAGCAGCAGATCCCAGTCCACCTCATGACCGTCAAACTCTGGGCCATCAACACAGGCAAAGCGGGTTCTCCCTGCCACAGACACGCGACAAGACCCACACATGCCCGTGCCATCCACCATGATCGAGTTGACGCTCACCAGGGTCTTTACGCCGTACGGGTGCGTGGTGAGACAGACGAACTTCATCATGATGGCCGGGCCGACAGCCCATACCCGGTCCACCTGCCGACCCGAATCCAGTAGCTCCTTGAGCGGCACAGTGACCAGGCCCTTGCGCCCATAGCTGCCGTCATCTGTGCATACGATGAGCTCATCGGTAACGCTGCGCATCCTCTCTTCCCAAAAGATCAGCTCTCGCGTGCGCGCGCCGATGATGCCAATGACATAGTTGCCGGCTTCCTGCAGCGAACGACACTTGGGATAGACGGGAGCGATGCCCAGCCCGCCCCCAACCACCACCACTGTGCCGAACTCCTCGATCTCGGCGGGACGTCCCAGCGGTCCGGTGAGACTTGCCAAGCTATCACCTGCATTCAAAGCACCCAGGAGTCTGGTGGTCTTCCCCACCTCCTGGGCGACGATGGTGATCGTGCCAGCGTCCCGATCGTAGTCAGCGATGGTCAGGGGGATTCGCTCGCCTTTCTCGGTGACACGCAGGACAACAAACTGCCCTGCTTTCGCCTTTCGGGCCACCTCTGGGGCCCTCACCACGCACAATGTGGTCACCGGCGACAGAGTCTCTTTGACCAGAATCGGATACACTAATTCCCTCCTCGAATCATGGCCTACGACGAAGTGTAACGACATCGCCAAGACTATATGCTGCTGATCGCCCTCTGTCAAACGCCTTTGTGAACGAGGGCACAATCGCCTGGCAAGCGGCTAGGGCCAAAGCCCGGGCCTTCAGCCGCAGGCCAAACGACCACTCGACCAACCCAACGCTGTGAAACGGGGCTGCCCTTCGGCTCACGTAGTCAGTCTAATGCAAGGATCTGTCGAACGACCCCTATGAGAGACCAGGTCAGGCGCAACAGCCTGCCCCTGTCCAAACGCCCTCTCCCCCGCCTCGCTCCTTCAGAGGCCGGCCGCGGACTGCCCAGCGAGCGCGAGTAGAGCAACCCTCCGATAGCTCCCAAGACCGCCCCCATGACCGCACCCCTCACCACGCACTCAAGATCGTCTCGCAAGCTTCACCTCCCTCTGAGCAAGACGTGCCGTTCGCCCATCTCCACTCCTGTCACGAAGCTAGAACAGCTCGTTCCGATAGTCCAGCAGGACCAAATCCAACCGCGCCCCCTCGATGAAGCGCACCACACGCTGCAAGAGACCCTGAACGTACCTGGCATCGGCTGATACGCAGACCACCGCCAGCGTGGCCAGTTGCCAACTGTCCTGGTGATCCACCTCGGCGATGGACACGTTGAATTCCTGACGCACGCGAGAGATCACCGACTTGAGTACCCGGCGTTTTTGCTTCAGCGACGCACTCTCGGGGATCTGCAGCTCTATCGTGCACAGACCAACTACCATCGCCTGCTCCTGGGCGTTCAGTTGTTTGCGTCGCAACTCGACCGGTCCAGCCCCCCCTCGGATCGGTCGGCTGAGACCATCACCTGTGCTGGAAGTGAATGGCCCCGTCGAGTTGAGCCATGGCGACCTCCATCAGCGCCTCGGACCAGGTGGGGTGCGCGTGAATGGTGCTGGCAATCTGCTCGGCAGTCGCCCCCAGGCGCATGGCCAGCGACGCCTCAGCGATCATATCAGAAGCATGAGAGCCCATGATGTGCACGCCCAGAACCCTGCCACCTCGGCCGTTCGCGCCCCTTTCGCAGATCATGCGTATCTGCCCCTCGCCCTGCTCCATGGCCACAGCGCGCCCATTGGCGGCAAAGGGGAAACGGCTGACCACGAACTCTCGCCCCGATTCCTTGGCCTCCGCTTCGGTCAAGCCCACACCCGCGATCTCGGGCATGGTAAAGATGCAATTCGGGACCACGCGGTAGTCCACGGGGCGCTTCTTGCCCAGGGCGTTCGCCACTGCAACCTCGGCCTCGTAGGAGGCCACGTGGGCAAACATGTGGCCGCCGGTGCAGTCGCCTATGGCGTATATGCCGGGGATGCTGGTCTCCAGGTACTCGTTGACCACAATGGCCCGCCCGTTCATCGTCAGGCCGAGCTCATCCAATCCCAGTCCCTCGGTGTAGGGCCAGCGACCGGTGGCAAGGAGCACCACCTCGCCCTTGGCGCAGGCCGCTTTGCCGCGACGCTCATAGTTGACGCAAAGGAGGCCATCGGCGCTGCGGGCGATCCCCTCAAAGTCCAGGCCGATGGTTATCGACATGCCACGCTGCGACAAAAGACTGCGAAAACGTTTCGCCAGCCGTTGCTCTGCCTCCTTGAGGAACGACTTCCGCCCAACTACCGCGACTTGAGTGCCCAGGGCTTGAAGAATGCAAGCGAACTCGAGCCCCACCGCGCTGCCACCCACCACCACCACGCTCCTGGGCAGGGCCTGCAACTCCAGCAGGTCATCAGAGGTCAGCACACCGGGAAGCTCGCTGCCGGGGATGGGGACCTGGGCGGGCACTGAACCCGTGGCTATGATGACCACCCGCGAGGCGACCTCGCGCCGGCCTCCTTCCCCAGTCACCTCGACCAACCCAGGCTTGAGGATGCGCCCCGTGCCAGCGAGCCGATCAACGCCGTAGGAGACCATCAGGCGGGCGACGCCTTCGACGAGAGTATCCACCACCTGGCGCTTTCGCCGCATCATCCTGGCGAAATCGAGGCGAAACCCACCCTCTGCATCGACGCAGTACACCCCCGAGGTGGCGTCCCGGTACACCTCCGCATCGCGAACCAAGGCCTTGGTTGGAATACAGCCGCGATTCAGGCAGGTGCCGCCCAATCGCCCCTTCTCTATGAGGACGACCCTGGCTCCCTTCTGTGCCGCACGAATGGCCGCCACGTAGCCTCCGGGGCCGCTTCCGATGACGGCGATGTCGTAGAGGTCGCGCATCCGGTCTTCCCTATTCCCCTGGGCCTCTGGCGCTCATTCCGTCGCGTCCTCCAATTCAATGACGTAGCTGCTGGTCACCTCGGCACTCAGGCTTACCGTGACCCCGCGGTATCTGGTCTGAGAGAGCTCGATCGATCGCGCCACGGCCTGCTCGGAGATACCCCGTCCTCGCACCAGGTACTCAAGTTCGATATGCACGAAGCGCCTGGGGTGCTCTTTGGCTTGAATCCCCCTCGCGCGCACTCGAAAGCCCGTCACCCTTTGTCGCCTCTTGCGCAAGATGGAGACCATATCCATCCCAGTGCAGCTTGCCAGACTGATGAGAAGCGCCTCCATGGGGCGCACCCCGCTGTTCCTCCCCCCGTGCTGGGGAGAGCCGTCCAGCACAAAGGCCGCGCAGGGTGTGTCTCCTCGCGCCACGAACTGGAGGCCATCGCCCCAGGTGACCTCTGCACTCAGGCTACTGTCTGCGGGCACTGGACCGAACTCCTCTATGGCAGATAGACGCGGTAGGTGGCCTGATAGGCTTGCACCGCACTGAGGTATTGGCCACTCCAGCCGCCAATTGCGTAGAGGAAGGTGCCCTCTGCAGCCCCTATTGCGGTCAATCCCAACGCACGCCACTCGCCGATGAACGGGCTCTCAAACGTAGACCAGGCATCGTTCGCGATGTCATAGCGCTCGTTGTACTCGAAATAGTCACCCCAGCCGCCACCCACCACGTAGAGGTAGCCCTCTGCCACCACCGCGGCGTGCCCGGCACGTCTGACCCTCATGGGCAGATGGGTGTGCCACGGCTCCTCACCCAACCTGGCCAGAACCAGGTCGTACGATTGACAAAGGCTCAAGTCGGCGACCCCATCGGAGCCGCCCACCAGGTATATCCGATCACCAGCCCGCGCCGCAGCGGCGAACCCCCGAACAGATGTCAGAGGCGTCTCTTGGAGCCAGGCATCCTCCTTCGCATCATAGTAGTAGGTGGAGTCAACATAGCCCTGGCCGTTCCACCCGCCGAAAAGATAGAAGCCCCCCTGCACCGAAGCAATGGCATAGGAGCAAAGGGGCACGGGCAGTGGCGCGGCAGTCGCCCAGGTGTCACCCGCAGGATCATAGACCTCCAACGCGTCCAGTACTCTGTTCGCCTGGTCACACCCACCTGGTACATAGACAAGACCGTCCACCACTGCAGCGCCCACGTTTCCGATAGCCGTAGGCTTGGGGGCTCGGCGCTCCCATCGATCCAGTGCGGGGTCGTAGCATTCGACCCGGTCGGTCGCGCCCCGTTCAGTCAAGCCCCCAATGACCAGGATCTTGCCGTCTGCTGCTGCTTGGGCGAATCTCCCTCTGGGGGCAGGCATCGGCGCCGCGGCCCGCCACCGGGATTCCCTCTCCAGCTCCACGTCCTGATCGATGGCGTGCGGTATGTCCACGAAAGGGCTCTCCTGAGACGATGAGCCGGTCTCCGCATCGGGCCATATCGCCACGGTCAAGGTCAGCACCAAGGCCATCAAGATGGCAACGCCCTGCGGAGCCGCCAATGGCCACCGAACGAGATGTGGGGCGAGAGCGGCCCTCGTGTCCTCCGCCTCAGACACGGTCGGGCCCAGCTCCGAGGGGCGGCCAACGTCGATCAAGCCATGCCGAATGCCGTAGAGAGTTGCCTCCGTCCTTGATTCGACGCCCAATTTGCTGTATATATTGCGCAGATGGGCCTTGACTGTGTTGACGCTGATGATCAGTTCTCGAGCGATCTGGCGGTTGGTCATTCCAGTCCCGAGCAACTCGAGAATCTCGCGCTCGCGAGCACTCAATGCGTCCTGCGGGCCCCGGGTCTCGTGGGACCCCTCGCTTGATCCTTCCATGCTTTCGATTCTAGCATACTTGCCGTCCGGTCACAAGGTGAGATCGAAGGTGTGGGGTGGGCCCTGGCAGGTCGGCGCACGCTGGCTCGCCCGGGGGCAACGCATCGTGTCCCGTGTTCGGTGTACCTTGCCCGCGCCCGGCGAAGGCCAGCGAGATAGACTGCTCAGAGCGACCTGTCGAGAAGCATCCAGGCAACTCTGATCTCGCGTCTGCGTATAGCCAATGGCAGGTGAATGCGAAAGGAGATGTGAAATGAGTACCTCAGAACTGGCGACTGAACTCCCCGAGGGCGGTCAGTCACCCAGGCGCGTGGTTGAAGCCGAGTTCAGGCTGCCCAGGCTCGATGAGATCCAACTGCCCGAAATCGACCTGACGCCCGTCCGGACTGTCGCTGAGCAGGTGTTACTCACTGGCATCGGAGTTGGCGTGCTGGTGGTGCGGGGGTTGAGTCAAGCCATCAAGGCGGCTCACCAGGCGGGCAAGGAGGCCGCGCAACAGCCCGGCTCTGCTGCCGAGACCCTGCTCAGTCTGGTCCGCAAGCCGGAAGCGGCCGAGCAGGGCAGCGCAAGCGAGACGAAAAGCAAGGTGCCGGTGCTAGCGATAGACAACTATGATCAGCTCACCGCTGCAGACATTCTCGAGCGCCTGCCAGACCTCTCTGCCCAGGAGTTGGGCCTCGTGCACGCGTATGAAAGCGACCACCGGGCAAGGGCCGAAGTGGTGCAAGCGATCGACGCGCGGTTGGCCGAGAGCTAGCCTGTGCGCACCATCCTGTTCACGGGCAAGGGTGGCGTGGGCAAGACCACCCTGGCCGCAGCCACAGCCCTGCTAAGCGCCTCACTGGGCCACAGGACGCTGGTCATCAGCACCGACGTCGCCCATAGTCTGGCCGACGTCCTGGACGTGTCCCTGAACAATGAGCCCCTTCAGGTGGGGCAGCTCAATCTATGGGCCACTGAGCTCGACACAGGGCAGGAGTTGGAACGGTACTGGGGCGACGCCAAGCGGCGTATTGCGGGCATCTTGAGGGATGAGGGCCTCGCGGCAAGCGTCGCAGGCGAGCTGGCTATCTTGCCGGGCTTGGACGAGATCCTGGCGTTGGTGCGCATCAAGCGCTACTATGACCAGGGGCGCTACGGCGTCCTGATCATCGACAGCGCACCCACCGGCGCGGCCATGCGCCTGCTTAGTGCGCCTGACCTTAGTCGCTGGTATGCACGCAACCTTACCAGGCTCTCCCGTGGCCTGGTGAGAGCTATCCTCCCCTCGTTGCGCCGGGCAATCAGGCTTCCCGTCGGAGAGGACCTCATTCAGGAGCGCATCAAACAACTGTTTGACCAGATCGAAGCGCTCAGGGGCATTCTGGCCGACGGCTCTCTGACATCGGTGCGTCTGGTCTTGAACCCCGAGCGAATGGCCATACGCGAGACGCAGCGTGCCTACACTTACTTGAACCTGTTCGGTTTCTCAGTAGACGCTCTGTTGGTAAACCGCATTCTGCCCCCGCAGGTTCAGGACCCATACCTGGCCGAGTGGAAGGCGAACCAGGCAGCCCACCGGCAAGAGATCCGTGAGCTCTTCGATCCCCTTCCGGTCTTTGAAGTGCCGCTCATGCGCCGCGAGGTGGTGGGCCTGGAGCAATTGGACGAGCTATCACGCCACATCTATGGCGATCAAGACCCCATCCCGCCCCTTGCTGCCGAGCAGCCCTTGCGCTTCTACATGGAGGGCGAGCGCCACATGCTGGCGCTTCGCGTCACGGGGCTATCGGGCGAGGCGGTTGAGCTGGAGAAAGAGGGAGACGAGCTGCGGGTCAGGCTGGGGCGCTTTCGGCGCTCGCTGATCCTGCCCCAGTACCTGGCCAGTCTCCAGCCTGCTTGGGCCCAGGTGGAGGACAACCATCTCAAGATAGCCTTCGTGGAGCCCCAGCCAGAAGGATAGCACGGTGCGGATTCTGCCTTTGCATGGCGGGAGAGGCATTGGCGCGAGTATCATCTCTGGCCGACAACGAGAGGGGCGGCTCCGGACTGAGGGCCTAGGGGCGCCTCGTCGCAGATCCCGGCACAGCCGGGGCATGTGCGCCCCTACCAGAAGCAACAAACAGAACTAGACTGACTCCAATGGATGGTTTCTCCACACCGTGGACTGAGTAGGGGCGAGATGACCTCGTGCCTACTGGCCGTCCCATCAGCGACGTTTGCAGTATCCAATGAGCCCAAGCAACGAGCAAGACATGAACCCGCGAGAACGCGTCATTCGAGCGATCGAGATGAGCGGGCCTGATCACGTGCCCCTCACCCATGCCACGCTGCCGGGGGCGTTCCTACACCATGGCTCCGCCCTGGAGGACGTTTATCGGCGCTACCCCTCGGACGTCTGCCAGGTGGGGAGCGCCACGTCGGGGGAGTTTGGCCCCCAGATGGGCGTACCCAGCCGCGACGCCTGGGGCTCCCTCTGGGTGCGCCACACCGATGAGCACAAGGGCCAGGTGATCCAGGGTCCCCTGGGAGACTGGGCCGCTCTGGAGACCTACGAGCCGCCCGGCACGGCCAGCGACGCGGTGATGGCCGGGATCGAGAGCAACTTGCGGGCCAACGCAGGATTCAAGTACACCTACGCCGATGGCGACACGGTGTGGCAGCGCATGTTCTACCTGCATGGCTACCGGGCCACCCTCGAGGACCTCGTGCTGCGCCCTGATCGCTGCGCAGAACTGCGCGACATGATCGTCCGGGTGATGATCCGGCGCGTGGAGCGCCTCTGCCTCTTGGCCGAACTCGACGGCGTCCACTTTCGCGACGACTGGGGCACTCAGAAGGCCCTGATGATAAGCCCCGGGCTTTGGCGTGGGTTCTTCAAGGCAGCGTACGCACGTTTGTTCTCCCTGGTGCGCGATGCGGGCAAGCACGTCTGGTTTCACAGCGATGGAGCCATCGAAGCGATCATCCCCGACCTGGTGGAGATCGGCGTCCAGGTGCTCAACCCACAGGTCGATCTGGTGGGGCGAGACAGGTTGGCCTGCCTGTGCGGGGGCAGAATCTGCATCGAGGGGGACATCGACCGCCAGTGGCTCCTCCCACGCGGAACGCCCGAGCAGGTACGCACTGCCGTTCGGGCTGACATCGATGCGCTGGGATGCTTCAACGGGGGATACATCGGCCGCGGGGAGCTCGCCGGAGACGTGCCCCTGGAGAACGCCGTGGCCCTGATGGACGAGATAACCAGCTACCGCGATGGCTGACGGCCCACACAGGCTCGTATCACCAGGGAGTGCCCAGACCCAAGAGCGTCTACTACCACCGCGCCCCGATGTATGCCGCACCCGCAAGTGGCTCCCGCTCGGATCGACGGTCGTCCACCAGAAACGTCTCCTGGCAAACGGCATGATGCCAGACGAGTCTCTGGCACCCGTGGTGCTGAGACTGCTGTCAAAAGGGCTGGTGGTTCAGGGGCGGGGTGCCCCCCCTACAAAAAGCAAATAACTGGACTAAAGCCTATATCACAGCAACGCCGTTGCGGCGGCAAACGCACGTTGTCCGCAACCTGCAACAGGCTCTGCTATGGAGACGTGCTAGTAGGCGTTTCCAGGATCAACCGTGAAACCTCAACCCGGTCCAACGACTCAACTACGATGAACTCCCGCCATCCCCATCCCTGCTGTCCATCAGTAGTCAGCATAAAGACCCAGGAGTCGTCTTCGGTCTTGCCGACGATGGTTACCTCCTGGCCCTCGTAGACCATGCTCACAATGGGGAATTCGGTCCCAGGCCCCGCTCTCACGTTCATCGCTGGTCGGTCGATGATCCCCCGAGCGGTCACCTGGGGTAGCAGTGATGTGGGCGTCGGACTAGCGATCGGCGATGGTGATAGAGTGAGAGTGCTGGAGGGCAGGCGGGTTGCAGTCTTGGCAGCCGGCGGCGCGGTCGTCGGGTGAGGCTCGGTGGCCACGGTAGACGCAATCGCCGCCGGGGTCGGCTCAATCGTCCCCAGAGCAAGCTCAGCCACGCTTTCCGCCGCCGCAACCTGGGTGGCCGTGCCCTCGACCGCCTTGCCGCTCGCGCCAGGAGTGGGCTGGCCGCAGTGGATCCGCACCACCACGCCCAGGATCAGAATGGCTGCGAGGCACGCCCTATTCATCGCCCTGCCCCAATGAGTTATCGAATGGCTGGAAGCTCCTTGCTGGCGCATTCACACAGCACAATGATACCGAACTGATGGTGCGCCTGTCAAGGAGCTGTCAAACAGGGTATCGAAAAACGTGCGCCCATCTCCTTTGGTTGTCACCCTGAGCGCAAGTGCCCCGAACTTTAGGGGTACAAGTGCCCCGAACTTCAGGGGTACAAGTGCCCCGAACTTGAGGGGTACAAGTGCCCCGAACTCCAGGGGTACAAGCGAAGGGTCTCAATTGGACAAAACAGGGATTCTTCGCCTTCGCTGCGTTACGGCTCACCTGCGCCTAGGCCCCAGGTGCAGGGAGAATGACAACGGTCCTTTTTCAACATCCTGCACCTTCCTTGCAGCTAGAGTGCTCGATTCACCAAATCTGGCGAGGCAGGGGGCCTTTGCCAACGAGAGGCTTGGCCCACGCTGGCCTCGCAGATGCCCGTGTCCCGCAGCTATTGGCCGACCGCGCGCAGGCTCTCAAGCAGGAGATCGACGTCCTCGCCCAACATATTCGGGTTGTCCTTGGCAAAGATCCCCACGCAGACTGCATCCTCGGGTCGCATGTGGCGCGCTGTGTAGGCGAAGGCTTCGCCAGGATCGTGCCGACCGGCGGCGAGTATCTTATAGTGGATGACCGGCCGCCCGAGCTGGTGGATGGTCGCCACACGGTCCTCTCGGTCGGCAAGCAGATAGCACTCGGCTATGGCAGGATCGTGGTGGCGGGCATGGGTGCGGGGCGAGGGATTGTAGTGAGAGACCATGTAGAAGTCAAGGTCCAGATTCTGCTCCGCCCAGACAAAGTCGATGGGCGTGTGGCCGGCAATGCCCACCGGGACGCCCGATGTGCGGACGGTATCGGCGAAGGCGTGGATTTCACCGTACTGCTCGTTCGCAATGTAGTCGTCAACCAGGCCTCCATGGAGGTAGCAGGCCGAAGCGCCGTTGTCCAGGCAGAACGCGGCTGCAATCGCCGGCGTCTCTGCTTCAGAGGCGGTCTGCGCGATCCACTTCATGGTGCCCCCTTCGTCCCAGTATCGCTTGAGCACTCGGACCATATGTTGGTCACCCCGACAGACGCAGGCGTACAACCCTAACGATTGGGCCTGAAAGAGGGTCTCGACGATCCGCTCATCTGTATACCACGCGGCCATCTCTGCGCTGCGCGCCCGCGACTGATGGGAGAAGCCGCTGAAGGGGTTGCCGCCAATGATCAGTCGCGTCACTTCCAGGCCTCTCAGGCTAACGGTAGGGATCCTCATACCAGACATCCCCACGCTTTCGTGATATTGGAGTCTATGTTTTGGGACACTTCCCGCATGGTCTCAGCGCCTCACGGCCAACTCCATGTCTGAGCCGGCCAGCCTGATCCGCTTGCGCTGATCCCACGATCGGCCGTCGTCCTCGGTCAGAAGCGTGGTACACAGGGTTTCCTGGCAAAGGTAACTCTCAAAGGCGCGCATGGCCGCGCGTGCCTCCTGGCTGAGGTCGAACAGGCCCACGGTGATCCGTTCGTCCAGGCGATAGTCTGCCATCTTGCGCAGGATCTGCACCTGGCGCACCATGTCTCGCACCAGGCCCTCAGCGCGCAGTTCTGGGGTGATGACCACGTCCACCGCGACGGTCAACCCTTTGTCGTGGGCCACGGCCAGCCCCTGGACAGGCTCGACATCCACCAGAACCTCTTCCGGGGCCAGTTCGATGGTCTCCCGGTCAACTGACAGGCGTATTGGAAGGCCAGCACGCTTCTGTTTCACTACCCACGCAGCGTCGGATGCGGCCAGCGCAGCCCGAACTCGGGGAAACCTGCGCCCAAGCCTGGGGCCGAGCAGCTTGCCATCGGGTACCAGACGATAGCTGACCAGGTCTGCCTCTTGCTCCACGAATTCGACGCTCTTCACGTTCAGCTCGTCGGCCACGATGGCCACCAGCTCCTCGCCGATTCTGCTGCTTCCCACCTCCGCGCCGTAGACCATGGCCCGGCTAAGGGGCTGGCGGACCTTGATGCCGGCACTACTGCGCGCGCTCAGGCCCAGGCTGGCGATTAGGCGCGCACGCGCCATCTGGGCGAGCAACTCCTCAGACGTGGCCGCGAGATCGGCCTGCGGCCACTCGCAGTGATGGATGCTCTGGAAGGCATCCGGCTGCACAGATCGCACCAGGTTCTGGTAGATCGCCTCAGTGACAAAAGGGGTGAGCGGCGCGAGTATCTTGATGAGACGAACCAAGACATAGTAGAGAGTGGAATAGGCGGTCTGCTTGTCGGAATCGTGCTCGCTCTTCCAGAAGCGGCGACGGCTTCGACGCACGTACCAGTTGGTCAGGTTGTCCAGGAAAGACTCCACCAGGGCCGTGGCAGTGTAAGCATCAGAGTTCTCCAGCGTCTCGGAGCACCCGGCCACGAGCCGGTTCACCAGGGAAACGATCCACTGGTCGAGGAGGTTGTCGCTTCGTGGTGTGGGCCCCTCCGGGACGCCAGGGCTGAATCCACGACGCGGGGGCTCCCAGGCATCCAGCTTCGCGTAGGTGACGAGGAAATTGTACACGTTCCATAGAGGGATGAGGAACGCACGACGGACTTGGTCCGCGCGACCAAAGCCGAAGAGCAAGTTGTTCTCTGGCTTCTGAGAGCAGTAGAGCCAACGCATCACGTCCACGCCCATGGTATCGGCGGCCTCGTTGAACTCGATGGAATTGCCCCAACTCTTGTGCATGGGGCGGCCATCTTCGGCGAGCAGAGTGGCGTAGCCAAAGTTCTGCAGAAAGGGCGGGCTTCCGTCGATGACCGTGGCCATGGCCAAAAGGCTGTAGAACCAGTTGCGGAACTGGCCGGGGAAGGACTCGCTGATCCAGTGGGCCGGGTACCAGTTGCGCCAGAAGCTGGGGTCGCTTCGATAGCGCAGCGTGCTAAAGCTGACGACCCCCGCATCCAGCCAAGGATTGCCCACGTCGGGGATGCGACTCATGGTTCGTCCGCAGTCGGGACATGCGATCTTGACCGCGTCGATGTACGGCCGGTGGGGAGTGTGTCCCTGGAAGACCTCCCAGCCTTCGACGGCGCGCGATTCTAGTTCGTTCTCGTCGCCGATGACCTCGAAGCGAAGGCAGGCGGAGCATTGCCAGATGGGAAGTGCCAGCCCCCAGTAGCGCTTCTTGCTGATCATCCAGTCGCGCATATTGCGCAGCCAGTCCATCTCTCGGGCGCGGCCGAATTCGGGGATCCACCGGATCTGGTGCACCACGTCCATGATCTGGTAGCGGAGGCTGGCCGACTTTTCCGCCTCGGTCAACTGGTCGCGGGGCTCGTCGTAGAGCGCTCCCATGCTGATGAACCACTCATCTACAAGTCGAAAGACCAGCTCGGTGCCGCAGCGCCAGCACACTGGGTAGCGGTGAGTGTAATCCTCGGCGTGGTATAGAAGTCCCTTCTGCCTCAGATCATCAAAGATGGGGGAAGCCACCTCGGAGACGTGTTTCCCGGTGAGCCAGCCGAACTTTTGGACAAAGTAGCCCTCCTCGTCCAATGGAGCGATCACCGGGAGTCCGTGCTCCCGCCCAAGGGCAAAGTCCTCGGCACCACAACCAGTGGCTATGTGCACGATGCCCGTGCCCTCCGTCTCGCCAACGTCGTCCCACAGAATCACGCGGTGAGCCTGGGCGGTACTTTGGGTCACGCCCCGAACAAGCTCCTCTGCCTGTAGGCACCCTCCCGGCTCCTGTGCAGATTCAAGATCGTCGAAGGGGCCGTCGTAGGTCCAGCCCTCGAGCTCGGTTCCCGTCATCTCTGCGACCACATCGTACTCGCCCCGAAGCATGTGCAACGTACCCCTGGACAGATAGAACACCTCGCCCCCACTTTTGACCTTGACGTAGGTCAGATCGGGGCCAACTGCGGCCGCGATGTTGCTGGTGAGCGTCCAGGGGGTGGTAGTCCACACCAGAAGCGACTCGTTCTCTCGCCCGCGCAAGGGGAAGCGCAAAGTCACGCTCGGGTGGGTCACCTCGACATAGCCATCAGTGACGATCTCGTGCTGGCTGATCGCGGTCGCGCAGCGGGGGCACCAGGGCATCACATCGGCCCCGTGATAGAGCCACCCCTTCTGCCAGCACTTTTTGAGAAAGGACCAGATCATATAGTTGTTCTCGTTGGAAAAGGTAAAGTAGCTGTGACCCAGCGCGGGCATGCCCAGGTGTCCCACGATCTGCTCCACGCTCCCCGTGACCGGCCCCCGCGTCCCCTCCACCGTGATGACCTGCGATGGGTCCTCCACCAACCTCTCCGCCAGCCAGCGCAGGTGGTCTGGATCGTCCCAATCCATCCAGTAGCCCAGCCGAAGGGATTGCTCGGTCTGCACGGCCGCGTACCGCAGCACCCGCTCCTTGCACTTGACCACAAAGTTGGCCAGGCCATAGTCCTCGATGTCCTTTTTGGACTTGAAGCCCAGCTCCCTTTCGACCTCAACTTCCACCCACAGCCCCTGACAGTCGAAGCCATTCTGATACCGGGTGTGGTGGCCGCGCATGGTCCAGTAGCGGTGATACAGGTCCTTGTAGGTGCGTCCCCACCCGTGGTGGACGCCCATGGGATTGTTGGCCGTGATCGGCCCATCGATGAAGGACCAACGGGGCTGGTGCCTGTGCAGCTCACGCAGCATCTGGAAGGCCCTGGTCTCTTTCCAGAAGCTAAGTATCTGTCGCTCTTGCGCGCAAAAGTCTACCCTGGATGGCACGTCTTCGAATGGCATCTATTGCCTCCTGTGGGCTCCGGGCCAACTGAGGAAGGTTTGCGGGCATATGGACCTCGACCGGCAGCAAAGAAAAAGCCCTCGACCCTTAGGGGACGAGAGCAAAGTGCCAATCTCCCGCGGTACCACCCCACTTGGCGTATCCGCCCGCTCGCTCGCCTGCGGGAGTTGCCTGATGGCCCAACTCCGATAGGCGCGTCCCGGTAACGGAGGACGAATCCGGACAAGTCTACTCGGGCCAAGCCTTTCGGTTGCCGGCTCCGGAGGGATATTCAGTCGGGAGTGCGTACCCGGCTTTCACTTGGCCCGGGCTCTCTGGACGCCTGTGCCGACCTGTTTGTCTCCATCTCAGCCGCTAACGCAGAATAGTATACCACTTCCGGCGCGAAATGGCAAGATGCGGAGCGTGGAGTTGGCGTTGGCTTCTCTCGCAGAGTAGAATGCAGCCAGTCGGCAGCAAGCCGGGTCGGAGGGCTGGGTAGGATCAGTCATCGGTTCTCCACATCCTCCCTCTCCCTTGGCACGTTCACTGACTCGGTTCCATCTCTTGTTGGTACTGCAATGACAGTATTCGCAGACCCCACATATGGTAGGCACAGTGGCGCGCTACCACTAATTGTGGTGTCTGGCTGTCACCCCCAAAACTGGCCGACACACTTTGCAACCGCGTCCGTTCACTTGGAATCAGACTCCAAGTGTGATATACTGTAGTTGGTGGTAGAGAGCCTGCTTGCCACATTCCCGCGCCCACGTGGCCGATTGCCATCAGGATCTCGCCTGTTTCCGGTTGCTGACAGTCGGAAGACCAGTCAGGATTCTTTCCAAAGCAACTCGAGCAAGCCGCTCATGGGGAGTGATTTCGGCACCGGGTGCATCTGATCGTCAAAGGGAGGTGTTGCTTATTCGAAAATTGGATTCTTCGCATCTCGGAGAGAGTTTCTACCCGTGTTTCTACAGCTCAAAAGGAGGAACCAGAATGAATCCGAAAGAGCGTATACTCCGTCGGACTTTCCTGAAGGGGAGTGCTCTCGCGGGAGCTACCTTGCT
>DATKWG010000080.1:0-48974 GCA_035529675.1 Anaerolineae bacterium
CAACGCCGATCCGCGGGTTTGCTGATAAGGCCGTGCCGGCGCTCGCTCCAATGACCTTGACGATGGCCGTGGACGCGGAGCGGGTGCCATGTCGGTCTGTTCCTCAATAGTCTTGCAGTGAGCCGCTCCAGCCGTTATCCAGACGTTGCTGATGGCGCCATCCACTGCTCCGGTGCCACACGTGACGGTGATCCGCCCAGAGGCGCACCCATCAGTGTTTGATGCCCCAGGATTGCATCCCTCTTCCCGATCTAGACCTTGCCCTTGGCGCCTGTGTCCTGTGCTACGCAGTGCCTCGGCGGGACGCGTACGGTGCAATGATCACGCCACCGGAGCGCGGTTGTTGCGGGCATCCGGGGCGCGTATAATGGAACCGCTATGGAGGGGGAAGCCCAGACCATCGACCTTCGCTTCGTTGCCGACGTGATGCTGGGGCGGCTGGCGAAATGGCTCCGCATCCTCGGCTACGATACGCTGTACCAGTCGGGCTGGAAGGATCTCCATCTGGTGCGAGTGGCGCGTGCCCAGGATCGGGTCCTGCTGACCCGCGACCTCACGCTGGCCCGCCGGAAGGGCGTTCGGGTGCTGTTGCTGGATGGCGACAACCTGGATCACCAGTTGGCACAGCTCCGGGAGGTCCTGGGGGTGACGGCGCGAAAGCCGTTCGGCCGGTGTCCCGTCTGCAATGAGCCTCTGGAACCGGTAGAGAAGGATCAAGCCCGGGGACAGGTGCCGACCTACGTGTTTGTCACTCAGAGCCGGTTCCGCGTCTGTCCATCGTGCAACCGCTTCTATTGGCGGGGGACACATTGGGAGCACATGCGAGAGCGCGTCGCGCGTTGGCGACGCGAGTGCTAAGTGCCCTTTGGCCGGCTAGGTTCGCACGAGACGGCATCTGGCTTGGCGGCGTGCGGGCGTTCGCCGATGCCTGGCGCGTGCTGGCCTCGCACTGAGAAGGATTCTCTTTGCGCCAGAATGGGTCTGATGCATGCCTGTTGGGGCGGAGCATCAGGAGAGGAGTCGGGTAGGCGTCACAATTCAAACTCGTCCACTGGGCTGGCGGGTGCGGCGACGGCGGCTCGCTCATTGGAGCTTGCTAGCGGTGCTCTTGCTGCTCCTAATGTACGGGCCCTATCGCGGATGGCAGACTTGCCAGCATCTTTTGGAGCTGCGCGCCCATCTCTCTGATATCAGATCGTTGTCTCCTTCGAATGTAGATTCGCTGGGCGCCAACCTGGCCCACTTGCAGAGAGATGTAACCCTTCTGAAGCGCGACTTGTCTTTCCCCCTGGCCATGGCCCCTCATCTGGGTTGGGTCCCTCTTGTCGGCCCTACGGTACAGGCAGGGCCAGTGCTGCTCTCGGCCGGTGAGTCTCTGCTTTGGGCAATGGCAACGGTCTGGGGAGTGGTGCAGGAGCCGGTGGTCGCCGTCGCCGACCGGGTCTCTGCTACTGATGAAGCATTGACGGCACTATCCACGGAGATCCTGGCCCACGATGCTCAGTTGGAGGAGGCAGCGAGAAAAGTCCGCGAGGCGTGCGAGCTGATTGGAGCCATCGACGCGAGTCGGTTGGTGCCCCAGCTATCTGTGCGGATGGCCCAACTCCAGTCTGTGACGCCCCTTCTTACGGCAGCCCTCGACTGCTTGATCCTTTTGCCAGAGTTCCTTTCTCAGCCGGGCGACCGGACGTTCTTGCTGCTCGCCCAGAACAACCACGAGCTTCGACCGACCGGGGGCTTTATCAGCAGCATGGGCACGCTTACTGTGACGCAGGGGATCCCACGCTTTGGCTCCATGGTGGACAGCTACCAGGTAGAGGATTGGAGCAAGCCCCACCCGGACCCTCCCGAGGCGTTGCGCAAGTACATGTAGCTCGACCTGTGGGTCACCAGGGACGCCAACTGGTGTCCCGACTTCCCAACTTCCGCCCAAGCTGTAGCCCAGTTGTACCAATTGAACCAAGGTCAACGAGTCGACGGTGTGCTCGCTACAGACATGACTGCGGCAGTGAGGCCCTTGGAGGTTCTGACTCCTCTGGAGCTGCGAGGCGGGGAGCGCTTGAGGAGCGGGCAGGTCGCCGAAGGGTTTCAGAATAGCTGGAGCCTGCCGCCCGGCAGCCTGGCCACCTCGGGGGAGGTCATAACGGCAACCAGGCCCTTCTCTGGCATAGAGCTCAAGCTCAGTTACGGCAGGAGAGGGACGGCCTGGTTCGACACGGTGGTGCTCGAGGACTTACGGAATCCGGGTGTGAACCTGGTGCGCAATCCCTCGTTTGAGGAGGATGCTGACTATGACCGGCTGCCAGACCACTGGCAAGCTGTGAGACTCGCGAGTGGGGACGGCCTGGTCACCGAATACGCTCATTCTGGTGACAAGTCGCTGCGCATAAGAGGGGACCCCAAGGTGGTGAAGGCAGTAGTGCAAGGGATCTCTTACTCTGGGCCTCCAAGAGCCAGCTTTCGACTCTCCGCCGAAAGCCGAGGCAAAGAAATCGACATAGAGGGAGGTCCCTACGCCTTGTCCGCGGCCTTTCTGTGCGAGGAGGGAGAGGTCAAGCCCATAGTCGCCGGTTTCCCCGGCTGTAGGCAAGACTGGGCTACTGCGGGATCGGATAGGATTCTGTCATATTGGTGGCGTCATCGCAAGGATTTCCTGAATCAGGCAGTGGAAGCGGCCGTAGGCAAGCTGCTCTCGCATTCCTCGGCTGCCCGATCGCTCGAGTTCCTTGCCGAAATCGGCGAACTGCTTGACCAACGCCACATTCAGGTCTACATGGTAGATCCGTCCCTTCAGGCCATCTTGCAGCGCCATGGCTGGACCGGTGGAGGTGGCGCGGGCGCGGGGCGACCAACTTCTCATCGTGGACGCCAACGTGGGATACAACAAGGTATCCGCGAGGGTGGAGCAGTCTGTTGACTATCGGGTCGAGATCGATCCCTCCAGGCGAGTGCGGGCCACACTTTCTATCCGGTACCACAACCGCAGCACGTCCGCGACAACTGTGTGCGACAAATGGAAGGTTCGGTACGAACCCAACTACGAGGCTTTGACTCAAGGATGCTACTGGGACTATGTACGGATTTACGTGCCCGCTGGGACCGAGCTTCAGGCCGGCAGAGGTGGAGACGAGCCCATGAAGGTGTCGTCGGAGCTGGGTCGAACGGTCTTTGCCACCTCGCTAGTGTTGAGACCGGGCGAGCAGCGCGAGTTGCACATCGAGTACCTCTTGCCTGACGACGCTGTTCGCGACGGGCGCTACAGTCTCACCCTGCAAAAGCAGGCTGGCACGGACAACATCCCGGTCAGGATATGCATAGATATGCCACGGGCAAGCAAGGCCTCGTACGGGGGTCTCCAACCTGACGAGGTGACCCCAGATGGCGCGATCTACCAGACAGATCTCTTGGTAGACCGGCACCTTGTCGTTCGCCTACCGGGGCAATGAGGGCAGAATCCAAGACTCTGGCGTCGCAATTGCCGGCCGAGGTCGGGTGTGGTGCTGTCCATCGGGTCAGAACTGGGGAGAGACGGTCTGGTGATCGATTGGTTCTCTCTTGCATTCGACGCAGTCTGGTTACTTGGCCTCTCGGTCATCCTGGCCGCGCTGAGTCTGGCCAGCTATCGGGCAGCCAGCGACCGGCGGGAGATGCCCCGGCGGCGACACACATTGCGCAGGCGCTTGAGTGGGCCAGGGTTTCGACTCGCCCTCCTGACAGGACTTGCCTTGGTTTTCCTGGGCGCACTGCTCAGCTCTACAGGAGCCTGGCACCGGATAACCGCGGGGGTTGGATTGGCTCTATGTGTTGCGGGTCTGGCTTGGGCATTCAGGAGCGGCTGCACCAAATGTCGAGATTGAGCGGCCGAGTAGTGATGGTCATTGCCCGAGAGATGGTCGTGGAGTGCCACTCATCGTGATCTCTTCCGGGTTGCCTTCAGAGAACGCAGCCGCCCCGGGGCTCGGTGATGCAGGCTCGGGGCGGCGACAGCATTCAGCGCCGGGACGAATCTACCAGGTGTATCGCACCGTGTACTCAATCTTGGCCTCGCCATCAGTGCTCACTTCGACCTCATACTGGATGGTGGTGGCGTCCAACATCTCATAGTCTGCGCTGCTTGCCACGATCTCAGCATCCTGAGCGCGGAAGAGATGCTCGATGATGCGGACGGTCACGTCCTCGGTCTTGTGGTTGCGAAGGGTTATCTCGTAGCTCTCTTCGATCACCCTCTCGGCAAGCTGGCGGAACCTGGCTTGCACCCGCTCGCCCACGATGTCGAAGGCGTTGCCAAGGTAGAGGGAGATCTCTTCGTCTTTGGCCGTGTGATCGATCCTATCCTCACCGACGAATTCGGCACCCCCGCCCACATCCTCTTTGTAGACACGGACGGTCCCCTGGGGCAAGGGCAAGCCCAGACCCCTCTCCTCCTGGTTGGCAAACTCCAGCCTGACCTGTACCTTCGCATCTGAGCGAACGCCATAGTCAGGCTCAATGATCGCTCCGCCGTAGCGTAGAGAGAAGGGAGGCGACGCCTCGTACACAAAGACCTTTTCCACCTCGACACTGGGTGCAGCCACAAACTCGATCTGTTTGGTTTGCCGATCTCGCACGGTGACTGGGCGTTTGACCTCATACACATGGTATTCAAAGAAAGCGCGTTCCTCGACCGCCGGCCCAGGGACGGGGAGCTCGAGCACTCTGTCAGCCATGCTCACCATAAGTCCGACCTCGGGGGCCATATGGATGTCGCCGGCGACAAGCTTCAGTCGAGCCTCTTTGTAGGTCGCGCCGCTGTTGTTGTCCAGGGTAACCCAGCCGGTCATCGAGAGAGATTCATCATCGGGCGCAAGCAGCGCGATATAGTCAGCCTGCCAGTTGATGCCCCCGGTCAAATAGGTGACGCGCACCCGCTGTTCCCCTTCCGCCGCCGCCACGAGCAGCCAGACGAGAGTGGGTTTGGTGATCAGGCCCTCTGGCAGTTCGGGGAAAAAGAACTCCTGGATGTGTGAAAGCCTGATGACCTTGATGCCATCCTCCGTCGCCAGGATAGCGTCATCCAGGCCGGAGAGGAGGGTACCTGTGTAGACCGTTCCCTGGTCAGTAGTCAGAGCGATTTGCATGTCCACGTACTTTTGCAGGAGCTTGCTAGTGTTGACCAGGTCGTACTCATAGTCCTGCTCGAGGACCAGGGTGCCCTCGGGATCGGATAGCGAACTAAAGTGCACGCTGGCAGGGTTTATGCTCGAGGGAACGTCAGAATAGCGAACCAGGTTCTCGCCCTCGCTGAGGGCCAACGTGCGGATCTCCTTGACCAGCCCGAGGTCGCTATTGTAGACGGTTAGCTCGACCTCTTCGCTCTCCCCTGCCACGACGAGTTGGGCCTCCCTTTGGCCGGTTGCCGCCGCTTCGGGTGTCTCGGGAACCTCCACAGCCACCACCTCTTCGGTTGGGGTGACCACAGGTTCGGTGGTCTCCGGGGTCGGAGTCTCGGTTGCCTCTGGTGTCTCTTCGGCCGGCTCAGGTATGGCCTCCTCCTCGGCTGGGGTTGGCGTCTCGGCCGGCTGCGCAGTCTCGGTGACCTGAGGAGACTCCGCAGTCTCAACCGGCGGGGTTCGCTCTGCGGCCTGAGCGAGAGTGGCCCGTTGTGCCATGCCCGACACCATCAACGTGAGTGCCAAGCCCAGCGTCATGATGGTGAGGCCGACGAATCGTAGCCGTTTTCTCAACATGATTGCTCCTCCTGTCGTCCCTCTTGGCGACGCGTTGGCTTTCCTCGGCCGAGTCCCGAGCCGGCCGACGAACGCGACAGTCTCCGGCCACCCGAGGAACAGAGGTTCTCTATCCCTGCCAAGGGCAGCCAAAGATTCGTGAAAAGACGGGCTGCCTACACGCAGTCATTATAGGTGTGCTCGTGCAAGTTGGCAATGCGTGGCTCGGTTGCAGAGTGTGTTGGCAACTCTGGGAGAGGTGTGTAGATAGCAGGAAAGGGCTACACTATCATTCTGAGGGATATGTGGGAACACAACTCGGAAGATAGCACAGCCCATGAACATCACACGTGCAGATCAGTGTCTGTATAGAACGAGGTCGACGGTTTGTCCAGTCATTGCGCCAGTTGGCCAGCCGCTCGGCCTGGCCGGAGGTGGCGACGTTGCCCTCACTGCAGGAGCACGATCACCCGCAAGAATGGCGGCTATAGGCGGCATCCCTGGACCTTCGACGGGCGACAAAAAGTGCGCGTACAACGCCATCCATGCCGCGGCTGTAAACGGACCTATTCAGAGCGATCTCCTCTGCTGGTACGGGGCAGCTGGTACGCACGGGAAGTGCATCGCTGTGCCATCGATCACTGGCAGCACGTGCCCCTGAACTGCGGGGTACACGTGGGGAGTTCGTTGCGACGGGCAGCGGAATGGGTGCGATCCTGTATAGGGCGGCACACGTGCAGATCAGTGTCTGTATTCGCGGCTGACGGGCTGTCCAGGGGAGGCGCAGAGCTATGACGGGGCAGCGGCGTCCCTGGCAGAGCTGAGAAGGCATCCGCGATGGGCAAGGATCTGGAAGCTTCTCAACGAGCAGTTTGATGCGGCCTTGGTGCACCTGCTGGATGGCCACCGAGGACTGACGCGGGTCACACCGGAGTGGTGCTGGCGAGACTTACAGACACTGATCTGCGGTTTGGGCCATCTATCACAACTTCATGCCCGCCCAAAGGAGGTGCGAACGCAAACGACACTACCGAAGACCCGGCCAGAGTGCCCTTGAGGTGGCCGTATATCACCCGGGAGAGATCACCTACCTGGATGCCTTGCCGGCAGGGATTTGAGGGTCTACAGGTTCGACTGTTGCTGCCCAGAAGCTGGCACCGGAGGGAGAGCCGGAGCCAAGCATCGGCTGGCTGAGCACCAACACGGACATGACACTCGCCAACACGAGGTGGAACCGAATCCAATGCGTGGCATTGCCTTCTGCAAAGCCCTTGTTCCGTCAAGGGCGGGATCGACAGCGGGGCGAATGCAATCCTCTCCGCCGACCCACGGTCGTGCTCCGCCTGGCCTTCTTTGTGGCTCGCCGCCTGCTCTTCAAGAGCTCCAACTTGACACGAACACCATTGAAACAGTATAATCAGGACTGAAAGAGTCTGGTTACGCCTTTGAAGGAAGAGGGAGAGAGACATGGGCGAGAAGGGTGTAGACCGTCGGGGCTTCTTGCAGGGCGCAACGGCTTTGGCTCTCGGCACCGTGATCGCCAGTTGTGTGCCAAGGGCGGCGAGTGTCAGCCAGCCGACCGGCGCCGGTCCTACTCCTGAGGCCACCACGGCGGTGCCCACACCGCAGCCTTCTCGAACGCCAGTCGTGGTCGAGCCCTCGCCGACCATGCCTGCGGAGACGGAGGTCACGATCGAACCCTCGCCGTCGGTGTCTGTGGGCGAGCCCACGCCCTCGGGGGTAGCGTACCTGGCTGTAGCTCGCGGCGGCGATCCGGAGACGATCACCCAGCGCGCCATCGCGGCCATCGGAGGGATAGAGCGCTTCGTCAAGCAGGGGTTCGACGTTATCGTGAAGCCAAACATCTGCAACCACTATCACACCCCCGAGTATGCGTCCACCACCAATCCTGAGGTCGTTGCCACTTTGGTCAGGATGTGCCTGGGTGCGGGGGCCAAGCGTGTGCGGGTGATGGACTTTCCATTCGCTGGAACGGCCGAGACGGCATACGCCCGTTCGGGGATAGAAGAGGCGGTCAAAAGGGCTGGGGGGCAGATGGAACTCATGGCCAGGATGAGATACGAGCGGAGGGAGATTCCCGACGGGGTGGACCTCAAATCGTGCGACTTTTACCAGCCCATTCTGGAAGCAGACCTGGTCATCAACGTGCCCATCGCCAAGCATCACAATCTGGCACGCCTGACCCTGGGCGGCAAGAATCTCATGGGCGTTATTCTCGATCGCTCCCAGATGCACCGGAATCTCGGGCAGCGCATTGCGGATATCACGTCTCTGGTCAGGCCGCAACTGACTGTGGTTGATGCCGTGCGCATCCTGGTTGACAATGGTCCCACCGGGGGCAACCTGGACGACGTGAAGCAGGCCAATACGGTCATAGCAAGCCACGACATCGTGGCAGCCGATGCTTACGCCACCACGCTCTTTGGGCTGGCTCCCAGCGACATATCCTACGTGGTTGCCTCGGCAAGAATGGGCTTGGGCACCATGGACCTGGATAGCATCAAGACCGTGGAAGTCAACGTCTGACGCCGTCGCGAGTTGCGCCACCTGCCGATTGGCGGAGATCGCTCGATGGCAGTTCTGTGCATATGGAAAAGACAGAGCCAGTGGAGAGACCGCTTCCTACCTGCCCCACTTCCCACGGGGGCAGCGGCATTTGACAAGAGGACAGTGCGATGAAGGGCAGTGTCTGGCGACGCGCGCGTCAGACGGTGCAGGCTCTGTCCTTCTTGCTCTTTTTCATATCCATAGTGTACATGAGAGCCTTCGAGCGAGGGCCGTGGTTCGCCCTGGCTCCTGACACTCTTTTGCGCCTGGATCCTCTGGCTGCTGTGGCTGCAATGCTCGCTCAGCGACGCTGGGTCGCGCGCCTTGCTCCAGCCCTGTTCGTGGTGGGGGCCACGCTGGCCCTGGGGCGCTTTTGGTGTGGCTGGCTGTGTCCGCTTGGCGCGCTCATCGATTGGTTCTCTCCCCGGAGTGCCGTTGGCAGGAAGCCACCCTGGTCGCGATGGCGAACCATCAAGTACAGTCTGCTTCTTCTCATCCTCTTTGCCGCTCTCCTGGGCAATCTCACTCTCACAATACTGGATCCGCTGGCTGTCTTTCTGCGCAGCCTGGCCATGGCCATCCTTCCTGCGTTCAACTGGCTGGTGACGCAGATGGAGATCGTCCTCTATAGGGTGACCTTTCTGCGCGGGGTCCTGGGCACCATCGATCGCGCGTTGCGGGGGACCGTGCTGAGCTACGAACAGCCCTATTATGGGGCCGGCTTCCTGTTTGCCGCCCTGTTGGTTGGCATCCTGAGCCTGAGCTTCCTGGCGCGGCGTGCCTGGTGTCGCTACCTTTGTCCCCTGGGCGCGCTGCTCGGTCTGCTGGCCAAGGTGTCGTGGATCAAGCGCAAGGTGTCCTCGGCCTGCGTAGGCTGTGGCCTGTGCGAGCGAGAATGCACCATGGGCACCATTGATGCGCGCGAGGACTATGCGAGTGACAACGGCGAGTGTGTCCTGTGCATGAGGTGCGCGGCGAGCTGTCCAGTGGACGCAGTATCGTTTGCCAGGGATTGGGGCGTGGAGTGGGGACGGGACTATGATCCGTCACGACGCCATCTGGTGAGCATGCTGGGCGCCGCTGTAGGGGGCCTGGCTCTGCTCAAGATCGCGCCCAGGGCCCACCATCCCGACCCGCGCCGGCTGCGTCCACCTGGGGCCGAGGAGAGGGCCTTGCTGAGTTCGTGCATCCGCTGTGGCGCTTGCATTCGCGTCTGTCCCACTCATGGCTTGCAGCCCAGCCTGGTCGAGGCAGGTCTGGAAGGGGTCTGGACGCCCATCCTGGTCCCAAGGCTCGGCCCGTGCGACTATTCGTGCACCGCCTGTGGAAAGGTATGCCCGACCGGGGCGATCCCCCACTTGGCCCTGGATCGGAAGCAGCAAACGCCGATCGGAAAGGCCTATGTTGACCCGCGCATCTGCATACCGTGGTCGGGCCGAGGGGAGTGCATCGTATGTGAAGAGATGTGCCCTCTGCCAGAAAAGGCCATCGTGCTGGAGGAAACGACGACAGAGGATGAGTCTGGGGAGGTGCGCATTCTGCAGGCGCCCGTTGTGCGCCACGATCGCTGCATCGGGTGTGGCATGTGTGAGAACAAGTGTCCGGTGAATGGTGAAGCGGCCATCCGGGTCATGGTCGATCCCATGTCCTAGCGGCGCAGGGGCGGGGTGACCCCGCCCCTACAAAACGCAAACAACTGAGATAAAACCTATACGATCGCAGCGCCGGCGTTGCTCAAAGTGCGGTCGCTGCCATTCTGCAACAGTCTCCCCGCGGGGAGGGGCCGGGGTGGGGGGGAGGGCTTCTGGCGGTTGAGCGGGGTGCTTCAGCGCGCCACGGTCGTGCCAGCTTGACCTTTGCAGCCAGCAGGATGCCTCAAAGGGGAACACAGCGCTGGTGCTCCCCTTTTTCTGGTTATGGCAGATGGTTGGGCTAGCCGCGAATCCTGGCGCCGAACTCCCTTGCCAGGCGATTGATGATACGGTCTCGCTGCCTGGCAGCCTGCGTGCTGGTCAGCGTCTTGTCTGGCGACTGAAAGGTCAGAGTGTAGGCCAGGCTCTTCTTTCCGGGGCCGATCTGCTCGCCACGGTACACGTCGAACAAGACCACGTCGGCCAGCAACGGCTGGCCCGACCGACGGATGACAGCCTCCAGCTCGTCAGAAGGCACGGTCTCATCCACAACCACTGCCAGATCCTCTCGAAGCACCGGCATCCGCGAGGTGGGCTTGAAGAGGACCGCGCGATCTGCCGAAGCAAGAAACTGTTCCAGGTCCAGCTCGAGGAGGCACACCGGCTGATCGGGCAGGTCAAAGTTGGCGCGTACCACCGGGTGCACTTCGCCCAGTGTGCCGATCTCATACTCGCCCAGGCGCAGCCTTGCCGCGCGACCGGGGTGGAACGTCGGATGTTCAGTCGGGGTGAAACTGGTCTGGCCGATTCCCATGTGAGCGCACAAGGTCTCGATGATGCCCTTCAGGTCATAGAAGTCGATGTTGGGGCTTTCCTTGGATGTCCAGGATCGCACCTCTCGTGGTCCGGTGAGAGCTATGCTCAATCGCCGGGGCTCCTCGGGCAGCAACTGTCCGTCCTGGGGAAGATAGACCCGTGCGATCTCAAAGATGGCCACACGATCGACGAAGCGCAGGTTGCGGGCCACGGTCTCGAGGGTGGTGTTCATCAAGGTTCGGCGCAGGCACTCGTGCTCGCGGCTAAGCGGGTTGGCTATCTTGAGGTAGTCTTCGGAGTCGGGCATCTCTCCATCGGGACTCAGCCTGGCCACAGACTCGAGGTTGGTCATGGAATAGCTGATAGTCTCGGTCAAGCCACAACCCACCAGGACGTCGCGAGCCCACTCTTCCAGCTCCAGGCCCCTGTTTCGCTCTTGGGTGGGCAGCTCGTCGGCCATCAGAGACGTGGGCAGCCGATCGTACCCGTACATACGGGCCACCTCTTCGACCAGGTCAGCAGGTATTCCGACGTCGAGTCGGGAGCTGGGCACCATCGTGCGCACGACAGGTACGTCTCCCTCGAAGATCTGGCATCGAAAACCCAAGGCTTCGAGCGGGTGAGATATTGCGTCGGCGGGCAGTTCTAGCCCCAACAGGCGCTTGATCTCGGACACCTTGAGATCGATGATCTTGGTCTCGGGAACAACGGGGTAGGCATCGGCAAAGCCCTGGGCGACCGTGCCACCAGCCAGTTGACGCATCAGCTCTGCCGCACGACGGAGGCCGACAGGGGTCAGTTGGGGATCCATACCCCTACCGAAGCGCTGGGCGGCCTCGCTGGGGATCTTGAGGGCCGCCGAGGTGCGGCGCACGCTGATGTTGTGGAAGTTGGCTGCCTCCAGAAGGATGTCCACCGTGCTCTCTGATACCTGGCTCTCGAAGCCGCCCATGACTCCGGCGACCGCGACCGGGCCACCCCCATCGGTGATGAGTAGCATGTCATTGGTGAAGACGCGCTCCGCGCCGTCCAGGGTCATCATGGTCTCGCCGTCTCGCGCCCGACGTACGATGATGGCTGGCACCTCGCCGCGTGGACGAGGACGCAACAGGCGATAGTCGAAGGCGTGCAGCGGCTGGCCCCATTCGAGCATGACATAGTTTGTGATGTCCACGACGTTGTTGATGGGCCGCATGCCAGCCAGGATGAGTCGCCTTTGCATCCAGTGAGGCGACGGGGCGATCTTGATCCCAGTGATCAGCGCAGCGCTGTAGCGCGAGCAAAGGTCTGGGTCCTCTATGACGACCTCCACCTTGCGGTCGATGTTCCCCCCCTCTGCCCTCACAGTTGGCTCCGGCAGTCTGCACTCGACACCAGTCAGGGCAGCCACTTCACGGGCGACGCCGGTCATACAGAAGCATCGGGCCAGGTTGTGAGTCAGGTCCAGATCGAGAACCAGATCGCCCCAGTACTCGACGAAGGGCTTTCCCACGGGAGCATCCTCGGGAAGGATGAGGATCCCCTCGTGCTCGTCAGAGATGCCCAGCTCCTTTTCCGAGCAAGCCATCCCCTCGGAATAGACGCCTCGGATCTTGCCGCGCTTGAGAGTTGCGTACTTGAGCGTATCTGCGTAGGGATCGCGCAGCCGTGCGCCAAGGATGGCAAAGACGACCTTCTGCCCCGAGTCCCCCACCCGGAGGTTGGTAGCTCCGGTGACCACCTCCATCCGCTTCTCCTGGCCATAGTCCACAGCCACCAACAGCAAGCGGTCGGCGTTTGGATGCCGCCGCGCCGAGACCACCTGTCCGACAAAGACCTTGTCCCTGGCCCAGTTCTCTCCGACTCGGTCTATGGCGGCAACCTCAAGTCCAGCCATAGTGAGCCGGTCGGCCAGCTCGTCCGGCGAGAGGTCCACGGTCACATAGTCTTGGAGCCAACTGAGAGGAACTCGCATTTCCTTTATGACCTCCATATTCGGGGATCCGACAGGTTGCGACGTCGCAGATTCCCGGCATAGTTGTGCCATTCCCAAGAGTGCGAAGCCGGTCCCCAGTACATCCGGTGCGAAGGTTCGCGAAAGGTTACCCAAACTGCTGCAAGAAGCGCAGATCGTTGCTGTAAAAGTAGCGGATGTCGGTGATGCCGTGCTTGAGCATGCAGATGCGTTCGACGCCCATGCCAAAGGCAAAGCCGCTGAACTCCTCCGGGTCATACCCGCCGTTCTGCAACACATTGGGATGCACCATGCCCGAGCCAAGGATCTCCAACCAGCCCGTATGCTTGCAAAGCTGGCATCCCTCGCCTCGGCAGAGAATGCAGTCGATGTCCACTTCCGCGCTTGGCTCGGTGAAGGGGAAGTAGCTCGGTCGGAAGCGCAAGCGACGGTTGGCCCCGAACATCTGCCTCACAAAGCTGACCAGCACGCCCTTCAGGTCGGCCATGGTGATGTTGTGTCCCACGGCCAGCCCTTCCACCTGGAAGAACATCTGCTCGCTGCGCGTGGTGATCTGCTCGTAGCGATAGCACTTGCCAGGCAGGATGACGCGTATTGGCCGGGGATAGTGCTTCCGCATGGCGTGAATCTGTCCGGGCGAGGTGTGGCTGCGCAGCAAAACGCCAGGACGCGTGGTGTAGAAGGTGCTCCACATGTCGCGCGCCGGATGGCCTGGAGGCATGTTGAGCAATTGGAAGTTGGTGAGGTCGTCCTCCACCTCGCCGGACAGCAACACCTGGAAGCCCATGTCTGCGAAGATGGCATAGATCTCGCGCAGTGTCTGGGTGGTGATGTGCAGGTATCCCATAGACTGCTGTCTGCCGGGGAGACGTACGTCGATGGACGCTTCGGTCAGCTCCTTGGCCAGTAGGGCTCGTCGCAGCTCTTCGGCACGGTCCTTGAAGGCTCGTTCCAGGTGAGCCTTTGTCTCGTTCGCCAGGCGGCCAACCGCTGGGCGCTCCTGGGGAGGCAGCTTGCCCACGCCTCTGAGTGCCAGGGTCAGCCTCCCTTTCTTCCCCAGATAGGAGACGCGCCATTGCTCCAAGGCCGCCGGGTCAGAAACAGTCTCCAACTCTTTTTGCGCATCTTCTCTCAGTTGCTTCAGTTGCTCCAGCATGTGGCTCTCCTCAAGCGCGTCTCACCCTGTGACCCGGTGTGGTGCTGGTGCAGGTTCTGGATCTGGGCTGCACACCGCACGTCACAGTGACAGGCAGACGCGACACATAACAGCAAAACGACTGCAACTCGCCAGGGACGAAGTTGCAGTCACACACTCCGCGGTACCACCCTCATTGGCTTCCAGGGGAAGCCCTCTCTTCGTCGGCGGCCCGTCTCTGCCATGAGAATCGGGATTACCGACTGCCCGGTAACGGCGGGCCACCGGAGCGACCTACACATCGCGATGCCTGCATCGGAGTTCGGCCGTCGGCTCCAGAGTGAACTTGAGTGGACTTCCCATCGAGAGGACTTGCAGTCTCCGATCCTCTCTCCCTGTGAGGGCGCCTCCCACCTACTCTCTCTTTCGCAGCCTTTGTGGGTAAGTGGAATCTATTCAGTTAGTGTGAGTATACCCTCAACGCTTGCCAGCGTCAAGCCGGGGCCAACTCGTTGGGCGCCACTAGGCTCCTCGCGACCTGGCCCGCTGCATGAACCGCTTCTCTTCGACGATGAACCGGTGGTGGACTCCCTCTCCTATGGTGCCGGCCTCATCGAAAGCTCGCACCCGAAAACTCAGCTTGCGACCGTCGATCTCGACCAGCTCGGCGCAGGCGGTCACCATTCGACCCACGGGTGTAGCAGCGATGTGCCTGATGTCAACGTGGATGCCCACCGTGTGATGCCCCGAGGGTAGCAGAGGGTCGACCGCTGCCACGGCTGCGCCTTCCATGAGGGCTATCATCTGTGGAGTGGCAAAAACCGGCAGCGCACCGCTACCCCCACTGGCCGCAGTGTGCTCTTCCTCGACCACCAGGGAACGCTCGGCGGCCACTCCCACCTTGATTACTTCAAACACGGCTCCTCCCAAGAGGAGAGGCCGAGCACTCGACTCGGCCCCTCGTCGCCGGATTCAAGATGCAGGCTAGACCCGCACAACGGGCTGGGTCTCGGCGAATTCCTCCTCGGCCTCGATGATGGCCTCTAGTTCATCTGCATCGAGAGTTTCCTTCTCTATGAGGGCGTTCGCGATCTCATCGAGCTTGTCCCGATAGGTCTCGAGCACGTTCCTGGAGCGACTCTCGGCTCGATCCATGAGATCCTTGATCTCGCGATCGATCTGCGAGGCCACCTCTTCACCATAGTCGCGCTGCTCTGCGATCTCGCGCCCCAGGAAGATAAGCTCCTGCTTTTGGCCAAAGGTGCGCTGTCCCAGGGTTTTGGACATGCCATATTGGGTGACCATCGCTAGGGCGATCTTGGTGGCCCGCTGCAGATCGCTGCTCGCGCCGGTGGTCACATCGCCCAGGGCGATCTGCTCGGACACATAACCGCCCAGGAGCCCCGCCAATTCGTCTTCGAACTTGCGCTTGGAGTAGAGCCTTCGGTCATCCTCCGGCAGAGTCATGGTATAGCCAGCCATCATCCCCCGGGAGATGACAGATACCTTGTGCACCGGATCGCAATGCTCCAGCTTGCTCTGAACGAGGGCGTGTCCCGCTTCGTGGTAGGCGATGATCCGCTTCTCTTGGTCGCTGATCAAGCGACTGCGACGCTCGGGACCGGCAACGACACGCTCCACAGCCTCTTGGAACTCCTCCATGCCAATGGCCGGGATATCGCGACGCGCTGCCAGGATGGCCGCCTCATTGACCAGATTCTCGATATCGGCACCGGTGAAACCGGGAGTCTGCTTGGCCACAACCGTCAAATCCACATCCTCGGCCAGGGGCTTGCCCCGCACATGGACTTTCAGGATCTCCTCGCGCCCGCGACTGTCGGGACGGTCGAGCACGACGCGCCGATCAAAGCGTCCGGGCCGCAACAGAGCTGGATCGAGGATGTCGGGGCGGTTTGTGGCTGCCAAGACGATGACCCTAGAGTCTGTGTCAAAGCCGTCCATCTCCACCAGGATCTGGTTGAGGGTCTGCTCGCGCTCGTCGTGGCTCCCGCCGAGCCCGGCACCCCGGTGGCGGCCCACAGCGTCGATCTCGTCAACAAAGACGATGCAAGGGCTGTTGCGCTTGGCCTGATCGAACAGGTCGCGCACGCGGCTGGCGCCAACTCCCACAAACATCTCCACAAACTCGGATCCGCTAATGCTGAAGAAAGGCACTCCCGCCTCGCCGGCCACAGCCCGCGCCATCAAGGTCTTTCCAGTCCCTGGAGCCCCTACCAGCAAAACCCCCTTGGGAATGCGTGCCCCCAGGGCGGTAAACTTGTCTGGCTCCCTCAGGAACTCGACGACCTCCTGCAACTCTTGTTTGGCCTCGTCGGCGCCAGCCACATCGTCGAAGGTGCTGTTCGGTCTATCGCCAGTGAACATGCGCGCACGACTCTTTCCAAAAGAGAGAGCCTGGTTGTTGCCACTCTGAGCCTGCCGCAGCATGAACATGAGAAAGAGGCCCATCAACGCTAGGGGAACAACTTGGATGAGAATGATGCCCCAATTCTCCCAAACGCTAGGCCGCAGGTGAAGCAATTCGCCGATCGACTCCATCTGTTCAGGCTTGACACCGAGAGTAGTCAAGGACTCACCCAAGCCCACATTCTGCTCTTTGCGGGAAGTATACTTGACCAGTTTAGAGCCCTCGCGCACCACTGCTGTCATGACGCCGTCATTGGTGATCGCCAGACGTTCGACTTTGCCGGCTTTGACGAGTTCAGCCACCTTGTTTATCCCGATCTCTTGCGAGCCCTCTCCTGGTGATAAGAAGCTATAGAATAGAGCAATGCTCGCTACCAGAATCAACAGATAGACAAACGCGTTCCTGGGCCATGTTGGTCTCACCTTGTCCTCCACGCATCGTCTACTGAGACGACGCCCCAAGGCACTGCATTCCACGGCAGGCAAACACGGGCTACCACAGGACTGCAGAGGCCTCTTTATCGGTTATTGTACCACATATCCCCCGAAATGAAAAGTCGCCGTTGCGCAGAGTACCGAAAAGCGTTGCGACTTGGCTTGCGCTCAGAGTGACAACGACGGGAGCTGATACAGGCTTTTTCGATACTCTCGGCCGCCAGGCACTTGACAATCCAGATGTCGCTTGACGATAATGCAGTGTGGGGCCACTCCTCGACCCTTGCGTTGTCCGTTCCTCTCCCCAGAACACGGGAGATACAGACGGTGGATTCTGCTGCATTCCCAAGGACGCGACGGCTGATGCGGCGTGACACGCACGGTGTGCCGGCCCATTCGCTGTGAGTCGGGTCCGCTGAGATGCTGTCAGAACTCGCCCCGCCGGTTGGGGGCAGCTCACCCGCTGCTGTGAACCAGGTTCCCCGGCACCCCCCTTTCTGCAGTCCGACCACGACAGACAAATCGGACTGCAAATGTCCTCTTTCGATTTTGAATTCAGCTCTCGACGGGGTATAATAACCGGGACAATGCATGAGCTGGCCGTTACAGAGAGCGTTCTCAACATCGTCTGTCATCACGCAAGGCGGGCAGAGGCCAAGCGTATCATGAGCATTCACCTGGTCATTGGTGAGTTGTCAAGCATTGTGGATGACAGCGTACAGTTCTGCTTTGACTACCTTAGCCAGGGCACGGTTGCCTGTGGCGCTGAGCTGGTGTTTGAGCGCCTCGCGGTGAGGCTGCGTTGCGCAGCGTGCGGTCACAAGTGGCAACCAGGCACTGCCGACTGGACTTGTCCCGATTGTGGCCTGGCCAGGGCGCACATCATCGCGGGTCGCGAGTTCTACGTGGACAGCATCGAGGTGGAGTGAACAGGTATGAGTCCCAGTCGAATCCCTGTGGTTGAACGCATCATGGGAGCCAACAAGCAGCTTGCCACCCAGAACCGCCAGACGCTGGATGCCCATGGCGTTCATTGCGTGAACTTTATGGCCTCGCCGGGCGCAGGCAAGACCAGCCTGATCCTTCGCACCGCAGAGTCACTGGATGGACGGAGGGTGCTCGGCGTTATCGAGGGAGATGTGGCATCAACCGTGGACGCCGAAAAGGTTCGGGACGCTGGCCTACCGGTCGTCCAGATCAACACCGGGGGCGGCTGCCACCTGGATGCAGCCATGGTCCATAGAGCGCTGAGCGAGTTGCCCCTGGATGCGTTCGACCTGCTCTTTGTCGAGAACGTGGGAAACCTGATCTGTCCCGTGGCCTTCGACCTCGGTGAGCACACTAGAGTGGCCATCTCCAGTGTTCCCGAAGGGGATGACAAACCTCACAAGTATCCGGCCATCTTCACCAGCGTCGATGCCCTGGTCCTCAACAAGATCGATCTGTTGCCGTACATTCCCTTTGACGTGACAGAGTTCTGCCGCCTGGTTCGGGGGCTCAATCCCAGGATACGCATCTTTGAGGTCTCGTGTGTGACCAGCGAAGGACTAGATGAGTGGGTTGAGTGGCTGATAGAGCGAACAGCGAAAGCCTAGAAGGCATCCGGCGCGCGCTGCGCGTGGCCGTCCAGGGCGTGGTACAGGGCGTGGGGTTCAGGCCCTTTGTGTATCGCCTGGCACATCAGCACCGGGTTGCAGGCTGGGTGCGCAACACCTCCTGGGGCGTCGAGATGGAGGTGGAAGCCGATGCCGACGACCTGGCACGCTTCCTACATGGCCTACGAGACCAGGCGCCGCCTCTGGCTCACATCGAGTCCCTGTCTTCGGAAGAGATCCCGGTCAACGGCTGGCGTGGTTTCGAGATCCTGCACAGTGAGGCTCAGACTGGCGCCTACCAGCTCATATCTCCCGATATAGCAACCTGCGCCGATTGCCTGCGTGAGCTGTTCGACCCCAGCGACCGGCGCTATCGCTATCCCTTCATCAATTGCACCAACTGCGGACCGCGCTTCACCATCATTGCCGAGGTGCCCTACGACCGCCCCCTCACCACCATGCGCGCCTTTCGCATGTGTCCCCGCTGTCAGCGAGAGTATGACGATCCACTCGATCGTCGTTTCCATGCCCAGCCAAACGCCTGTCCCCAGTGCGGGCCAAGTCTGACCCTCTTGGACAGAGACGGACGCCAGGTGGCCTGCGACGATGCGCTTGAGCGAACCGCTGACCTGTTGCGACAGGGCCGCATCGTGGCGATCAAGGGCCTGGGAGGGTATCAACTGGCCTGCGATGCCACCAGTGCTCGGGCCGTCGCCTGTCTGCGCAGACGCAAGCATCGCCCCCACAAGCCCTTTGCCGTGATGGTGGCCTCCCTCGCTGCGGTAGAGGAGCACACCACTCCGAGTGATGCCGAGCGCGAGCTCTTGACCTCGCCGGCAGCACCCATCGTGCTGATTCTCTGGCGCGAGGACTCTACCATCGTTCGAGGAGTGGCTCCAAGCAATCGTTTCCTGGGGGTCATGCTTCCCTACACTCCACTGCACCACGTCCTGTTGCACGATGTGGCCGTTCCTCTGGTCATGACCAGCGGCAATCTCGTCGAGGAGCCGATCGCTCGCGATAACCAGGAGGCCCTGCGGCGTTTGCAGGGAATCGCCGACTACTTTCTGACCCACGATCGCGGCATCCATGCTCGATACGACGATAGTGTCTGGTTCGTCCCCAGTGGAATACCCCAGGCCATTCGCCGCGCACGAGGGGTTGCCCCCTTTCCCATTCGCCTACCCTTCAAGGCCAGAACCATTTTGGCTTGCGGCCCTGAGCTGAAGAATACCTTTTGCCTGACCCGCGATCGCTATGCCTTCCTGAGCCAGCACATCGGCGACTTGGAGAACCTGGAGACCCAGAACCACTACGAGACGACCATAGCCCTGTATCGTCGGCTCTTTCATATCGAACCCGAAGCCGTCGCCGTTGACATGCATCCCCAGTACGCGGCCACGCGCTATGGACTGAACCTGGCCCGCGACGGGTTGCGACTGCTCTCGGTCCAGCACCACCATGCGCATCTCGCAGCCTGCCTGGCGGATCGGATGGAGGATGGCCCAGTCATAGGGGTCATCTTTGATGGCACCGGCTATGGTCTCGACGGGCATATCTGGGGTGGCGAATTCCTGGTGGGCGACGGCCGCGGATTCCAACGCGCAGCTCATCTGGAGTACCTGCCCCTCCCTGGTGGGGACCACGCCATTCGCAGCCCGTATCGCGTGGCCCTGGCCTATGTGCACACGCTCTTGGGTGACCGTCCCCTGCCGCCGGGCCTGGGGGATATCCCTGAGCAGGAACGGCGGATCATCGCCGCAATGGTGTCGCGCAAGTTGAACACACCTCTGACATCTTCCATGGGGCGGTTGTTCGACGCGGTATCGGCGCTGCTCGGAATCTGCTTCCAGGCAACCTACGAAGCCCAGGCAGCCATCGAACTGGAGATGCTCGCCCACGACGGGCGCTTGGATGTGCCCCCATATGCGTTCACGATAGAAGCCACCGATGACGTCCAAGGCTGGGGCCAAGCGCAAGCATGGGTGTCCCGTGGCTTTGAGCTCCGCCTGGCGCCCCTCTTGGCCGAGATCCTGGACGATCTTTCAGATGGTGTGCCCAAAAAGGATATCGCCGCCCGCTTTCATCTCACGGTGGCGCACATGATCGTGGACACTTGCGAGAGGTTGCGCTCGCGGACAGGTTTGGAGCAGGTGGTCTTGAGCGGAGGATGCTTTCACAATCGTCTGCTGCTCTCTCTCGTCTTGCCCAGCCTGCAAGCGCGTGGCTTCCACGTGTTGACCCACCATCAGGTGCCCTGCAACGACGGCGGCATTGCCCTGGGGCAAGCCGTCATCGCTCACTATGCCATGAACGGAGACTAGATGTGTGTCTGGCAGTGCCACTTCGGGTCAAGAGTATCGACGGAACCGTAGCTGAAGTCGAACTGAGCGGCGTATCGCGTCGAGTAAGCCTGATCCTCACCCCCGAAGCCGGGGTGGGCGACTACGTTCTGGTGCATACCGGCTTTGCCATCGGAGTGCTCGATGAGGAGGAAGCCCAGCAAACGCTGGCCTTGCTGGCCGAGCTAGAAGAGGCTGGGCGACGGCTGGACGAGGAGGAGCAAGAGTCCCACAAGGTGCCCGGCGCATGAGATACACCGACGAATACCGCAACCCGGACGCTGCCCGGGGACTCGTTGCCACCATTCGCGGTCGGGTCGCGCGGCCCATCCGCATCATGGAGTTCTGTGGCGGCCACACGCGCGCCATCATGCGCTATGGCATTCGCCAGGCGCTTTCCCCTCACCTGCACATGCTGTCGGGGCCAGGTTGCCCGGTCTGCGTCACCCCCGATGGCGAGATCGACTATGCCATCGCCTTGGCCCACCTGCCCGGCGTGACTGTGGCGACCTTTGGCGATATGATCCGGGTGCCCGGTTCCCGATCCAGCCTGCAAGAGGCCCGGGCGGCCGGCGCGGATGTGCAAATCGTCTATTCGGCGTTGGACGCCCTGGAGCGCGCCCGCAGAGAACCTGGTCGCTCGATAGTGATGCTGGGCATCGGCTTCGAGACCACGGCGCCGGGTGTGGCTGCCTCCCTCGTCGAGGCGCGTGAACTCGGGATAGGGAACTATTTCGTCTACAGCATGCACAAGCTGACTCCTCCGGCCATGCGGGCCATCCTTGACGCCGGCGAGGTGCGGCTGGATGCCATACTTGGCCCGGGCCATGTGACCACCATAATCGGTGCCAACGCCTGGAGCTTTCTGGCGCAAGACTACCGCATCCCGTGCGCAGTCTCTGGCTTTGAGCCCCTCGACATATTGCGGGCGCTGAGCATGTTAGCTGATGCAGTGTGGAATGGGAATCCTCAAGTGGCAAACGCCTATCCCCGCAGCGTGACCAGCCAGGGGAACACGAAGGCCCAGTTACTCATGAAAGACGTCTTTGAGACTTGTGCAGTGGCCTGGCGTGGGCTGGGAGAGATACCTTCAAGCGGGCTCAAGCTCCGCCAAGAGTATGCAGCTCACGATGCACGGTTGGCTTTCGACCCGCCGTCGGCGGCCACCGCTGCGACACTCACTCCTGCTGAACGGGGCTGTCGGTGCGGTGAGGTGTTGCGAGGCGTGGCCGAGCCACCGGAATGTCCCCTGTTCGGCGGGGTCTGCACTCCTGCCCGGCCCATTGGGGCTTGCATGGTCTCTGCCGAAGGCTCCTGCGCTGCCCACTACCGCTATGGAGGTTCGCTCGACTGATGACCGAGGAATCCGTCCTTTTGGCGCACGGTGGGGGGGGCATCCTTGGTCACGACTTGATCGAACGGGTGTTCTTGAAGCATCTGGGCAACCCTGTGCTGAATGCCCTGGAGGATGCCGCCCTCATCGAGCTCACCGATGAACGGGGCCAGATGGTCGGGCAGCCCGCGCTGACCACCGACTCCTATGTTGTGCAGCCCATCTTTTTCCCCGGTGGCGACATTGGAAAGCTGGCTGTCTGCGGAACGGTCAACGATCTTGCCATGCGTGGCGCACAACCCGTCTGCATGAGCGTCGGGTTCATTCTGACCGAAGGGCTGCCGCTATCGGACCTGGAGCGGGTGGTGGCATCGATGGCTGCGACGGCCCAGTTCGCCGGCGTCCGCATCCTGGCCGGCGATACCAAGGTTCTGGAGAGGAGCAGCGGCGACGGCCTGTTCATCAACACGACCGGCATCGGCCTCGTACCTCCCGGCGTGCAGATCTCAGCCTCGGCGGCCCGCCCCGGCGACGTGGTCATGGTCAGCGGGGCGGTCGGCGATCATGGCCTGGCCATAATGACCCAGCGCGAGGGCTTGCGTTTTGACAGTCCACTGCGCAGCGATTGCGCCCCCCTCAACTTGCTGGTCAGGGTCATGATCGAGGCGTGCCCGGGTATTCACGTGCTCCGCGACCCAACCAGAGGCGGCCTGGCCACCACTCTCAACGAGCTGGCGGCCCGATCTGGTGTGGGCTTTGAGATCGTGGAGGCCAGCGTGCCCGTTCACGAACCGGTGCGGGCCGCCAGCGAACTCTTGGGGCTGGATCCCCTGTACGTTGCCAACGAGGGCAAACTGGTGGCCATCGTTGAGGAGGATGATGCTGATGCCCTGCTCAGGGCCATGCGATCGCACCCCTTTGGCCGTGAGGCCGCGATCATTGGGCGAGTGGTGGCCGAGCATCCCGGAAGAGTGGTGTTGCGCACCCTGTTGGGGACTCGTCGAGTCCTCGACATGCTGGCGGGAGAGCAGTTGCCCAGGATATGCTAAGGATCTTGAGATTGCACGGTTGGGGAGCTCGGGCGGGCGTGGGCAACCGGCTAGCACGCGCTTTGTGTCTTCTTCCTGTGCTTCTCGGGACAACTAGTTGGAAACATCGACGAGAATCGCTGGACAAAGCAGCGGCCCAGGTCGGTGCCCTGTCGCATCAAGGACTTGCCGCGTTTCAGTCCTTGTCGCTCACAAGCGTGCCGGCAGCGTCATCTCGGGGAGGTTCAACGTGTCACAACTCGAGTCTCTGAACGAACAGATCCGCCGATGCAGTTCATGTCGATTATGCAGGGAACGAAAGAGAGCAGTGCCCGGCGAGGGCCCCGAGGACGCAGACATCGTGTTTGTGGGCGAGGCACCCGGTTTCCACGAAGATCGGCAAGGGCGTCCCTTCGTGGGCCCCGCAGGGCAGTTCTTGGAGGAACTGCTGGCTTCCATCAACCTTTCTCGCAACGATGTCTACATATGCAACGTTATCAAATGCCGTCCCCCAAACAACCGCGAACCTCAGCCCGATGAGCTTGCCGCCTGCCGTCCATATCTCGACAAGCAGATCCAGCTCATCAAGCCCAAGCTGATCGTAACCCTGGGACGCTTTTCCATGCAGCTCGCCTTCTCTGGGGTGAGGATCTCCCGCGTGCACGGGATCCCCAAGAGGGTGGGGGAGTTCGTCTACTTTCCGATGTTCCATCCGGCAGCGGCGCTGCACCAGCCCAGATACCGCGCCTCCATCGAGGAGGCCATGCTCAAGATCCCCCAGATTCTGGCAGACCTTCACTCAGTCGAGACCGGGGAGAGCGGCCCGCCACAACAGTTGAGCTTATTCTAGCGATCGGAGAGTCTGGTGGCCAAAGACAAGTTGAGGATCGTTGCCCTCGGCGGCCTTGGTGAGATAGGCCGAAACATGCTGGTCGTGGAATACGGCGACAGCGTGATGATTATTGACGCCGGACTGATGTTTCCCAAGAACGACATGCTGGGAATCGACATCGTGATTCCCGATCTCAGCTATGTCTTGGAACGGTCCCATCGAGTCGAGGCAGTCATCATCACCCACGGGCATGAGGATCATATCGGAGCTCTGCCCTATCTGCTGCGAGAGGTGGAGGCACCCGTCTATGCCACGCGACTCACCCACGGGCTGATCGAGGTGAAGCTGCATGAGGCCAGGATCCAAGGAGTGGATCTGCGCACTATCGCGGCCACCGACGTGTTGCATGTTGGACCGTTCCGGATAGAGTTCTTCCACGTCAGTCACAGCATACCTGACGGCGTGGGTTTGGGGATAACCACTCCTGTTGGGCTGGTGGTGCATTCGGGGGACTTTAAGTTCGATCATACTCCGGTGGATGGCCGTCGAACCGACTTTGCCAGACTGGCCGAGCTGGGCGGCCGAGGAGTGCTCTTGTTGCTTTCCGATAGCACAAACTCGGAGAGTCGCGGCTACACGCCTTCAGAACGGGTCATCGGAGAGATGCTCTCCCGTGCCTTCGCCGAGGCAAGGGGACGGGTCATCGTGGCCACCTTCGCTTCTAACATCTCTCGGGTCCAGCAGATCATCGACACGGCGCGCCAGAATGGGCGTCGCGTCGCAGTGGTCGGGCGTAGCATGGTCAACAACGTCCGAATCGCGCGAGAGCTGGGCTACCTCAAGGTTCCGGCAGACACTCTGCTCACAGTGGCCCAACTCGACCGGCTCCCTCCTCATCAGGCGGTGCTGATCTGCACCGGCAGCCAGGGGGAGCCGACCTCAGCCCTGGTACGCATGGGTCGGGGGAGCTTCCACTCTGTGAGCGTGGTTCCCGGCGACACGGTGATCGTTTCTGCGACTCCCATCCCGGGCAATGAAGAGCTGGTCAACCACACTCTCGATGACCTCTTTCGCCTGGGGGCGAACGTGCTCTACGACCAGGTGCTCGACGTGCACGTCTCTGGCCACGCAAGCCAGGAAGAGCAAAAGATGATGATAAACCTGATTCGACCCAAGTATTTCGTGCCCATACATGGAGAGTACCGACACCTGATACTACACGGAAGGCTGGCCGAGCAGTGCGCTGTGGATCGCAGCAACATATTCATCATGGAGACTGGCGATGTGCTGGAATTGGACGATAGTGGGGCCCAGATTGTTGATCGGGTGTCGGACTCTTACGTCTTTGTCGATGGGCTGGGTGTAGGAGACGTCGGGAAAACCGTGCTTGAGGACCGAAGGCGTCTATCGCGCGACGGCTTCCTGGTGGCCCAGGTGACGCTGGACAGGTACACCGGCCATCTGGTTGGCGAGCCGCTGATCATCACCCGGGGGTTCGTGTACGAACAGGAGGCCACAGAGCTGCTGGAGCAAGCCAAGCAGGAAGCCATCAAAGCTGTCGGATCCGCACGCACGCGCTCCGAAATCAGCCAGCGGTTGGAGGAATACCTGGCTCGCCTTGCCCTCAAGGAAACCGGTCGGAGTCCCACGATAGTGCCTATTGTGACCAGAGTCTGAGGTTGAGGATGCCTTCGGGCGTAGGGGCGCATCGCGATGCGCCCCTACCAGAAGCAAAAACCAGAACTAGACAGGCCCCAGTGGGTAGCTCTCGTGGTGTCTGCACCGTTGATTCCGGGTGCGACCGCTTTCTGGTGTGTTCTTCCACCCTCGTCTACTCCCCGTTTGACAGTCCCCATTGCCCGGACTATGATCCCTTTGCAGCCGGGTTTTGCCAGGAGAAGCTCATGGAATGGCACCATATCGCCACGGCACGTCGGATAAGGGAGAGCGAGTCGGGCGCCATCCTCAGGGACTGGGGAGGCAGGATTCCGGTCGTCCTCGCCTATCCCAACACCTATGCTGTTGGCATGTCCAGCCTGGCCATCCACGGGCTCTATCGCTGGTTCAATGCCCTGCCGGGGGTCGTCTGTGAGCGCGCCTTCGCCAGTTTGGGGAGACGTGTGCAGCCGACAGGGCCCATCGTCACTCTGGAATCGCAACGTCCTCTGCGCGACGCGGCTCTGGTAGCCTTCTCCGTCCCTTTCGAGATGGATTACGTCAACGTCATCTCCATGCTACGTCGCGCCAGCATTCCGGTCCGAGCAGAGGAGAGGGCCGATGGTGACCCCCTGATCATTCTGGGCGGTCCCGCAGTCTCGGCAAACCCCGAGCCACTCGCGGTCGTGGCCGATGCGATCGTGATTGGCGAGGCAGAGACTCTTCTGGCTCCCCTGGTCGATTGCATCGCGAACTCCTGGCAGCAGCAGCGGCACCACACTCTGGAAGACCTGGCCAGTCTACCAGGCATCTACGTGCCCCTTGTGCATCAGGGGAAGAGGATACAGCGCCAGTGGCTTGAGGAACTGGACGACTATCCGACTTCTTCCAGCATCGTCGCCCCCCTGGCAGAGTTCGGCGACATGCATCTCATAGAAGTGTCTCGCGGCTGTGGGCGCGGCTGCCGGTTCTGCCTGGCCGGTCACTGGTATCGTCCTCCGCGAGAACGCAGCCTGGGAACCATATTGGAGCAGGCGCGGGAGGGTCTGAAGCAGCAAGACAAGATCGGGCTGGTGGCCTCGGCAGTGTCTGACTACTCGCACATAGACGAGCTGGTGACCGAGCTGCGGGGGATGGGTGCTGCGATCTCGGTGTCATCGCTGCGGGTCGCCCCTCTGTCGCCCATCCTGGTGCGCGCCTTGAGAGAGGGCGGAGCCAGAACGATCACTCTTGCACCCGAGGCGGGATCTGAGGGTCTGCGCCGTGCAATCAACAAAGGCGTCACCCACGATGACATCATGGCAGCCACGGCGCTTGTGGCCAGTGAACGCTTTGAGGCACTCAAACTCTATTTCATGTTCGGACTACCAGGTGAGTCTGACGGGGATATCGAGGATTTGCTTCGTGTGGTGGCCGAGATCAAAGGTGTCTTCACGCGCAGGGTGATCGTGAGCCTGACGCCATTCGTGCCCAAGGCCCACACGCCCTTCCAACGGGCGGCCATGGTCCCCAAGGCAGTGCTCGAAGAGCGTCTGTCCCGCATCGGCGAAGGGCTGCGTCAGCTACACGTCGAGATGCGGGCGGAGTCGATCGACGCAGCGCGAATCCAGTGTGTTCTGGCTCGCGGCGACAGACGGGTGGGAGAGGCGCTCCTGGCCGTGCCCACTCTCGCGTCCTCCGCCTGGGAACGTGCCTTGGCCCTCCTCGACCTGGACATGGAAGAATATCTGCGGGAGAGATCGCCACAAGAGTCGCTCCCTTGGCATTTTGTCGATAGCCGTGTCGCAGCCCCGAGCCCACCAGAGGACTCGGACAGGATCGGTGCTAGCGCGATCGAAGCCCGTACATCCGAGGACTGCATCCTTTGCCACGCACGCGCTGGAGAGGACCGGCGATGATCCGCATTGTAGATGGTGGACTGCCGAGGTACTGCTTCGAGTCTTTCGCAGGAAACGAGCTGGTTCACGGCGTCTTCACCCGCCTCGGGGGGGTCAGTAGCGCGCCTTATTCTACCTTGAACACAGGTCACAGCGTTGGCGATGACCCCGCCAGCGTGGACGCGAATCATCAGGCGGTCTATCGGGCGCTTGGCGTGCACGAGGCGAGTGTGGTGACAGCCCAGCAAGTCCATGACGATCGCGTGGTGATCGTCTCAGGCTCGACCAAGGGGCAGACTGTTGCCGGGACAGACGCACTCATATCTGACGTGCCCGGGCTGCTGTTGCTGATGCGGTTCGCCGACTGTGTTCCAATCCTTTTCTATGCCCCAGGACAAGGCGCGGTGGGATTGGCCCATGCCGGCTGGCAAGGCACGCTGAAGCACATCGCCGCCAAGACAGCTCAAGCGATGATCTCTGCTTACGGCTGCTCGCCCGAGGGACTCTACGCTGGCCTCGGACCCGCTATCGGACCCTGCTGTTTCGAGGTCGGCCCAGAGGTGGCCCAGGCAATGCGCCAGGCGTCTCCTTCACCCGCCAGCATCATCTCGCGAATGCTGCCCGGAGGCAAGGCCCACGTAGACCTGTGGCGGGCCAACGCGCTGCAACTGGAGGAGATCGGCGTGACCCACATCGAGGTGGCCGCCCTCTGCACCTGCTGCCATCGTGATCTGTTCTTCTCCCATCGGCGAGACAAAGGTCACACCGGGCGTTTTGCCGCTGTCATCGGTCTCAGGGAGGCCATCTGACCGAGTCTTCTGCATCGACAGAGCCGACCTTGGTGAGGGAGCGGTTTCATGCCCAGTACGATCCAGCCTGACATCGCGGCCAATCTGGCCCGGGTCGAACGGCGCATAAGCGAGGCCTGTGCCCGCGCTGGGCGCCGGCGCGACGAGATCACCCTGGTCGCTGTGACCAAGATGCGCTCGGCGGAGCAGATCAGGTCAGCCTATCGGTGCGGGCTGCGGCATTTCGGCGAGAATCGCATAGAGGAGGCCGAGACGAAAGTGCCTGAGCTGTGGGCGGATTTCGCTGATGACCCGCCTACCTGGCACATGGTTGGTCACGTCCAAAGCCGCAAGGCCAAGAGAGCCGCAGCCTTTGCCGATGTGATCCACTCCGTCGATTCTGTCCGGTTGGCCAGGCGGCTCGACGTCTTTGCAGCCCAAATGGCAAAGCGCTTGCCCATCTTGGTGGAGGTCAACGTGTCGGGCGAGGCGTCCAAGTACGGCTATACGGCGTGGGATCCCACCACGCTGGCCGCATTCGTGAGCCAAGCCCGAGAGTTTGAAGCGTTGACCCACCTCCAGGTACTGGGCCTGATGACCATGGCCCCCATTGTGGCGGATCCGGAGCTCGCCCGCCCCGTTTTCCGTCGGCTGGCGCGCGTCCGCGACGTGCTGCGCGACCAGGCACCCTTCTCAGCCTGGTCTCATCTGTCCATGGGCATGACCGACGACTTTGAGGTTGCCATCGAAGAGGGAGCCACCATGGTCCGCATTGGCCGGGCTATCTTTGGTCCCAGACTGCACCAGGAGGAGGACTTTTGATGGGCGCGCTTGGCGATGTCTCCATCACCTTCGTTGGCGGGGGCACCATGGCGGAGGCCCTCATCCGAGGACTCCTCAGCAAGGGACTCGCCACGGGAAACCAGATCACGGCGAGCGATCCCCTTCAGGAACGCAGGGCGCATCTATCTGAAGAGTTGGGCATCAGGACCTGCTGCTCCAATGTGGAGGCCGTCGCGGGCGCCGAGATCGTCGTGTTGGCCATCAAACCCCAGGTGTTGGGCGAGGTCTTGGAGGAACTCGCCGACCAGATTGACAGCCGCGCACTGCTGCTTACCATCGTTGCCGGGGCCAGGATCGACACCATACGTGGCGCGCTGGGTACAGGCGCCATCGTGCGCATCATGCCCAACACCCCTGGCCAGATCGGCGAAGGGATATCGGTCTGGACGGCCACCAGGGAAGTGTCGCCGCCACAGATGGAACGGGCGCGAGAGATCGTGGGTGCCCTGGGCGAGCAGGTGCATGTTGAGGACGAAAAGTACCTGGATATGGCCACAGCACTGAGCGGCTCTGGTCCGGCCTATGTCTTCTATTTCGCTGAGGCGCTCATCGACGCCGGTGTGCACCTGGGCTTCTCGCGCGCTGTGGCCAGAAAGCTCGTCCTGCAAACTCTGCGGGGTTCGGCCGCCTTCGCTCAGAAGACTGGACTGCACCCGGCAGTCCTTCGCAACATGGTCACGTCTCCTGGAGGCACCACGGCTGCCGGCCTATATCAGTTGGACAAGGGAGGCTTGCGCGCAGCGGTCTCCCGGGCGGTGTGGGCTGCCTACAAGAGAGCACGATACCTGGGAGGTTTGGCTGGCGAATGAGATTGCTCAACACCTTTGTCGTTCTGCTTGCGAGGGCACTCAATCTGGCTATCTTTGCCCGGATACTCCTGTCCTGGATGCCCGTGGACAGGGGGAACCGGTTGGTCAGGATAGTCTATGAGATCACTGAGCCCATGCTGGGGCCCATTCGCCGCGTGGTGCCCACTTTGGGCGGCCTCGATCTCTCTCCTATGATAGCCATCATCCTCATTCAAGTGGCGGAACGCGCGCTGATCATGATACTGCAGACCGTGGCTTAGACCGAGATCGCCGTCAGGCCAAGAACTGCGCCTCGCACCGGAAACGGGCGAGGCGCTTGGTTGGCGGTGCACCGATGAGCCGACTCAGGGGCCCCAATGTGGCGACTGCTCAAGCGCAGGGCTCATTGTCAGGTTCACGCGCTCACCCGTCGTCAGATCGAGCGTGTAGATGTCCCAGCCCTGATCGCGATTGGAATAGAAGGCAATGCGGCCACCCCACGGCGAGAAGGTCGGGCCACGATCGTCTGCGTATGCATCTTGGCTCAGATTGCGCAATGCCCCGCCATCGACGCCAGCTATGTATATCTCCATGTTGCCGTCTCTATAACTCTCCCATGCGAGTTGCGTGCCATCTGGAGACCAGACTGGTGATTGGTCGGTGGCCTCGTGAAAGGTGAAGCGCGTCTGATTGCCGCCATCCGCACCCATGATGTATATCTCCAGATTGCCGTCGCGATCAGACACAAAGGCCAAGTTCTGCCCATCGGGAGACCAACTCGGGCTGTAGTCGGCGGACCTGTTGCTGGTAAGCCGCTGCTGCTTCGAACCGTTCGCGGCCATCACATAGATCTCCCAATTGTCATCGCGGAACGAGGCAAAGGCGATGCTCTTGCCATCAGGTGACCAGCTGGGCGTCCAGTCCTCGGCGGGATCCCTGGTAAGGTTGAGCTGCTCGTTGCCGTCAGCATTCATGACATAGATCTCCCGATTGCCATCTCGGTCAGATACAAAGGCGATCTTTTTGCCATTCGGTGCCCACACGGGCAGGGTGTTGCTGCTCTCACCGCTGGTCAAGCAATCAGGATCTGAACCATCGCTTCGCATCGCACATACTTGCCAAACATCCTCTCCACTACCTCTGACAACGTGGACGATACGGCCCGGCGCCACTCCTGTCTCTGGTGTAGGAAGAGCCGTCGCTGAGCGTGTTGCTGATGCCATCATGGTTCTAGCGAGGGGCACAGCCGTGGGTTCACCTGTCCAGAATAGGGCCTTGTCTCGCGAACGCCACACGATGGCGATGAGCGCGACCAACAGGCCCGCCACCAGCCACAAGAACAGACTCATCCAGTCAATGTGCTTGCCCCTGACGGGTGAAACGCGCCTCAGGTGTGAACGCCGATAGCGACGCACCTGCTGCACGGTCTCTAAGGTGTTTCTATTCCGTCTCAGCCAGCGGCGAAGGACCTCAATCCGAAACCGGACCGTCTCCCCTCCAAGGAACTCAAGGATACCCCGATTCACCAGCTCATCCAACGCCGCATCGATGTCCTGGATGGGCATGTGCACGCGCAGCCGCTCAAGGAATGCGAGCACATCTTTAGCCGAGCCCATGCCATGGTGCCCTGCCATCTCCACAAGGGCGCACAGCACTATCTTGGCTGCTGGCGAACTGCCCTCCCAGGCGCTCTCGAACTGAGGGGCGCCGAGCGCGACAACGCGTTCAACGACGTTGTCCACATCCAGCAGTCCCACCCAGCCAGCCGCTGCACGCTGGTCGAAGAGCAGCCGACCGAAGAGCTGCACAAAGAAGGGGTAGCCACCTGAGAGCCAATATACCCTGCTCACCACCTCGTACTCGAACGCCAGAGTGCCTCGCACAGGCACCATCAGCAGGCGTTCTCCCTGCTCCTCTTCCAAGGGACCCAGCACAATCTTGGGCAGATCGGCAAAGTCGTCCTCCAGGTGTATCGCTCCAGGAAGCCCCTCGACTACCAGCAGAATCGCCAGGCCGCTTGTTTCACCAAGAGCCCTGCGCAGAGCGTCGATCGCCTCACGCCATCTCCTCTCGGAGGAGAACGCTGCCACCGGCAGCCCATCAAGACACACCAGGTACACGATTCCTTCCGCACCTGACACTAAGGCCTCCAGGTAGCCAGAGAAATAGGTGTAGGGTTTGGCAGCCTGAGCCCTTTTGTCGGGGGGCTCCTTCTCAAGAGCCAGGGCCGCGCCGACCATGATCATCCATAGGGGGTCAGTTCTGGCGCCAGCAAGGTGAGCCAGATCGATCCGCCGAACGTGACAGCGGGCACTCAGGCGAAGGGAAAGCTGATTGACGAATGAGGTCTTGCCAGTGTAGCGCTCTCCGTACAGAAAAAGCAGCCGGTGGCCAGCGTCGAGCAAAGTGCTCACCTGGTCGAAATACTCTGCCCGCCCAAAGAACAGATCCCGATCGGACAGCGGACGGTCAACGATATAGGGATTCTTCAACGACTGGTATCTCCCCTCGGACAAATGCGATTTGGCAGACGAGCGAAGCCGTTAGCCCCCGTAGAGGATGCGACCACACCCTTCACAGGTCACTACGGCCCTTCGTGACTCCACCACCTGCGCCTTGTAGGTGGGGACCCTGACCCGGCAAGTCTGGCAGATTCCATGCTTCATGGGCGAAAGAGCCAGGCCCGCCTTTTTGGCGCGCAGTTCGTCATAGAGGCCCAACTCTGCACGCCCGAGCTGGCCCCGCAGCTCCGCGCGCACCTGTTGGAGCTGTTTCAAGCTCGTGCGCAGGGCTTCATGTTGGGTCGCGAGCGACCGGCGCATCTCCTGCCATTCCGCCTCAAAGGCACGTAGCTCTTGCTCGCCTTGCCTCGCCGCCTCTTCGAGCTCATCCACCTGGGTCATGGCCAGCAAAACCTGGTCCTCAAGTTGCGAGATCCGCCCCCGAAGCTGCTCGCCATCTTTGCGCAGGTTCTCGAGCTCTTTGGGAGACCGAATGTGCCCGCCATATAGCTCTGCCTCGACCTTCCTGGCTCTTTCGTGTAGACTGTCAAGCGCAAGCTCAGAGTCGCGCAGGCCTCCTCTGGTTGCGGAGAGCTCATCGGCAAGGCGCCCGTGCGTCGCGCGTCTGCTCACCAGTTCTGACTGGTCAGCAAGCTGCTTCTTCACCGACTCGTAGAGCTGTGCTTTCTCATCCCAGTCTCGATTGACACCCTGCAAGCGAACGAGAAGCTCGAGCGGACTCATGAGCGTGACCTCACGATTTGACGCGGGCCGAGACCAACCAGGCGTTGGCCAGGTCAAACACGAAGCGAGTATATCACAGCGCCCAGGGGCGGGCAAGCGTTTGCACCAGATGGCTTGTGCCGCGCCTTCATGCACCCTACACTGGGTCTGATCCATGTTGGACAGGCCTGATCTGCCAATGATGCACTCCTCTGACGCAAGTCGGCCCCGTCTGCGCAGGTGGTTTTCAGCTCTCCTTGATTTGCTCTACCCGCCGCATTGCGTGGCCTGCGGCCGTCTGGGAGGCTGGCTGTGTGCCGAATGTCTGGAGACGATTCCTTTCATCAAACCGCCAACTTGCCGGCGCTGCGGCACCCCCATAGGAAAGACAGGATTGTGCGCTGCCTGCCAGAGAAACACGTCTCATCTAACCGGCATCCGGTCGGTGGCCGCCTATGCTATTCCGCTGCTGCAGGCGGTACACGCTCTCAAGTACGAGGGATTAAGAGCACTTGCGGAGCCTCTTGGCGACCTTCTGGCCCACCACTGGCAACATGGCCCACTTCCTGTGGACGTCGTTGCGCCCGTGCCGCTGCACGACGTCCGGCGCCGTCAGCGCGGATACAACCAATCCCTGCTCTTGGCCAGAGCATTTGGCCGGCGCGTCCCTTTCCCCTTGCACGAGGACTTGCTCATCAGGAGCCGCAACACGCGCTCCCAAGTGGGGCTTTCACGAGAGGAAAGGTGGGCCAACGTCTGGGGTGCGTTCCGCTGTCGTTCAGGCGACGCGAAGGGAAGGCGGGTCCTCCTCTTGGACGACGTGATGACCACGGGAGCGACTCTGGAAGCCTGCGCATACACTCTCTTGGAGGCAGGCGCGGAGGAAGTGTGGGCTCTTACTCTGGCACGAGCCATCACTCCACGGCGCTAGCCTCCGCTGCCGAAGGCACTGTCCACGCCGGCAGAAGCCAGCAGATTGGGCGAACATGAAGCTACTGATAGCTACGCGCAATCGGGGTAAGAAGCGGGAATACGCCAAGTTGCTGGAGGGCTTGGAGATGCAACTGATCACCCTGGACGACCTGGGTGTGACCAAGACCATCAAGGAGGATGGCGCCTCTTACACAGAGAACGCCCTTCTCAAGGCTCGCGGCTACGCCGCAGCCACAGGTCTCGTGACCCTGGCTGACGACTCAGGCTTGGAGGTCGATGCTCTGGATGGCGCTCCCGGCGTGCTCACAGCTCGCTACGCCGGCCAAGGGGCAACCGACGAACAACGCTATTCGCTGTTGCTGAAGCAACTGAAAGACGTGCCCCACGAGCACCGCACCGCTCGCTTCCGCTGCGTTATCGCGCTCGCCTGGCCTGACGGACGAGTCGAGATCACCGAAGGCATCTGCGAAGGCCGCATCACCCGGGAACCAAGGGGCGAGCATGGGTTTGGGTATGACCCGGTGTTCTACGTGCCAGAATATGGTTGCACCATGGCGGAATTGCCCCCAGAGATCAAGAATCGCATCAGCCATCGGGCTCGCGCAGCCGCTGCCGCTTCAGAGATCCTGTCGCGGCGCCCAAGATAGCATGGCTTCGCTATCCAGAGAAGAAACGGCCACGTGCAAAGGGGCCCCTCATATGGAAGGGGCCCCCACGCGGCTACCTACCCACACCGGGCCTGCAGTGTCGGATTTGCGGCTTCCACCGACAATCCAGCACAATGTTCCAGATCGCGGGACGGCGTCCCTAGCTCCCTGCCCTAGCTGCCCGGGAATGGCGTGTAACCCAGTTGACGCAGGTATCGCTCGTCCCGTCTCCAGTTCTTGCGCACTTTGACCCACAACTCCAGGTATACCTTATGCCCAAGGAACTGCTCCAAGACGATCCTGGCGTCGCGTCCTATACGCTTGAGCATCCTTCCCTGACGACCGATGACGATCCCCTTCTGGGAGGTCTTTTCTGTGTAGATGGTCGCCGAGATGTAGATGGTGCCATTGGGGCGCTCCTTGAACTCCTCAACGACCACCGCCACAGCGTGAGGAACTTCTTTTTCCAGCAGTCGCAATACCTGCTCGCGTATCAGCTCAGAGGCAACGAACCGCTCTGGTTGGTCGGTCAACTGATCCTCGGGATAGTAGCGCGGCCCAAAAGGAAGCCTGGATATGACCAGGTCGAGAAGGTCATCTCGGTTGAACCCGGTTAGCGCGCTGACGCACACCGACTCATCGAACGACATCAGTTCCTCGAAGGCGGCGCGACGAGCCCTGGCCTCGTCAGAACATACCAGATCGATCTTGTTCATGGCCAGAAGGATGGGCGTGCCTTCAGTATTCGCCAGCAGCCGCGCGATCTCCCGGTCGGCGCGATTCAGCGACCTGGACATGTCCACCACAAAGACCACCACATCAGCATCGGGGATAGCACGCTTGGCTGCGGTAACCATGTACTCCCCGAGCTTGTTTCGCGGCAGGTGAATGCCCGGGGTATCCACAAAGATGATCTGGGCGTCGTCCCGGGTGAGTATGCCGAGCAGGCGATTGCGCGTGGTTTGGGGCTTGGGGGAGACGGCTACCAGCCTGAAGCCCAACCAGGCGTTCAGCAGTGTTGACTTGCCAACGTTGGGCTTGCCCGCTAGAGTGACAAAGCCGCTGCGGTGATCGGGCGGAAGCTGTCGGTCAAAGATCAGCCCTTGTTCTGCTCCCATGCTCCTACTCGCTCTTGGGCACAACCCGGTCAGACGCTGATTTGGACCAGATGTGCGTCATCATGATGAGGATCCTGCGCTCCCCGCTGTCCTCTGATTTCGTCAGGCCGCCTTCCACAGACGGCAAAACGCGCAAAGATCGCCCGCTTCGGTCGGCTGCCCGCATTCACTGCACGTACTGTACTCAGTCTCTTGCTCGACGCCTGTGAACAGACCAGCCTGCCTGGCCCGGAGGAGACCTTCATAGAACTGCATCTTGATGCCAGGCGAGCGTCTCTCCAACCGGTTCAGCATCTCCTTGTACAAGATGCTCTTCGCTTTCACCGAGTAGGGGCATTCCAGATCGACAAAGTCAATGCCCCGAACAAGAGCGTAGGCAGCGGTCTCCCGCTCGTACAGGCGGCACAGGGGCTTGACCTTGCGCATCAGCCCGGGATGCACAGAGGGCAAGACAGGGGCCTGACGCCTGAGGTATCCCGCTTGCCAATGCAACGTATTCCCCAGCAATGTTGCCGCCTCGTCATCGAGGTTGTGTCCGGTGGCAATGGCGGCATAGCCGCCCTCGTAGGCTATGCGATTCATGACGTGTCGCTTGACCAGACCGCACACCGAACAGATGCGGCGGCCGCGCCGGGTGCGGGCCAGCTCGGGGATCGCCTTGCCATAAGTGTCGCGCACGTTCACCACGTGCAGGGGGACGCCCCCGTGTTCGGAGGAGAACTTGGCCGCTTTCTCTTGCGAGACGTCAGAGTAGGCTTGGTGGTCGATGCCGAGGTTGATGTAAAGCCCATCCGTCTGGTAGCCGAGTTCCATCAGGATGGCCCACAAGGTCAGGCTATCCTTGCCCCCCGACACGGCAACCAACACACGCTCATCTCGCCCCAGCATGTGATGCTTGTCGATGGTGCGCTCCATCATAATGGGCACCCAGGCCACAAAATGCTCGGCACACAGCTTGAGGCGATGCTGTGGCATCCCGATGACCGCGACGCTGCCGCACTTGGTACACCTCATGCCCACCCCGGTAGATCCCACCAAAGACCTCAGCCACCAGAGATGACGTTGACAAGTCGAATATCGTCGCCTGGCTCGATAATGGTCTGGTCATTGACCAGCCTCTTCCCGCGCAGTGCAAGCACGCTGTAGGGGTCCAGACCAGCCTTCTCTATGGCGGCACGGACGGTCATGCCGCTCTTCACCTCCCACTCTTTCCTGCGATATCTGATCTTGGCTGTTGACATCATCGTACCCTCCGCCAACATGACGTAAACTAGATTCTATACCAGAACCAGGGCCAGGGCAAGGCCGAGGTGCGCCCCAGGTTGACAGGTGGCCCCCGCCTCCTTAAGATGGAGCAACCGCCCGTTTGCGATCAGCTAAGGACGTCTCGTACACCAGTCAACCATCACCGATGGAGGTCAATCATGCCGAAAGGATACGCGGGCCGAGTTTTGAGAGTCGATCTTGGAGAGGGTACGATGCGCACGGAGGAGCCGCCAGATAGCTTCTATCGGCGCTACGTCGGCGGGAATGGATTCATAGGCTACTATCTGCTGAAAGAAGTGGCCAAAGACGCCGACCCCCTCGGGCCAGAGAACCTTCTCATCTTTGCGACCGGTGCGATCACCGGAATCCCCGTTGCGGGCGCTGGGCGGAGCGCCGTTGGAGCCAAGTCGCCTCTGACTGGGGGCTACGGCGAGGCGGACGTGGGGGGCTTCTTTGGAGCCGAGCTCAAGCGCGCCGGCTTTGACGCGATCCTGGTGGAGGGCAGAGCCGCGAACCCGGTCTATCTCTGGGTTCACGAGGGCGAGGCCGAGATCCGCCCGGCTGACCATCTCTGGGGGATGACCACACTGGATTGCCAGAATGCCATTCAGGCGGAGGTTGGAGACTCGCGAGTTCGCCTGGCTATGATCGGCCCAGGCGGGGAGAAGCTGGTGCGCTATGCTTGTGTGATCAACGATCTCAAGCACGCGGCCGGCCGCTCGGGCATGGGGGCTGTCATGGGCTCCAAGAACCTGAAGGCCGTAGCAGCCCGGGGGAAGGGGAGCATTCCCGTGGCCGACCCCGAGGCAGTCAGGAACCTGAGCAGGTGGATGGGCGAGCACTGGAACGAAAAAGCCTGGGACATGCACGACACCGGCACGGACGGTGGCCTGGAACACCTGAGTGAGATCGGGGCCTTGCCCACCCGGAACTTTCAGGATGGGGAGTTCGAGGGGGCGAGCAAGATCACCGGGTCTACCATGCGCGACACCATTCTCATCGACCGAGGAGCGTGCTATGCCTGCCCCATCCGCTGCAAGCGCGTGGTGAAGATTGACGACGAGGACTATCAGGTGGACCCGGAGTATGGCGGTCCCGAGTACGAGACGGTGGCCGCTGTTGGCTCCAACTGCGGCGTGGACGACCTCCGAGCCATAAGCAAGGCCAACGAGTTGTGCCAGGCCTACAGTCTGGACACCATCTCGACCGGCATGGCCGTGTCCTTTGCCATGGAGTGCTTTGAAGCGGGATTGTTGACCACCGAGGATACTGGCGGCCTCGAGCTGCGCTTTGGCAACGCCACGGCTATGGTCGAGCTTGTGCGCCAGATCGGCGAACGTGAGGGGCTTGGCGACCTGCTCGCCGAGGGGCCACAGCGGGCCGCGGCCGAGATCGGGCGCGGAGCCGAGCAATTCGTGCTCGCTACCAAAGGCCAGCCCTTCCCCATGCACGAGTGCCGCACCCGCCACGGCCAGGCCCTGGGGTACGCCGTCTCACCCACCGGCGCCGATCACATGCACAACTTCTGGGATGGTGGCCTCGCAAGGGAACCATTGTCCGAGGGGTTGCAGAGTCTGGGCATCTACCGGTCTGTCCCTCAGACCGAGCTGAACGCGAACAAGGTGCGCGCCTACACCGTGGTCACCAACTGGACCTGGTTGGACAATCACCTGTGTTGCTGCGCGTTCATCCCCTGGACCCGCGATCAGAAGGTGGCGCTGGTCAGGGCGATCACCGGATGGGAGACCAACGTGTGGGAGCTGCTGAAGGTAGCCGAGCGCGGTGTGACCATGGCCAGGGCCTTCAATCTGCGGGAGGGCTTCACCCGAGCTGATGACGCGCTGCCTCCGCGCATGAACACTCTCTTTGTGAGTGGCTCTATAAACGAGAAGCCGATCGATCCGAAGGTGCTGGATGAGAACCTGACCACCTTCTACGGGATGATGGGGTGGGATCCTCAGACCGGAGTGCCCACCTTGCCCAAGCTTCAGGAGCTGGATATTGAGTGGGTGGCCGACCACCTGCCCTGAGACGAGGCATCGCCCCCAGACAGGGACAGACCAACGGCCAGCAGAATGGCCTGGACGAAAAGGGGCAGAGCAAGGTCCTGGTGAATAGAGCCACATTCCGGAGAGAGCTGATGCTTCGCTGCGGGCCGATGGTGATTGTCGCCGCGGTGGCCCACCTCGTCCTCGGCGTCGGACCGTGGGTATGGCTGATGCCACTCGGGGTCGCAGCCATGGTCGTCCTGAAATGGGCGATTCCCCTCGGAGACCAGCAGGGCGATACCGGCCTGGATACGCCTGACGAGCAGGACTACGTCAGGCGCTAACCGAATCGATCGCCAAGCTGAGTGGGCACGGCTGCACTGCTGCCACCCACTCAGCTTCCACCAGCGGGGCGCATGCCCTCCGCCGAGGGCGCTGCTCCGCGCTCGTGCTGTCTGTGTCGTATGTCTTTGGTCCGAGTCGCGGCTCCCTAGTCCTCAGACTCTGTGTATTCGGAGAGGTCAGACGGGGTTTCTTCCTCTGGTTCTTCGGGTTCCGGAGGAGCAGGGGCCACAGGCTCGACAGATGAGGGCTCAGTCTCTACTGCCCACCCATCAGCGAAGTAGTCCAAGGTTTGGGGCTCGCCCTCTAGCTCAACCACGATCACCGTAGCCAGTCTATCGGGGGCATTGGGAGACAGACCACGCACCAGGAGCCGATCTCCATTCTGCTGAAAGCTCAGCTCTCTTCCCGTCTCCAGCAGGTGTGCTGAGCGCACCTTGTTGGCAATCCGACAAAACTGTATCTCTCTGCCCGGCCAGCGCAGTACGTGCATGAACAGTGTGTTTCCCTTCAGGGTGGTCAAGCCCGTGGACGTACCACCGAAAGGTGATCGCGCGGTGCCATAGACGGCTCCCCCGTTTCGGCGGAGCCAACGCCCCACCTTCCCCAGGACGTCCACCGACTCCTTTGGTATGGTGCCATCCGGCTTAGGGCCGACGTTCAGCAACAAGTTCCCGCCCGAAGTGACGCAGGTCAAGAGATTCTTGAGCACCTGTTTGGCAGTCTTCCAGTTGTCATCAGCTGCGTTGTAGCCCCAACTGTCGTTGAGGGTCATGCACGCTTCCCAGGCCCGGCCCGCCTCCGAAGCCCGAATGTGCTGTTCTGGCGTGTCATAGTCCTCGGGGAGCTGAGAGCGGTTGTTGATGACGATGGCGGGCTGTAGTCCGCGCACCATGGCATTGAGCTCCTCCGAGCGCCAATCCTCGGCGGTATACGGCCACCCCCCATCGTACCAAAGAAGGTCGATCTTGCCATAGTTGGTGCACAGCTCCCGTACCTGGGCGTGTACGTAGTCAACCAGCTCCTGCCAGCCCTGTGGGTCCCCTTTGGGGCCGCGAAAGTAGGCTGGGTAGCGCCAGTCGAGCAGGGAATAGTAGAACCCCACCCGCATCCCGCCACGGTGGCAAGCCTCCACGTACTCTCTGAGGAGGTCTCGCCTCGCGGCGGTCTTGGGCGCAGAGAAATCAGATGCCTGGGTATCGAACAAGGAGAAACCGTCGTGATGCCGGCTGGTCATCACCATGTATTTCATGCCTGCTTGCTTGGCCAGCGCGACCCATTCATCAGGATCGTACTTTTTGGGGACGAACCTTTTCGATAGGCGAGCATACTCGTCGGCGGGGATATGCTCTTGGTACATCACCCATTCTCCGCGTGCAGCGATAGAATAGACCCCCCAATGGATGAACATGCCATACCGAGCCTCGTGCCACCACTGCATGTGATCTCGTGCTCCCATAACCGCACCACTCCTTTCTCGTGAGGCCAGCAACCCGTCTCCTGTTGAAATGGTCAACCTCACCTGATCTTAGCGTCAATTGACCGTTCCGTCAAGGGCGCGCACTGGAGAGCATCGAGAAAGCGGCTCCGAATCTCGCTGGACGTGCATCGGCAGCGGGCTGCGTGGATACTCCGGCTAGCACGGTGTAAGCGAAAGCAAAGGACGGATGTAGGTCCCAGTGTAGGAGCGATTCGTCGCAGATCCTGGTCGGAGGCCGAAGGCCGGAGATGCCGGGGCGAATCGCCCCTACCGGGTGACGGCCACCCTCTCGGGGTTTTTCGATGCTCTCGGGCTGATTGCTTTCCACCCATACTCTCTTGTGCTATAATGCTAACCAAGGGGTGGCCTCCCGAAGACCTGGGCAGCATTCTTGAGAGCAGCACTCACGAGCATCACAGCCTTCAAGTGCAATCTGGTGGGAGGAAGGAAGGTGCAGTGACAGTCCCGCGAACGTGGCTCAGAGTAGTTCTCGCCAGCGCGGAGCGTCTGCCCCTTCTGCGTGAGCTGCAGACCGGAACACGCAAAGGTGCGCTACTGGGCGCAGCAATCGGACTTTTCCTGCTCCTGCCCGTGGGCGCACTGTTAGGGCACCTGAACCGTGGGGCGGGCGGCGCGCTGATCGGCACCATCAGCGGGTCGATGGGTGGCCTGGTGTTGGGGGGCATTGTCGGGGGCATTCTTGGAGCGCGCCACTTACCACAAGAGGGAGATGTCCTCCTCTCCATTGAGCTCGACGAACGGAAACCCTCCTTCGCGCCGGGGCAATCTCTCACGGGCCATGTCAGGGTCACGGTCGAAAACACCTTGCGGATCAACGACGCCAAGGCCTATCTTCTCTGCCGCGGGTTCTACGTCCACGACGAGATCGACGAGAGGAATGCTGGCCAGCCAAGGTTTGTGCACCGGTCGTGTGAGTACCTTCTCAAGCAGGCAGACCTGATACCGGTGACCACCATCCGGCGCGGGGTCTCACACAGGTATCCCTTCCGCTTTACCATACCTCTGAACGCGGTTCCCTCCCATCACGGCTACGTTTGCTCTGTGCGCTGGACGGTGCACGCGCTGCTCGATGCCCCAGATATCTCTCCCGTCCACGCGCAGCAGGAGTTCCTTGTCGAATCTGCCCCGCCTGTGCCCCCGAAAGCGCTCGGTGAACGCCAGTCCATAGCGGTCTCTCAGGTGTGCCAACTGATTCTGGGCCTGCCCCGCGCAGTCTATTGCGAAGGTGAGACCGTGAGCGGCCATGTGCACATCACTCCTTCAAGGAGATTCGACGCCCAGGAAGTGCGCGCTGTCGTGCTGAGGATCGAGAACGTGCAAGCCAGCGACGACCATTTCGTATACGTGGTCGATGGGGACCCAGCGTCAGGGACTCTGCGCGGACAACGTCGCCAGGGCGGCCAGGGGACCACCTACGTGTGGCTGGAGGGGGAGGACATGCTCAGTGGTCCGCTCACCTTCCGTCCCGGCCAGAGGGTAACCCGTCTGTTCAGCATTCCCGTTCCCTCCAACTGGCGACCGACGCTATCGACCGAGCATGGCAGCGTAATCTGGAAGGTGGGGATCGTCGTGTCCCTGGCTGGAGCCAGGGATGTGCGCGCCTTCCACGAGGTCATCGTGCACACCGGCTCTGCGCGCGTCACCGGTCGGTTCGCCTCGCACAGCGCAGGTCGGGTGGACAAGCAAGCCCCATAGCCGTAGCCCTTCCCTTGGGCCGCAACAGCGGACACGCCAGAAACCGGCAGATCGACCGCAGCTTCACTTCTGTCACCTGGGATGGCAGGATAGCGGGGCCACTCGTGTGGAGTCCCCTCCATGAGCGCTAGATTATGGCAGGTCGCGCTGCAAGGGCCTCTTTGCTTTGCTGGTCGCATGGTGCGTGCCGAGGCTCGCCCAACGCCATCGACAGCGTCGGCTGCGCCAGCCACCCTCTGACGCCGCCGTTTTGACGCTCTCTTCCCTTCCCTGTAGAATAGGGCAGTTGCCATAAAGGAAACTGACAGCAAGGCAGTCGATCATGTTCGAGTCGCTTTCAGAAAAGCTCCAGGACGCCTTCCGAAAGCTCTCCAGCAAAGGGCGCATCTCGGAATCGGATATCAGCCGCACCTTGCGAGACGTGCGACTCGCCTTGTTGGAGGCCGACGTCAACTATCGGGTGGTCAAGGACTTTACCAGGCGGATTGGTGAACGAGCCGCCGGAGACGAGGTGGCCAGGTCCCTCACCCCAGCGCAAACGGTGATCAAGATCGTCCACCAGGAACTCGTCACCCTCCTCGGGGGCCCGGGCAGACTTGACTTGGGGGGCAAGCCCCCGGCCGCCATCATGCTAGTTGGCCTTTATGGCTCAGGCAAGACGACCACTGCTGCAAAGCTCGCCGTTCATCTGAGGCGCGATGGACAAAGGCCCTTGCTCGTTGCCGCTGATACTCACCGCCCGGCAGCCATCAGCCAGTTGGTCACTCTGGGGAGACAGATAGATGTCCCTGTGTATAGCGAGGGAGATCGCCCGCGACCACCAGGGAGTGGCAAAGCCGCATCTTCGATCTGTGCGAACGCCCTCAAACACGCCGGGCGAGAAGGCTACACCGTGGCAGTGTTCGACTCGGCCGGGCGCTTGCAGATCGACGACGACATGATGGGCGAGCTGGACAAGATCCATCAAGCCATCAAGCCCCAGGAAGTGCTTCTTGTGGCGGATGCGATGACCGGACAGGAGGCCGTGGCAGTCGCCGAGGAGTTCAACCGGCGCGTCGGACTGACCGGCCTCATACTGACCAAGGTCGATGGTGATGCCAGAGGTGGAGCCGCACTATCTATCCGAGCTGTCACAGGCGTGCCCATCAAGTTCATGGGTGTCGGTGAAAGGACCTCGGATCTGGAGGTCTTTTACCCAGACCGGCTGGCCTCGCGCATTCTGGGCATGGGTGACGTTCTGACCATCATCGAGCGCGCCGAGGGGGCCTTCTCCCAAGAGCAGGCCCTGAAGATGGGTGAGAAGCTGCGCACCGCCAGCTTCACCCTGGAGGACTTTGTAGATCAGCTCCAGACGGTAAAGAAGATGGGGCCACTCGGCGAGCTATTGGGCATGATCCCCGGCCTTCAGCAGTTGGCCAGGGAACTACCTGCCGGGGCCACAGAAAGGGGCCTGATTGTCACCGAGGCCATCATCAACTCCATGACTCGCCAGGAGCGCCACAACCCCAGGGTCATCGATGCCAGTCGCAAGCGGCGGATCGCCAGAGGGAGCGGCACCTCCGTGCAGCAGGTGAATCAACTGCTCAGGCAATTCGCCCAGATGCAGCAGATGATCAAGCAGTTGCAGAGCGGCCGCGGACGAGGGATCATGTCTATGCTACGTTAGCATTCCAGACACTTCTGGTGTATAATCACTGCGACGCAGCGATCTAGAATAGAAAAAGGTGAAATTGAACGCATGGTTCGCATTCGACTTCTTCGTGTAGGTGCCAAGAAGCAGCCCAGCTATCGAGTGGTGGTGGCCGATCAGCGGGCTCCGCGTGATGGCCGTTTCATCGAGATCATTGGACACTATAACCCTCGCACCGATCCACCCACGGTGGTCATCGAGGAAGAGCGGGCGATTTTCTGGTTGGCCAGGGGGGCTCAACCCAGCGAGGCCGTCTCTCGCATGTTGACCAAGCTCGGCATCATAGAAAAGTTCCTGAGCTCCAAGAGCGAGGGTCAGGCGCAGCCTGAGTCCGAGGCGGAGACCGGGTGACTGGAGGGTGAGGAATGCGAGAGCTAGTGGAGTACGTGGCCAAATCTCTGGTTGACAACCCAGACGCCGTCAAAGTCACGCAGATTCGCAGCCCGCATGCCACCATCTTGAAACTATACGTGGCACAGGATGACAAGGGCGTGGTGATTGGCAGGCGTGGGCGCGTGGCCAACGCCATGCGCACTTTGCTGAGAGTTGCCTCCTCCGTGAGAAGGGGGCAGCGCGTCATTCTCGAGATCGTCTGAATGAGTGCTGGGGCACAGGCAAGAGACGGGCGACGGTCCTGCGAGGACGTCGCCTCGTTGTCTTGACGGAGCGGACGAGTGCATCCCTCGATCACAGGCAGGGTCACCCACCTGGTCGTCGGTCGGGTTGTCGCGCCCAGGGGACTGCATGGGGAGCTCAAGGTCTCAATAGAGACGGATGATCCCGAACGCTTCGGCTTGCTGCGCGAGGTATACCTGGGCGATGGGTTGGTTCGGTTCGAGGTGAAGCGCGTTCGGCTGCACCTCGGCCAGGCGTTGCTGGAACTGGGTGGCATCGAAAGCCGGACTGCTGCCGAGAGTTGGCGAAACGCATACGTCTACGTCCCTCTGGAGGAGGCTCTCCCTCTGGCGGAGGGGGAATACTACTATCACCAGATCGAAGGCCTCACCGTCGTCACTGTCGGGGGCGAGGTGCTGGGGCAGGTCACCGAGGTGCTACCCACCGGAGCCAACGAGGTCTATGTCGTTCAAGGGGGCGAGGGAGAGATACTTCTCCCCGCACTCAAGGACGTCATCATCCGAATCGACCTGGACGCGGGGACCATGGTGGTTCGCCTTCCAAACGGCCTATCCTAGACTGCCCCCTCCCAGGAGCGCAGCGATGAGCGATGTCCGCTATTGGCTTGGCTTCAATCTGGTCTCCGGCATCGGTCCCGTTGGGGTGCTTCGCCTGCTCAGGCATTTCGGCGATCTGGAGGCAGCCTGGAAGACGAACGCTGCCACGCTGAGAGCAGTCGGCTTGCGGCAGGATGGCCTAGAGCAACTGATAACTCGGCGCTCGCACATGGACCTTGATGCCGAGCTGGACAAAGTGAAAGCTGCGGGTGTCCACATCGTCACCTGGGACGACGAGGGCTATCCTTCACTGCTCAAGAGCATCGATCAGTCCCCTCCTCTCCTCTATGTGCGCGGCAACATCCTCCCCGACGATGCCTTTGCCCTGGCCATTGTGGGCACGCGCAAGGCCACAGACTACGGTATGGAGGTCACGCGCCGGCTGGCCAGCGAACTTGCTGAGAGCCGCGTCACCGTGGTCAGTGGCATGGCCTTGGGCATCGACGGCACGGCCCACAGGGCTGCGTTGGACGCTGGCGGCCGCACGATTGCCGTCTTTGGGTGTGGCTTGGACACCATATACCCGCCGCAGCATCATAAGTTGGCCCGACGCATCGCCCGTTCCGGAGCCCTCATCTCAGACTACCCCTTGGGCACAGCGCCAGAACCCAACAACTTTCCCCCACGTAATCGCATCATCAGCGGTCTCTCGTTGGGGACGCTGGTGACTGAGGCGGGGATAAAGAGCGGGGCGCTGATCACCGCGCGCTTTGCCCTGGACCAGGGGCGCGAGACCTTTGCTGTGCCGGGTAACATCCGTAGCCACACGAGCGCGGGCACCAACGCTCTGATACAACGAGGCGAGGCCAAGCTGGTCACCTGTGTCGTAGACATCCTCGAGGAACTCAATCTGACCATGATCTCGCAGCAAAAAGAGGTGCGGACGATAGTGCCCGATACTCCCATGGAAGAGACTCTGCTCGGATACCTGGGAGCGGAACCGGTGCACCTGGACGAGATCGTGCGGGGCTCGGGCTTATCGACGGCCAGTGTGTCGAGCACACTGTGTATGATGGAGCTGAAGGGCATGGTGCGCCGCGTCGATAGCATGTCCTACGTTCTGGCGCACTGAAGGGAGAAACGGTTAGACGCCAAGATGGCTTCCAAAACGTCGAAAGCGGATCTCAGCGACGTCCACATCGCGATTCTTGCGGGCGGCAGCGGCACGCGCCTCTGGCCTCGTAGCCGCAGAAGGCGTCCCAAACAGCTCCTGAATCTGGTTGGCAAACGCTCTCTACTGCAACAGACCATAAGCCGCGCGCTCAGTCTGGTGCCCTTGGAACGCATCTATGTTCTCACCGGTCCTGAACATGCTCCTCTGGTTGCCCAGCACGTACCACAGATGCTGCGGAGCAACATCCTTGTCGAGCCCTCGCCACGGGGCACAGCACCAAGCCTGGGGCTTGCCGCCGTCAGGCTACGGGGCATTGTGTCGTCAGGGCAAGAGGTCATGGTTTCGCTGCACGCCGACCACACCATCGCACGAGAAGAGCGCTTTCGGGCGGCCCTCGTGGCTGCGGTTGCAGCCGCCCGACGAGGCTTCATCGCCACGGTGGGCATCGTCCCCGGCTATCCCGAAACCGGCTTTGGCTACATTGAACGTGGCCGGCCTCTGGGCCGCGAACTGGGCCAGGACATCTATCGCGTGGAGCGCTTCACCGAAAAGCCCACCCTCGGGCAAGCAGGCGAATTCGTGGCCAGTGGGCGTTTCTACTGGAACACAGGGTACTTTGCCTGGACGCTGGAACGCATCCTTGAGGAATACCGTCGGCTGCTACCCGAGATGTACGCTATCTTGAACCAGGTGGCTGAGCTCGCGTGCTTTCCCGCAGACAGCGACGCGGTGGAGCGTTTGTGGAATCAGATCGAGCCAACCACCATCGATGTGGGTATCATGGAGCGGTCCTCAAATGTGGCCGTCGTTCCTTGTGACCTGGGCTGGAACGACATCGGCAGCTGGTCTGCCCTGTTCGACATCCTTCCACATGATGCCCAACACAACGTCGTCTTGGGCAACGGTGAGCATGTGGGACTGCATACGTCGAATTCGCTGCTCTACACCGAGGGCGGGCGGCTGGTCGCTACCATCGGCCTGGAGGGAATGATCGTGGTCGATACGGGCGACGCAGTCTTGGTGTTGCCCAAGAGTCGGGCTCAAGAGGTCAGTGCGCTGGTCGAGGCGTTGCGCGAACGAGGGCTGGAGGAGTATCTGTAGGCAGCTGCTGCAGAACTCGGGGCGCGCGCGTCTGCCGCAGCACCCGTGCTACTGTCGTATAGATTCTATCTCAGTAGGCTGTGTTTTGTAGGGGCGCATGTGCCCCGGCATCTCCGGCCTTCGGCCTTCGACCGGGATCTGCGACGATGCGCCCATACACCCAGCCATATTCTGTAACACTCTCCTAGGGTTGACAATCGACTTGCACCATTGAGGAAAGATACATTGCAAGCAGAGATCGTTACCATTGGCACTGAGCTGTTGCTCGGTGAGATCGTGGATACCAACTCGGCCTGGATCGCCCAGCGACTGACTACCATCGGGCTCGACCTCTACTACACCACAACCGTGGGCGACAACCTGGGACGCATCGCCGACGTTCTCCGGCGCAGTCTGCGGCGCTCCAACGTGGTCATCACCACCGGGGGCTTGGGGCCCACCGTGGATGACGTCACTCGCCTGGCGGTGGCCGAGGCGACTGATCGTGAGCTGGTGCTGGACCAAGAGCTCGTCCAGGAGATCTCCCGCTACTTTGCCAGGCGCGGCCATCAGATGACCGAGAACAACCGCAAGCAGGCTCACCTGCCAGAGGGAGCACGGGTGATTCACAATCCCGTAGGCACGGCACCCGCCTTCGCCGTGGACCACAATGGCCACGTTGTCATCTGCCTGCCCGGCGTGCCCCACGAGATGCGCTATCTGATGGAGCACGAGGTTCTGCCCTACCTGCGCGAGCGCTACGGATTGACAGGCGTCATCAAGAGTCGCACGCTGCGAACCTGTGGCATTGGTGAAAGCACTGTGGATTCAAGGATCGGCGACCTGATGCGCCTGTCGAACCCCACGGTGGGCACCAGGGCGCATCCGGGCCAAACCGATGTGCAGATCACTGCCAAAGCCGATAGCCAAGCCGAGGCGGACGCCCTCATCGCGCCCGTGGAGGCCGAGCTGCGGGCCCGCCTGGGAGACGTGATCTTTGGCGCGGACGAGGAGACCATGGCCGACGTGGTGATTCGGTTGCTCACCGAAAGGGGTCTGTGCCTTGGCCTGGTTGAGACCGCTACGCAAGGCGAGCTGGCCCAAAGGCTCAGCGGTGCGGCGACGGGCAGCGAGGCCTTTGCCGGCGGCATGGTGCTGGGGAACGCCGAGGCCTTGTGGCGCGTGTTGGGTGTGCCCGCGGACCTCGTCACCGAGGATAGCTTCCCCAGCCAAGACGTGGCCGACGCCGCCGCGCGAGCAGTGCGCAGGCTTCAGGCTGCGGATGTGGGCCTGGCCGTCATCGGACCGCGCGACCCAGCGGCAGCGGATGCGCCCCCCGTCAATTTCAGCCTGGCCATTGGAGATCGGTTGGTTCAAGGGCGGTCGCGCCA
>DATKWG010000081.1:0-28364 GCA_035529675.1 Anaerolineae bacterium
TTGGGATCCTCGATGTCGTTGGCCTCCACGATTTGCTCTAGCGTCACCCCGAACCTGGTAGCGATCTTGGCCAGGGTATCTCCCGCCCTGACGGCATAGCTGATGACCTCAGGAGATGGCGTAGGACGGACCGTTGGCATGGGAGGCCGAGTCGGCGGGGGAGGGGGTGTCATCGCGGGTCCGACCGTGGGTGCTGGCCTGGCACGAGTCGGCACCTCGATGCTCAGGCTGGCGATGGCCTTCTCGAATACGTCCTCGAATTCGTCGTACGAGTCCTTGTCAGAGCTGCAACTAAACATATAGGCTACCCCCGGCTCGGGCGGGACGATGATCATCTCCCAGATCTTGGTCTGTCCGCTCTTGCCGATGTGAACCGACTCTGCCGCCGGCATGGAGCAAACCTCGACCTTGCGGTGCGAGATGAGCCGCGAGCCCATCTCCTTCTCGGTGTTCTCCTTGACCCGCTTGTATTCCGCGTCGGTCAGCGTGCCGGTCAGGCTAGGATTCCTGACAACCACAACCACGATTCTGGCGCAACCCCCACAGTCGTCCACACCGCCGGTATAGAAGCCTCCGATATAGTCGTAGCTTCCTGGCTTCAGCCCCTTGAGAGAGGTGCGCAGCAAGGTGCTGATGTCGTCTTCGGTTATCGCTTCCCAGTCGGGGGGATGCTCATAAGCGAAGATGATCTCGCCGACAGTCGTGGGCGTGGGCGTGACGACCACCGTTGGCGTGCGCTTCTCCGCAGTTTTCTGCGTCAGACTATACCAGCCTCCCATCCCCGCGCACAGCACGAAGAGAAACAGGGCAATGCCCCCGACGACCCGCCCGGTGCGCCTTCTCTTCTGGCGACCCGCGGCCTCCTCGTGCAACTTGGCCAGCTCAGCCTCGGTGTCCTCGGGCTTGACGAACCTGGGCTCCTTCACTTCGACACCGCAGCGCGAGCAGGCCCGATTCTCATCCAGGGTCACGGCGTCCTTGCAGTGCTTGCAGTAGCCAACGGCCTCGAGGGCCCCTTCTCGCACCAGATCGTTCCGCAGTTCATCGATCGCCCTCTCAGTGGGGCCACCAGCGGCCTCTTCCAGGTCCACGCCGACTATCTCCGAGAGGACCTTGGCCCCCTTATGGGCGTGGGGAGAGGCGGCATATGCAGAGAGGTCGGCCAGCGCCTCCGCCTTGCGGCCCAGCTTGGCATAGAGCTCGCCCCTCTGCCTCAGGATGTCCGCCTGTTGCTTTTCGGGAGCCAGCTCCAGGGCCCGGGCAAAGTCGGCGAGGGCCTGCTCGGGAAAGGCCTGGATGTGCCGTTGGGCCCTCTCGACGTATCTCTCGTACTCTGGCGTGCGGCCAAAGGTGAACCTCAGCCCACCGACCAGACAGCTCAAGGCAAAGAGCCCCAGGGTTACCGGTGAGGCGCAGCAAGGGGGGGCTTCTTCCCACCGGGCGAAGAGCATCGCCAGGCCGACAAAGATCGCCGCCCCCACAACCGAGCCAACAAAGTACCCGATTCGTCCGAGCACGCCCCGGGTGGGCAAGAGGCTCGCCCCGCATTGGTCGCAACTCGTCTGATCGGGGGCATTCTCTGCCTGGCACTTGGGGCAGATCAGCCTCGCCCCTCTTGCCTTCGGATGAATCGGAGCCACTACCGAGGACCGCGGGGTGCTCGAGGCCAAACCCCTGACCCCCACCCGGACCGAGGGAGTGAGCGAAGCTCCACCACACGTCCTCTCGGCCTGGCGACGCTCCTCCTCCGCCCTCTCATCCTCTCCCCAGGCGTCGTAGATGATCCAAAGGTAAGCGTGGGGTGCAAACACCGAAGGGTCAAGGGCCTCCGCCCTTTCGAATTCGGCCACTGCCTCGGCGAGCTGACCGCGCGCGACGTACGCCTGCCCCAAGTTGCTCCTGGCCGCGGCTTCCTTCTCCTGGGGCAAACCCAGCTCCAGAGCCTTCTCCCATTCCGAGACCGCATCGGCCTCGCGGTTCTCATTGTGATGGATTATCCCCAGGAAGAAATGAGCCTCCCCGTCGCCCGGATCAAGACGGATGGCCTCCCGCAAGTGAGACAGGGCCATGTCGATCGTGGCAGCGGGCTCGCCCCCACGCGAGGCCAGATAGCAGGCCCAGCCAAGCCCGCGATGGGCCGGCGCGTGGTCGATCCGACGTTCCAGGCAGCCATTGAAGTCGGCTATGGCATCATCGAGTTCGTTGTCTTCCAGGTGGAGGAATCCGCGCCTGCAATGGCCATCCAGGTCGTCAGGAGCCAGCTGTCTCGCCTTCTCCTTCTCTCGCCGTTCCCGGTCCCTCTCACTCTCTTCCAGAAGCTCCCGCACTCTGGGCAGGTCCAAGGATTCCTCCTCGGTGATCGACCTGGCCGACGTGGGGACGCCCCTCCCCCACAGAGAGTCCGGATCGGGGGGGAAGGGTTTGTCCTGGTTTGCTTCGGCGTTCGGGCCATACCATCGCCACTGGTCGCGATCCGCGCGGCGATCTATGTCCCATTCAGCCACCAGGAAGCCACAGTGGGGGCAAAAGGCGCGTGGCCTGAAGTCGCCGTGCCCGGGTGGGTTGTACGCATAGGAGCCAGGAGTGTCCCGTTGGTTGTAAGCCTCGGGCCATGGGAACATCTTTCTGCAATTGGCGCAGGTGATATCGTCAGGTCCGCTTGCGACCGGGGGATCTGCCACGTCGTACTTCCCCGAGTACACGTCGCGTGGATTGCAGGCCGAGCCGCACTCGCCACACTTTGTGGTTCCGATAGTCTCGCCAGAGGGCGACAAATACGTCGCCGCTTTGCTCGCGTGGTCCTCGCCTTTGTCCAGCACCGCCCCGCAACTGGGGCATTTCCAGTATCTGCCCATGCAAACACCTCCTAGGCTTGCTGCCTGAGAGGGCAGAACCCTCGACCGTTTCCAAGGAGATCTTTATGGCAGCAGGTGCACCTTCTCCTCGATAGTAATCGGATGCCCGCTGGCATCCTCGCCGCTCCAGGTGAAGATCGCGTCCCCATCAATGAACCTGTCTCCTCCAAACCAATAGCCATCCTCCGCTTTGCCCCCGGCGGGCACCGCGACCGAACCTCGGTCGATTATGCTGCCCCAGGGGCCATATCGATGCCCCTCTGGCTCAACTATCCATCCCGAGCCGCTGAGAGTGTAGCCGACCTTGCCGCCCGTCTCCTTGAACACGGTGCCCCAAGACCAGCGATCATCGGTGTCGCGCCTGAGCTCCTCGGGAAACTCTGCTACTGGAATCGCCGGATTCCTTTCCCGCCAGGCGGCCAGTTCCTCGCCGGTCTCGGCCATGGCCTGTTGGGCTTGCTCCCCGGCTAGCGTGTCGGAATAGTCTCTTAGAACGATCCCATACTTCTCGATCGCTCCCTCATAGTCTTCAGCCTCTCTCAAGTGGGCCGCCCATTCGGCGTAGGCCTCGGCCAGAGTTGCTCTCGTCTGCGCCCCAGTTGGTGTGTTGGGATACTCCCTCAGGATGAACTGGTACTTCTCGATCGCTCCCTCGTAGTCTTTTGTTTCCATGACTTGGGCCGCCCATGCGCCGTACATCTCAGCGAAGAACGCTTCCGCCTGGTCCCTATTTAGGGTGTCGGGATACCCTTGCAGCACAAGCTCGTACTGCTCGATCCCTCTCCCGAGGTCTCCCGCTTGCCTCAACCGGGCCGCCCATTCGCCGTAGACCTCGCTCAGGGTTGCCTGCGCCTGCGCCACGCTGAGCACATCGGGATGCTCCTGAAGGACGACCTGATACTCTTGGACGTACTCCTCGTGGTTCCCCCGTTGCTCCAGCACCCCGCCCCATTCGAGGAAAACCGCTGGAATGGCGGCCCGAGCCTGGGCGTGGCCCTCTTCGGTGGCCACATCAGCTTCCCAGCAGGCCGTTCCCCATCCGTCCCCTGGCTGTGGCCTACAATACTCGCCTCCACATGGTTCTAGCTTAAGAAGAGACCGATAGACTTCGACAGCCTTGGCATACTCGCCATCATCGTGGGAGATTTGCGCTTGCTCGGCCTTGAGATTGGCCAGGGCTTCCCGGGCGAGAGAGAGATACAGATCGCTGGACCAGCCCCATTTACCCCCATCGTGATGCTCATCCAAGAGCGACTTATAGGCAGCAATGGCCTCATCCACCCGCCCACTATCTTGCAGGCCAGCGGCTCGCAGATAGTCTTCCAACTCGGGCACCTTGTAACGCGCACGTAGAGCAAAGTCGTCGAACAACCCCCAGCCCGACGGATACTGCCGCCCGACAGTCCGATACAGACCGAGAGCTTCCACCGGGTCACCCTCGTAGTACGTATCCCAGGCCCGATCGCATAGCCACTTTCCCCGATACCAATATGCCCAAGTAGCGCCCGCTACCAGCGCCGCTATGGCGACCAGGATTCCCAGAAAGATTCCTAGCTTTCGCATGCACCCGCGCATAGGAACTACCTCGCTGCCCTGCTCCTTCATGAAGCTTCAGCATTCGGGAGCGCAGCCTCGCAGACGCCGTCTCACTTCTCCAGCCGCTTCAGGGCAGACTCGATCCTTTTCTTTGTCCAGTTGTCTTGCTCTGCATCCAGAAGCGCTTTCAGTGGCTCTATGGCTCTTGCATCACCGATCTCGCCAAGAGCTTTGGCCGCGGCTCCTCGCACGAACTCAAGCGAATCCCCAAGGCACTCGATCAGTGGTTGCACGGCCCGGGCATCACCCAGGTGTCCCAGAGCATCGCAGGCCCCCGTTCGGACGGAACTGTCTTCATCCCTCAGAACTCGAATGAGGGGCTCCACCGCTCGAGGGTCTTTCAGATCGTCCAAGGCCGACACGGCGGATCTACGAACGCTATCATCGGGATGGCCCAGGGCCTCGATCAGGGCTTCCACGGCCTTCAACTGGCCAAGGGAATTGACCGCGTCTCGCCCCACCCCGGCCTCGCCGTCATAAAGGGCTTGCCTCAGAGGCTCCACGGCCCGCTGGTCCCCAAGCTTGCCCAAGACATAGGCTGCCGCCCGGCGGATTCCTGGGTCTCCATCTTGGAGAGAGGTCACCAGGTGGGAGAAGATCTCGTCTTCTGCCACACCCAATGCCTCACACGCATACCGACTCACTGCGGAGTCGCTGCTCGCCAAAGCTCTCACCAGAGAGATCCCCTCCGTGAACATCTTCTTCTCCCCAATCGGTACGCCCGCCTCATCCACCAGGCGCATGGCCCGGATCACGTCCTCATCGGAGGCGGCGGGGCTTCCGCCAAAGGGCACCAGGCTGCTTCTACGCACGTAGCGGCCGTCCAGCTTGGGGCGAGAGACGTCGTCGGTCACGATCCATACGGCGACTTGCTTCACCACGGAAGTATACTTCCCCTTCTCAATGGCTGCAATCAGCCTCTGCAGCCCCTCCTGCTCGGGCCAAGCGACGATATCAAAGCTCGACTCTGCACCTGGGACGGCCAGCAACAGATTGGCGCAGGCCGCTGGCACGGATACCTTGACCGGCTCATCCTCCGTGAGGTACAAAGTGGTTTGCCCCACTGAAACCATGTTCTGACCACTGCCACGGTTGACAAAGTAGGTGCCAATGGGAATGAGTATCTCCAGGCTCACCGGCTCCAGTCTCTCTGCCGTGATGTCTACTGCCGAGAGTCCAGCCCCCTGCACCTCGACCGCGACCTTGCTGTTGTCCAGGGCCTCCATGAGCGTGAGAACCAGGGCAGGAGTTGCGGTCGGTTGCCGTGGGGTTCGTCTCGCCACAGGCGTGTGCGTTCGTAGCGCGGTCGGGGAGGTTAGAGTTCCCTGCCTTTGCCTCTGGATCGCCGAGTAGACCCCCGGTATGACGCAGCAACCCACGACCAAACCCAGTATCCCAAAGATCAACCAACCTCGTTTTCCTCGAGCAGACACGATGATCTACCTCCCGAACAGCCCTTGTTCTCTAGACTACCCAAGAGGGGTCCCCTTACGTTTCCGCGTTGCCCTTGAACGCAGCAGCCTCACAACACTTGCATGTCTCCTGATGCTGGGCGCGACCCGCCATGAGCCGATCGGCGGTAGATCGTGCAACAGAGGCGAAACCACCACAGTGATCATGTCCCTCGCGGGCTCCCATGGAAACATGGCACTCGCTGCGGAGAGGCCCGTCCGATCTGGAAGATGCGACCATCCACTGCCGCAGCTTTGGAGAGGACATTCCGATCTCGAGTGTTGGCTCCGCGCAGGCGGTGACGATAGACGGTCGATTCGACGCGGCACGCTGAAGCGGTACTCATATTATCGTAGACCATAATAGATTTCGTCGTTTTCTTTGTCAATGCTTTTGCGGCAATCGACCCTTGCCCAACCTGGCTCAGGATCGCTGCTGGACGAGACACGCAAGAGACACCCGCCAAAGCACGCACAAGGAAAAGGCCGGGCCAATCCTGGTCAGCACCCATGCCAGCCACCCAGGCCATCTTCAATGTCACAACTCCCACATCGCCGAGTATTACGCAAAGGCGTTGCGTCAGCTCTCTGATGCGGAGAGATGGCCTCGCGTTGGTCACGTGTGTGTTGACAATCGCACAAGGATATGGTAGATTGATTGTGAGCGGGCGTCATGTAGCTCCGATTTCCCATGCCTGCCCACCAGCCGCCGCAAACCATTTTCCCCCGGATCTGCTCAACATATGGAGGTCGCCATGGGATCCCATAGCAAGAGCGCCGCTCCCAAGCGCCCGAAAACAGCGAGAACGCGCCACGCAGTACGCCCGAGGTCTCAAGACTCTGACATCATCTACCAACACCCAGATGGTGACATGCTTCGGCGAGCTATCCGCCAGTCTGATTCCTCGTCACCAGCAGATCTGCTCACCCTTCAGCGCCTGGCGGGCAATACGGCCGTCCAGCTCTTGACCCAGCCCGATGCCGTCTTGGATCAACCCACGCTCGTGGCCGAGCCCGAAGATGGCCAGCTAGCTCAACGGCTGGCGGTCAAGGAAACTGCCGTGACGTCAGATTCAGGGGGGCTCATCCAGAGGGGTTGGTTCAGCCGCGCCGCCAAGTGGGTGAAGGGGAAAGCAAGCAAGGCCTACCGGGGCGCGAAAAGCCTCGCCAGCAAGGCGGTCGGAGGAGCAGTGGGGCTCGGCAAGAGGGCCTACCGAGGCGCCAAGAGCTTGGCAGGCAGAGTGATAAAGGGAGCAGTGGGGCTCGGCAGCAAGGTCTACCGGGGGGCAAAGAACCTGGTGAGCGCTGTGGCGAGGGGCGTGGGCAAGGCAGCCACCTCCATCTGGGGGCTGGCCAAGAGAGCCTATGGTGGGGTGCGTGGCCTCATAGGTGCCGTAGCAAAGGGAGCCAGCACGGCCTACAAGAGCCTCGTCAAGTGGGCCCGCAGGGCAGCTGGCATAGTCGGCCCTCCGGGAGCGGTGAGGCCCACAGCGGACGGGAAGATACTTGCAAGTCATCAGGCAGCACGGGTGAAGACCAAGTACTCTGCACTGTCATCCCGCGATAAAGACAGGTTCGATGCCTTGCTGCTACGCGCCGGGTCAGACAGCAAGCAGCGTTATCTATACAAAGCCCTGGCCGCAGGACATACGGTAGCCGAGATAGGCACCTTCGCGGGCAAGATTCGGGGGAAGAACGCAGCCTGGATGCAGAACAACCTGCGTCTTACGTCCAGCACCACGGGTACCGGCGTACAACAGCAGTGGTCTCATTCCTGCAACATCACCACGGTGCAGGCGGTCCAGGGTGAGATGGACCCCATCTATGCGCTCAGGATTCACGAACAGAACCCCAATTTCGGCGTCGTGGATGAAGCTGACGCCACCAAGAGGAACCCCAAGCTCGCCGCCGAACAGAAGGCGGGCCTCGAGAGCGTCTATGGCGGCACCAAGTTCGGAGCCCATTCCGGCGTGGCAGCCGCTCGGGGGGCTGCCGGAGGCGCAGGTCGGTGGGCGGATGATCTCCTCAACAGCATGAGTGAGGTTACGGGACTCACCTATTCGACCAAGCTGGTAGGGCCCGACACCACCCCAGCACAGGCTCGCGCCAGCATCGACACCGCGCTGAGCAAGGGGATGCCCGTGCCCATCGTCATCGGCAATGGTGCAGGACAGTATACGCACTATGTGCTGGTGACCGGCAAGGTAGACAAGCCCACCAAGAAGTATACCATTCACGACCCTTGGAGCGGCAAGACGGTCACCAGAACCGAGGCCCAGATGAAGAACGGCACGCTCAACATCGCTAACTCGAATCAGATCACGGCCATCGAGGATCCCTCGACCAAAAAAGACTAGGGGGTTGCCTTTGCCGGAAAAAGAGAGCTGGGATCGTTCGGAGTTGTTGGCCCTGACCCCGTCGCAATACCTCCGCGACGGCTTCCGCGATGAGGCGGGACTGCTCCGCCCCGAGCTGCAGGGCGTGTTTGCTACCGCTGCCGCCACCCAGCTTGAGGAAGCAGAGGCATCTCCCCAGGAATTCGCGGCCACACTCGAGGCTTTTCGACAGGCGCTTGCTCTGCATCGGGCCAAAGCCCGCAAGCGATTCTCAGGGGCATGTGCCGAAGCTCTGGAGACAGTGGCCATGATGTATGCCCAGCCCAACAACAGAGGAATCGTGACATGGCTGGATCAATGCGGCACTGCTATAAAGACCGAAGACGACATCGTGGCGTTTATCGACCACTTTGTCGCAGTGGTGCGCCAATACGGCGTGATCACCGCCCTGAAAGGACTCTAGTCTGGGCGGCATTAGTCCTTGCCGTCCTAGTCGGGTGTCTGGGTTGCTCGAGAGCCAGCTCTCCCAACGCCGAAACAGTCGATCGGGAGCGTGACAGTATGCAAGTTGACGACTGCCTTGCACAGCATCAGATCATCGTTCGGGCCGGCTACACCGTGGTACAGCCCACCTCCGGTGCCGGCTCGCGGATCGAAGCGGCGGTAGAGCAGAACAACCAGGCAGCCCGCCTGGAGGGCTTGGAAGACGAGCTGAACCCGGAGGTCCTCGATCCGGCCAAGGTAGAAGCGTTCCTGCAAGGACTGCCAGGCCTGCCAGATAAAACCCTGGGCAACCTGCGAGACAGGGTTCTCTACCTGAACGCCCCCACGCTGTTCCTTGGAACGGCCACAGCAGTAACCGCCGACACACTAGAGCGAGGATACTCCCTGACCGTTCCAGAGAGCGCGCCAGGGGGCCTTGTTCAGCCGACCCTGAGTGCCGAGATCGACAAGGCGCTGGCGCAGGACCTGACCAGGCGAGCGCGTGAGGCAACTGCCCTGTTCGACCAGCAGGTGAAAGAGCTGGAGTCGCGCGTTGCTGGCCTGCCCGAGGACTCGGAAGAGTTGGGGAGGCTCCTGCGGGAACTCTCCCTGGCCCGGTCGAAGCGGTTTGCCGCCTCGATGGTGTGGCGCGACAACAGCGCCGCTCTGGCAGAGGCAGACCCAGACAATCGCGAGGCTGCCGCTGAGGCGAAACGGGCCCGCGAAGCCGCGGCAGAGTACGTTAGTCCTCCCTGGATTGGCATGCCCGCGCCAGGGTAGCGCGAATCGACGCGGCGGGCTGTCGCCGAGTTCCTGTTCTGTCGCAAGGCCGCCAAGGGTGGCCTTGCGTCTGGGCATTCCCTCCGCGCCAGACGACGATCGCACTCCTACCCAAGATGCCGGGCCTGTCGCCTTGCACTGAGCCCGCTGCTTGCTGCGCCAAGAGGCGCTGAGTGTCTGACCCGGCTCAGAACATGCAGCAGGGCGCATCTGGCACAACGGAGGAGGGCGAGGATAGGACAATCGAACGTCAAAATATCCATCCAAAGGGAGGATCATCACCATGGATACGGTGCAGACCATTCTCGAGAGGCGGAGCGTCCGCAGGTACAAGCCTGAGGCGATCCCTGAGGAGCACCTGAAACAGATCCTGGAGGCAAGCCGTCAGGCACCGTCGGCAGCCAATCGCCAGCCCTGGCACTTTGTCATCGTCGGCGAGCCCGAGCAGAAGCAGCGGGTGGCACAGGCTTGCAACGGTCAAACGTGGATGGCCGACGCGGCCTACATCGTGGTGGCCATTGGCCTTCCAGAGACAAGCAGCAAGTGGTACAAGGTCGATGTGGCCATCGCCCTGGAAAACATGGTCCTGGCAGCCCGCAGTCTGGGCTACGGCACCTGCTGGATCGGCGCGTTCCAGCCCGCACAGATCAAAGAGGTGTGTCAGATTCCCCCCGAGCTGGAGATCGTGGCCTGTACACCCCTAGGGGTGCCCGACGTAGCGCCCGCGGCCCGTCCACGCAAAGTCTGGGAGCAGGTCTTTTCTGCCGATCGCTACGGCGAGCCGCTGGCGAATTAGGCGCTGCGCGCTCTCTCTAACCTGGAGCGTGGTCGGCATTCCCTCATCGTCCGACCACGCTCTCTTCTTCCCTCAACCCGCACCTACGGCGGACTTGGCTTGCCGCGATCGCGGCAGCGTGTTCGCCCCTACCGGTTCCACGCTCCCTGGAAGAATCGCAGCCAATTCCCATGCATGATCGCCTCTACATCGTCTTCCCCGAGGCCCCGATTGCGCAAGATATCGGGGATCTTTTGCAGGTCTGCGATGGTGTCCAGGTCGCGCGGGCATTGCTCGGTACCATATCCGCCATCCAGGTCGCTGCCGATGCCGACGTGCCCCGCGTCGCCGGCCACCTGGCATATGTGGGTGATCTGGTCTGCAACCGCCTCCATACTGACCACGGCGTTCGAGGTTTCGCCCTTAACCCATCCTGGGTAGAGCATCCAGGCGTCCAGGGCAACACCTATCACCCCGCCGCGCCCGATGACGGCCTTGAGTTGCTCGTCCGAAAACTGTCGATCTCCAGGCACCAGGGCGCGGCAGTTGTTGTGACTGGCCAGCACCGGCCCCTCAAAGATGTCTAGCACCTCCCAAAAGGCCTGATCCGAGAGATGGGTGACATCCAGAACCATGCCAACCGAATCCATCTCCCGAAGCAGAGCCTTCCCCAACTCTGTCACTCCTCCATCCGTCCCCGTCCCATGTGCGTAGGCACTGACCCCGTAGTGCGACAAGCTCACCACGCGCAGCCCGTCCCCCCACCAGGATGGGACCTGCTCTGGCCAAACGATGGGGTCCGCCCCCTCCATGCTCAGGATGAACCCCAGCGGTTCCACAGCACCTTGCTTCTGCCAGCCCATGAAATGGCTCTGAAGGCTCCGCCAGTCCGTGAGTATTCGCGCTTTTCCCTGCGCTTCCAGCACCCGGTAGTAGGCCAGTTGGCCCTGGGCCTTGGCGTAGGAGATCTCTTGACACGCCGATCCGGCGGCCGGGCTGTTGGGGCGAGCCGTTCGGTCGATGAGCGTCGCACAGCACACCACGATTTCCGCCCTTCGCATCTCTGGCAGGCTGGTTGTGCCTTGCCCCCGTCCCTTTTCGCTCAGGCCCGCTTCCGCTTTGCGAAGGTCATGCACCCCCAGATCGAGGTTCCGGTCCCATGTGAGCGCATTCATGGCCAGGTCTAGGTGGGCGTCGATCATCAACATCGCGGTCTCCCCTTTCGGCTGGTCGCGTCGATCACTCCCACATTGTACGCTGCTTTCCCGCCACTGCCAACCTGACCCATCCGAAGGCTTCGCCCATGAATCGCGCGGCCAACCCTGGCGCTCTGCTACTCCTTGATCACGACCACCACCCCCACTTCGGCCCAGGCGTAAAGCGTTTCCGCCTCTTCCACACCCAGGATGATGCAGCCGTAAGACACGGGAGTGCCCAGGTTGCCCGTCCACAGCCGGTTCCCGCTCGAGAGGATCGGCAGCGCGTGAATACCGTTGACCGAACCCGGGCCGGCAGCGTATATGCCGAGAAAGCGGGGCATCACCAAGTCCCATTGGCTGGCGTAGGCGCTGTCTTCTTTGACCAGGATCTGGAACACGCCCGTATAGGTCGGAGACCCCTCGCGCCCCGTGGAGACGAGCCAATCGTGAAGCAAACCCCCGCCTTCATACACTCGCATGCGTTGCTCACTGAGGTCGATCACGATGCGCTTCCCCGGAACGGGCAGGTGCGGGGTCAGTATATCTTGCGTGGGAATCACCACCTCCTGTCCCACTTGTAGGCGGCTCAGATCGACCTCTGGGTTGGCCTGGGTGAGGGTCCACAGGGGCATCCCATGGGCTGCCGCGATCTTGACCGCCGTATCGCCCGACTTGACGATGTAGGTGCGCGGGGCGTGGGTCATGTACAAGGTCACTCGACCGCCCCCTTGCCGGAACGCCGCCATCACCTCCTCGATAGCCTCTTCCATGCGGAAGCCGCATCCCTCCCCAAGCTCTGCCGCAAGAGTCTCTAGCGTCGCCCGCACGGTAGCTTCGTCCACCCGCAGGGTGTACGCCTCGCCGTTCTCGCCCGGCTCCAGGCGCAGCCAGCGCATCGTCTGCTTCCGGTCCAAGGTCCAGGTGAAGGTCTTGTCCCTCAGCGCGTCGTATGCCGCCAGATCGACTTGCCGATCGAGCAGGGCATCGACCTGCACCTGCAGGGGGGCCACATCTAGCTCACGTGGGGAAATCGGCCTGAGGGCCAAGGTCACCGGTTGCCACTGGTGTCTCTCTTGGGTGGCAATCAACGCTCTCAGAGAAGCCTCCACGTCCAGCTCCCTTCCGGGACGTGCCTCCACCAGCACTATCTGGTCACCCTCAAGTCGCAACGTCGATTCGCCGGAAGGCTGCGCCACCTCAGGAGCCAGGCGCTCCAGCATTGCCGCCAGGGTCGCCGCATCTAGCTCGCGCGGCGGGATGGCCCGGAAGGCCAGCTTCACAGGCTCCGTGGTGGCCAACTGGTGAGCAACGATCAACGCCTCCAACGAGGCCTCGATGTCCAGCTCCCTTCCGGGTCGTCCCTTCACCAAGACTATCTGATCGCCCTGGCGACGCAAGGACCTGTCTTCAGCGCGCAACGCCACGGCGGGCGCCATCCGCTCCAAGGCCGCCCGCGCTGGAGTCAGGTTCAGAGCCAACACCGGCCGCACGTCATGGTGGCTTCGCCACACGCGCCGCCACCGCCTCCAGTGTCTATCGCCGGGCGAGTGCCCGACCGCATAGGCCGCCCGAAGGGTCCCGTCCATGTCGATCTGCATCCCCGCCTCGCCCCAGGGAATCTGCCAGTAGCTCTCACCATCAGTGAGAATCAATATGCCCCGGTCGGCGCGGTCGGCGACCCCATCCAGCGCTGCGCGCGCCTCGTCCAGGGTCAAGCCTCCCAGGTTGACGCCGAGCACGTGGACGTTGGGATAGATGCGACCCTCCCAGTGCTCTTGCACCCCCCACATTACCCCCCACAGACCGGCCAGGCCACCGGTAATCCCCAGCAGCAGCAAGAGTATGATCGCCGCCAGCGGCTGAGCGCGACCCCGCCGAGATCGGCCCTTCGCTTCAAAGACACGATCACTAGGCATTACCCGTATCTCCTGAACCGATCGAGGCCACTCTTGTTCAAGACGCGTCCCGTCCAAGGGATGTTCCTGACCCTTCCAGGCGGCGGTGAAACCGACAGGCCACCCAGCCGCAGGAGGTTGCTGCAGATGGACATCGCCTATCAGATCAGGACCGACAGACCGCTACTCCTCCGCATCTTCAAAGAGGTCTTCGAGCGCGCTTTCCCACTCGTCACCAAGAGCCACAAAGGGCGTTTCCACAAAGTCGCTGGCCAACTTGTCCATGTACTCTCTTACCTTTAGCTGTGGCATCGTCCTTTCCAGAGTGTCGATCCTGGCGTCCATCGCCGAGATGAGTCCGCTGCTCTTCCTCTCGAGGTCCAACAGATCAAACCCGATATCGAACATGTGATTGAATCTTCTCATAAGTTGACACCATGCTGTGGCGTCTTGCTCAATCCTCATCTGCTGGACGCTGATCGACAGTTGCGAGAAGTCATAGGCCGGTACATAGGCATAGAAGCAGACGAGTTCTATGCCCCTTTCTTCTGCCTTGTGAGCCAGATACGTACCTATGGTTGCCCCGCCCTCATAGTTAGAGAACTTGACAGCATACTCGGCGAACTCCTCCTTCATCCCCGGAAGACTGTAGACGCACGAGACCTCCCGGTGTTTGTCGTAGGGCATTGAACCGTACACCCCCGCGACTATGGCTACTCTTGTCACACCCAGCTCCTCGACCGCATCGAAGAAGGCCTGTGCGTACCGCTCCTCATTCTGATGAGGCTCTTCTCCCAGAAAGATCAGGAACCCTCTGTTGCCCTCGCTCGAGAAAAAGAACTCGTTTCTCCTGGTTCCCATCTCTTCTCTGTGACCCTCACTGAGCTTCACCTGTGGTCTCAAGAGATGATGGGTACCGGGCAGTTGGAATAGATAGAAGCTGTCGGGTTTTATCTGGCCGATTCTCCTCGCGTTGGTCTGGTCTATGAGATACTGAGGAAGGCCCGATGAAACAGCACCCGCATCTGCCCATTGATGCCATCCCGCGATCATGCACTTTCCCTGGCCAGCAGGGCTTTCCCAGAGTTCCACCAAATCGTCCATCTGTGTCCACCTCTCAGTTTGCTCGCCACACTACGCCAGGCTTGACAGTTACGCCTGCGCCAGTCCACGTATCCGACCCCGCGCCGCCCTGGAATCCGCGAAAGCTCCTTGGCGACCGTTCGCAGCCACAACGTGGAGAGAGAACGCCCCAATTCTAGCCTTCAGGGCGCAGTCCTTCATCCAGCAGCTCTAGGAGAATCCTCGCGGCACGCTCGACTAGCACGGCGCAGGACCCGAGGCTGCCTGGCGCACGGACCATCTCACGCAGCCTGGCGCACTGCGTGTCACCAAACGCCGCCAGGAAGCGCTCCCTGTAGCGCCTGGCCAGATCCAGAGCCGGCGCGTCATCCTGATCCGCGACATCTCGGCCAAGCAAGCCGCCAATGACCAACACCCCTCCGCTCAGCGCCCCGCACATCTCCTGGTGGGTGGATCCCAGCCCCCCCGCAAGGGCGGTAGCCATCCGCACGCTTCTTGCCCCCAGGTCGCCCAGCACATGCCTACCCACGGCGAGCATCATCGACTCAGATCAATGGTATCCCTGCCCAAGGAGATCGCCAGCCCGCGCAGAGATCGAATCCCATTCACGCGTCTCACCAACCAACTCGGCTGTCCTCACTTTCCACAGTGTAAGCTATGCTCCAGGGAACGGGCTTCCAAAAGATGTCCCTTTCTCCCTCCAGCAGGATCATCTATCACGCCCGTCACCTGCCCAACGATGGACCGATGGTCACCTCACGAAGCGCTGAAGCGACAGTGGCTCGGGGAGAGTGCTGGCGCGAGCTGGGCCACGATGTGGCAGAAGCGGCAGCACCGGCTCCGACACCCACACTACCCGACGAGAACGCCCACGCCGCCCTGGGCTTACCAGCCGTTCTGACCTTTCACAGGCAACCAGGCGGCTCCTTCCGCAAGCACCACCAATATACCACCCTGTGTGCCAGCCGTCCACAGACCGATTGCACACAGAGCTCGGCCAGAGGGTTTGAGGAACGGACAGACCAAGGTGTTGCCGAACCGTGGCAAGGCGCTACGCGGCCACCCACTCGGGGGACCGCCCAGGTTGCCGGGGTCGCTCCCCTAGAGCACCAAGACGACGCCAGCCACTGTCAGCACCGTGCCCGCCAGGGTGTAGCGGGTCGGCTTTTCCCGCAAGAAGAGCATACTCAGAGGTACGCCGAAAAGAGGAGCGGTGGACCCGACGATCGCGGCCCTGCTGGGGCCAGCGAACCGAATGGCAGCCACCCAAAGCGAACCGGCCAAAGCCCAACCTACGCTGCCAGCCAAGACCAGGAGGAGCACGGTGCGCCGATCAAGGCGACACACCTGTGACCACTGCCCACGTCGCGCAGCTATCAGGGACGCCACCACGGCTACTACTGGCACTCGCACGCTGTTGGCCACGACGCTGCCTACGTCCTGAGCGCCAAGCGAAACCAGCACGCCCTCGACGCCGTACAGGGCAGCCGTGGCCAGCGACATCAGCACGCCTCTGGTCACGTCCCGTGACGACACGCGCACGCTCGAACCGCCACCACTGCTCTCCTTGGAGCGCGCGACCAGGTAGATGCCCACAAACACTAGAAACATGCCAGACATCGCCACCAGACTGATTCGCTCGCCAAGCAGGAGCGTACTGCACAAGACGGTGAACAGCGGGAAACTGTTGATGATGGGGAAGCATCGGCTCATGCCCAGCAGCCGAAGACCCTTCAAGTACAACGTGTCGCCCACGACCCCGCCCGCGAGGATCGAGCCAACCAGGTATAGGACCTTTGTCGTGGTCAACAGACGGTACTGCGCCGCGCCTCCGGTTGCCACCACAAGTAGGGCGATGGCGACCATGCCGAAGGTGGCCCGCAGGCCGGTCACCACGAACGCATCCAGGCGAGCCGGCAGGCTGCGAAGCACGATTCCCATGCTGGCCCAGCACAACGCCATCCCCAGAGCGCAGACGATTCCCAACATCCACTGTACCTTTCTTGAGATTATCCACGTTCGACATACCTGTGGTGACTGGGCTGAGCAGCAAGGAAGGGAGGTCAAGCCTCGAACTGGCCTCCCTTCGCACCTGTCGATCGCAAGAAGCTCGCCAGGGAAGGCTACTCCTCTTGGAGCACCTTGTCGATCTTTTCGACCATCGAATCCGCCACCTCTTGCGCAGTGCGCTCGCCCGCCCAAAGATACTCCATCTCGCTGCTCATGATCTGGCTGCACTGGGGGAACTTGACATGACGGGCGTCCGGGTGCAGGTAGGCAGCCCCCTTGGTGAAGACCAGGATGTGCTCCGGCGGTTGGTCGGGGACCTGGAACACCGGGCTCTCGGCCACCGACCTAAGGGGTGGCACTATGCCCATGATCTCGGTCCACTTCTCCACGCAGGGCTTGGTGATGACGTACTTCATGAAGGCCCACGCCTCCTCCTGGTGGTCCGTGAACTCGCACAGGGTGTGTCCCGTCCCCCCACCGCTGCAGCTCTTGGTCACCGCACCTTCGGGGTGGGGATCCACGTCCCACTCAAAGTCCTCTATGTTGGTGCGCATGCGCCCAACGGCCGGCCACCAGGTCTCCATGGCGGTGATGCCGGTCTGGAAGAGCTCCGCCAGGCTTAAACACCCCTCGGGGCCGGCCATGCGCGGTCACGCGCCTTGTCTTCTGATGAACCGGCCGACATGATGATCGGCCCCTGCCGCGACCAGGTGATCACTGCGCTGGTGACACACGGGCGCGGGGTATGCAGGTGCAAGCCGCAATAGCCGCCGTCGCAAGGCCACGACGAGGCCGAACGTGCGCCTCACTCTAACTCCAGAACCACCACCGCCTTTGGCGGCAACGCGGCGGTCAGTTCAGTGCCCTCAAGTTTGACGGCACCAAACTTGGTTGGCTTTACCTGCTCGGGCTGGTCGAACGTGTTGTGTGCGTTGATTCTCTGGGCGGTCAAGATGCGGCCGGTCACCTTTGAGAACTCTGCCCCGCGCAGACGGCAGACGACGTCACCCTGCTCGTTAGGGTCAAGATTGCAGAGCGACACATGCACCCTGCCGTCCCGGTCCCGCGAGGCCGAGACACTCAGGGCCGGGATCTGGTCATCGTCGAATGTATAGTCGCCACAGGTGAGGCTGACTGGCAGAAGGGTCGCATCTTGGTGGACTTTGTACATCTCAAACACATGATAGGTCGGCGTGAGGACCATCCTCTCGCCCTTGGTCAGCACCATCGCCTGCAAGACATTGACAGTCTGGGCGATGTTGGCCATTCGAACGCGATCGCAATGGTTGTTCAGTATGTTGAGGGTGATTCCGGCAACAAGGGCATCGCGCAGGGAGTTCTGCTGATAGAGGAACCCGGGGGTGGTCCCCGGCTCCGCCTCATACCAGGTGCCCCATTCGTCAACCATCAAGCCGACCCGCTTGTCAGGATCGTACATATCCATGATGGTCGAGTGTTTCGAGACCAGCTCCTCCATAAACCGGGCCTTCTGCAGGATGGCGAACCACTCGGCCTCTCCGAACTGGGTTGCCGAGCCCCTGTCGGCTGGATGTCTCCTGAGACGGGTGTAGTAGTGGAGGCTCAGCCCGTCCATCATCTGTCCCGCCTCGCGCATCAGGACCTCGGTCCAGCCATAGCGAGGGCCGGGCGCACCGCAGGCGATCTTGAAGAGGTCGTTCCCCGAAAAGTTCCGCAGATATGTCTGATAGCGACGGTATAGGTCAGCATAGTACTCGGGACGCATGCGACCACCACAACCCCAGTTCTCGTTGCCTACCCCCCAGTATTTCACCTTCCATGGCTCTTCCCGGCCGTTCTTTCGGCGCACGTCGGCCATGGGCGACTGGCCGGCAAAGGTGATGTACTCGACCCACTCCTGCATCTCCCGAACGGTGCCGCTGCCAACGTTGCCGCAGATGTAGGGCTCGCACCCGAGCTGGTCGCACAGGTCCATGAACTCGTGCGTGCCGAAATGGTTGTTCTCAGTCACCATGCCCCAGTGGGTATTGACCATGGATGGGCGCTCCTCGGGCGCACCGATGCCCTCTTTCCAATGGTACTCGTCAGCGAAGCACCCACCCGGCCAACGCAGCACAGGAATCCCGGTCCGCTTGAGGGCCTCCACCACATCGGTACGAATGCCGCGCGCATTCGGGATGGGCGAATCCACGCCAACCCAGAACCCATGGTAGATGCACCTCCCGAGGTGCTCGGCAAAGTGACCGTAGATGTTCCTGTTGATGGTTTCCCTTCCCAGGTCGGTACTCACCACCAGAGAGTGTCGCATGATACGCTCCTCATCTTTGTCAAGGCCTGCCAAGCCATATCCATGCCTCAGCCACGAACGCCTCAACCCTCGTGCTGGCCCATCGAGGTGCCTCCTCGCTGACCGGGTCTCGGGGCCCGACCAACGCGGTTCGGCTGACAGTGCTCCGGGCCTTTACGGCAGGTAGTCTCTCAGCTTGCGACTTCTGGTAGGATGGCGGAGCTTGCGCAACGCCTTGGCCTCTATCTGACGGATCCGCTCTCGGGTTACCCCAAACTGCAGCCCGACTTGCTCTAACGTACGACTCTCGCCATCGACCAGGCCAAAGCGAAGCGCCAGCACCTCGCGTTCGCGTTCGGTCAGGCACTCGAGGCTGTCGCGCATTTGCTCGCGAAGCAGCTCTTGGTCCGTCTGCTCCACCGGACCAGCCACCGAATCGTCGGCTATAAAGTCAACCAAGACGCTGCTTTCTTCGGACCCCACCGGGGTTTCCAGAGACATCGGCTCCTGGGAAACCCTCATGAGTTGGCGTACCTTTCTCGCTGCCTGCCTTAGGCGGCTACGCACGTCGTCCGATAGCTTGTGGTCACCAATCCCGGCCTCGTCCACCGATTCCCTGTCCAGGTCCTTGACCATGTCCATGACCACTGCGATTTCCTCGGGTGTGGGGTCGCGGCCCAGCTCTTGCTGAAGCTCTCTCATCGCTCGAACCACGCGGTTGATCGACTCGACCATGTGCACCGGAATACGTATGGTCCGCGCTTGGTCGGCAATCGCCCTGCTTATGGCCTGTCGAATCCACCAAGTGGCGTAAGTGCTGAACTTGTAGAGCTTTCTGGAGTCGAACTTTTCCACGGCACGAAGCAAGCCGATATTCCCTTCCTGGATGAGATCCAAGAAGGAGAGCCCCCGACCCAGGTAGCGCTTGGCAACACTGACCACGAGTCTCAGGTTTGCTTCCGCAAAGCGACGCTGAGCAATATTGCCATGCATCACCTTGAGTTCCAGAGCCTGTCGCATCTGCGGGGGCAGCGACTCTTCATCGGCCGCCAGTCGCTTTGCGGCCTCAAAGCCGGCCTGAATGGTCTCGGCGAGTTTTCTCTCTTGTTCTGCGCTGAGAAGGGGAACGCGCCCAATCTCGCGCAGGTACATACGCACGGGATCACCAACGAGTGCCGACTCGCCTTGCGGCAAAAGAGTCGATGCCACCGGATGGTCAGCACCTTGGGCCTCGTCGGAACCTAGTTCGTCTGCAATCTCTTCGCCAGGGGCGACCTCGGGGATATCCGCCGCCTCGACGGCATCGTTCCCCTCTCTGACACTGTCGCCCTTGTCGTCGTCTTTGCCAGAACGCGCCACGGCGTCCTCTCTCCTTCTGGCGAACAGACCATCCCCTCGTCTGTCGGGTCCCTCGCGTCCACTATCCCTGGCCATGTCGGGCAGCCTCATCGGATACGGACGTCGCGTCTGCTTCGACCAGCGAGAGTTGCGGCATAGGCCCGCTGGTCGATCTGAAGGTAGTCGCCTGTAAGGTCTTCGATCATCTCATTGATCTCTCGAACGCGCTCTTCTGTCCCAGTTTCCTGAGCATCCTGCTGCACAAACCGCAACTCACCAATCAGACGCGAGAGGTACTTCTTGCGCAAGCGCATGGAGCACTTTACGAGGTCCTCCCGAGCCATCTCGGGAGAGAAGGGAGGTCCGGCACACAAAGTATCCAGCAACCATTCTACATGAGCGCTCTGGTCAGTGTCAAGCCCCGCGCCGACCTTGATGTCGTCGCACTCGGGATCGGCCAGGGCGAAGCGCCGCAAGGATGCAAAGATCTCCCTGTTGCGCGCATCTTGAAATGCCTCCTCGCCCAGCATTCCGGTCTTCGTGGCCTGCAGCAGCGTGGCCGGCGTCTGCAAAAGCAGGGCCAGGCACCTTTCCTCGAGACCAAACGCCGGCTGCGCGGCTTGATCCGGCACTGGCCGATCTGGCGACCTCTGATCCCGCGCGCGAACCCTGCCCCGATCAGACTCGGCAGAGCCGAGCCGCAACCGATCAAGCTGAACAGCAAGGTCGCGCTCGTCCACACGCACCATCTGGGCCAGGCGTTGCAGATAGTGAGCCCGCTCCACCGGGCTCCCCAGCGCCGCGATGACCGGCAACAGCCTCTCCACCCCAACCCTCTTGCCCTTTGCCGTGGAGGTATCCACTTCCTGCACTACCGCCTCAAAGAAGTAGTCCGCCACGGAGAGGGCGTGGGTCACCAATGCGTCCCACCGGGCCCGATCGCGCAGAACCAGCTCGTCTGGATCCAGGCCCTCGGGCAACACCAGGATGCGGATCTCGGCGTCCAACTGCTCCTCATAGCGAACGAGCCCTCTTGGCGTGAGAACGGGCACGACCCTCTGCTTGAGCAGCTCCTGCGCCATCCTCACTCCTCTCTCGGTGGCCAGCCGGCCGGCCGTATCAGCATCCAGAGCCAGGATGAGCACCTTGGTCATCGGCTTCAGGATGCGTAGCTGCTGCTCTGTCAGCGCGGTGCCCATGCAGGCCACCACATTGGGCACCCCGCACTGCTGCAGAACGATGACGCCCATATACCCTTCGACTATGATCACCCTACCAGAGTCACGGATGCTCTTGCGTGCCAGGTCGATACCATATAGTACGCTTCCCTTGTCGAAGAGGCTCGTCTGGGGCGAATTGAGGTATTTGGGCACCGAGTCATCCAGCACGCGGCCGGCAAAGCCAATGACCTGACCTCGCACATCCCGTATCGGAAACATGAGCCTGCCCCGAAAGCGATCGTAGACGTTTCCGCTTTCGGCTTGGGTGAGCAGCCCAGCGGCCAACATATCTCCTTGCGAAATGCCTGCTCGCCCCAGATGCTGCTCCAGCTCATGCCAGTCATCGACGGCGTATCCCAACTGAAAAGTGGCCATGGTCTCGCGGCTGACGCCACGCCCCTCCAGATAGCGCACGGCTGACTCTCCCCCAGGCGTTGCCATGAGCACTCTATGATAGTGCTCTGCTGCAGCCGAGTTGACCGCGCGCAGACGGTCCAGCTCGTCCCTTCGCTTCGCCTCCTCCCCGTCCAGTGGACGCAGGCTAACGCCAGCCCTCTCGGCCAGGAACCGAAGGGCCTCAGAGAAGGTCATGTTCTCCTGACGCATGGCGAAGGCAAAGATGTCTCCACCAGTTGAGCAAGCCCCGAAGCAATGCCAGCTTTGGGTTTCGGCAAACACGATGAAGGAGGGCGTTTTCTCAGTGTGGAAAGGGCAGAGCGCCTTGAAGCTACGCCCCGCTTTCTGCAAGGGAACATAGGAGCCGATGAACTCGACGATATCCAGGCGCCGCTTGATCTCGTCAGCTACACTCATGGCCACACCTCATCGTCGGAAACCACGGGCCGCCAACTCCAGAGGCGTCCTTTATCCTCTGCGACGTATGCCGTGCCTTCCAGGCGATCGATCGCCAGCACGCCAGCCCATCCCCCACGAGCAATCCGCGCGGTGTCTAGCACCTCAAGGCTTGCCGCATCCAGGGCGACCAGGCCATCGGCGTATCCCAATAGCGCCACTCCTCGGCTGCCATCCACACTAACCGCATCCGCCTCCGAGAGGGGCCTATCTCGATCGCCCCAGACCGTGGCCACAACCGACATGTCCGCCGGGTCAATGGCCGAGATGGCACCATACTTGGGCGACAGGGCATGGGCCACATAGAGCCTTCCGGTTGTCGCATCCAGGGCGAGGTCGCGAGGATACCCCAAGCCTTCCAAGGCCACCTGGTCCTCCAAGCCCAACGTGTCGGCATCCAGAGCCAGAATCATGCCGGTGCCCATCTGGCCCACATACAGCCGACGGGTGCGCGGGTCGAGGGCCAGGGCCAGAGGGGGGGCAGGCAACGATCGCTCAACGATTATGCTATGGTTCTCACTGTCGATGGCAACCACCCGATGACCAGCACTGTCGGCCACGTACACCCGTCCCAGTCCCACGACCAGATTCGTCGGGCGACCCAGACCATCGATGCGCCTCCGCTCGGCGCCATCAGACGCGAATACACGCAGTTCACCCCGGTCTGGGAGCACCGCATAGATGGTTCCCGAGTCGCCATCCACCGCCAAGGCCATGGCCGACGATGCGAGCGGCCGAGAGAAGATGGTACGTCCACTCACGGCGTCCAGCACCATCAGCTCATCCTCAACGGCCAGCAGAAGCCGACGCCGTCGCTCGTCGAGGGCCATCGCCCGAATCTGGCCCGCCTCACCCTCCTCGGACGGGAGCGCCAACGCAGTCAATCCGGCAGGTCGCGCCGGCAACGCCAGATCGATTGCCGACACACCAACTGGAGAGGTAGGGGTCTCGCGAGGGCGCGATTCCTCCTGTGCCGACACGCCGCTCAGAGCCTCCTTCCACAGGAGGGGCAGCCAGAGCCGCCCGTATGAGGGCATGGCCGTGGGGGCCAGGATACCATCTGGGCCGCATAGCTGCACGTCCACATCATCGACGTACATCGCACTGGCTGGGCCCTGGCCATCGTTGTACACGCCAAAGTGAATCCAAAGAGTCTCCCCCTGGTGGCCAACCACCTCGTGCTGCCAAAGGTCCCACTGCCGGGCGTCAGAGGCGATCCACATGACGGTCTCCAGGTACTGCTTGTCCGCATCCAGCAGCAGCACGTACTGCCGTCCGTGCGCGGTGTCCTCCGACACCGGATAGTACCAGAAGGCAATCTGAACGGAGCTGCAGGAGGCAGGAACCTGGAACGCCTGCCGGGCAGACGAGTAGCTGGCAAAGTTCGCTTCGCCAACCACGCCCACCAGCATCGAACGCATCCCTTGGTGCGCCAGAGTCTCAGTGTATGAGGCGGGGTGAACCGTATTGGGCAGCTCCCAAGCTCCGTCATCCTCAAAGCTAACGTTCTCAAGCACCGGGTAGCATACTGGCGTAACCGATGGTGTGGGCGAGTGAGTCGGCGTAGCTATTGGACTGGCGGTGACACTTGGGGTGGGGGTCGGCGGTAGGCCGCCCACCTGCACCGGAGGCACATCCACATGCGCTATCAAGTCACCGCTGCTGGAGATGACCTCCACCCGGCCACCATAGGTACCGGGCTGGTCGGACGCCCGGACGCGAAAGCGGACCGCCAGCTCGCCTTTGGCCAGCCCAGGCGTCATGTCCAGAGAGGCCACCGCATCATACTGTTGATGCCTGGCGCCACTGGGATACAGCCAGTCCCAAACCCACCAGGTGCCGAAGGGGTCTACCAACTCGAAGGGACACACCCCTAACACCTCCGGCCAGCGGCTCCAGTGGTCGCGAAGAGCACGCAAGATGTAGTCAGCGCGATTGGCCTCGCCGATGGGAGGGTACCCCTGAAAGACAAAGTTGCTCTGCCCCAGAGCGTATCCCGTCTCGGTCAGCAGCACTTGCACGCCAACCCGCCCATGCGCCGCCAGACGCTCCAGCTCGAGCAGGTAGCTGTCGATGGTCAGTTCCTTGTAGATCGTCGCCGTCCCATCGTGGATGTTGTACTCGGGAGGATGATTGCCCGGGTAGGGATGCACCGACCACACGTCAAAGGCCTGCAGCGCGCCGGGTACGCTGGCCATGGCATCGATGAAGGCGCGACTCTCATAGTTGCCACCAGGCGAGAGCCCCCCATTGAGTATCCTCACCCGCCCATCTCCCAGGGCGCGGATCGCCTGGGCCACATCAACGAGGAAATGGGCGTATTCTGTCGGGTTCGCCTGCCCACTCCACTCAATGTCCAGATTCGGCTCATTCCAGATCTCGACGTAGAGCGGCCGGCCCTCCCGCTTGGGCAATCCATTGACCACTCGCGCATAGGCCTGGGCGATCTCGGAGTAGTCTCCCGGGGCCGTTGCCTGGGGTTTGATCCAGTTCGGCCCGCCGTATCTCCCCTGCAGACGCACCACGGGCAGGAGCCCACGATCGTAACATGCGTTGACGAAATCCGCCCAGCAGGCCAACGGGCCGGTGGTCTCTTTTGTGATCCCGTAAAAGAGCTGCTTGGCAAAAGCGTTGGGCTCCATCAACTCGCTCACCCTGTCCAGTTGGTACTCGATGTAGGACTTGCTGCAGCGATCCTGCACGAAGGTGTGCATCCCTGCGAGGCTGGTGCCCCGCCCAGCGGGCACGTCGAGGCCCGGCCAGCTCAGGCTGCCTCCAGACACCACGGGGTCAGAGGCAGATATGGGGGTGTGATTGTACGAGATCTCTGTAGACCCGGCGACATAGGTGAAACCCTCTGCCAGCACATGCCTGACAGTGGCATCAGACATCGCCCCAGCATTGGAATTGCGCAAGGTGATGGAGTAGTCCAGAGTCTGCCCAACCTGAACGGTCGTCGGCTCTACTGAGACCAGGAGCTCGAGCCCAGGGTCGTCGGCGCCAACAGGGACGAGGGGAGTTGTCAGCAAGAACAGCAGGAGGGCGGCGCGCAGTCCAACCAGGAATGCGCGGGCGCCAACTGTGCGATCAGACGCCCTGCCTACCTCAGCCAACTCTGCCAGCCACCGCATGGGAGTCTTGGTCACGTCCTTACCCGAATCGACCAGTCCACTCGCTGCTTGGCAACCTACCCTGCAAACGGCACTTCTCAACGAGCGCCCAGGTCCGCCTCCACACTATGAAACAGGGGTAATAGCTGCTTGAATGACGATGCACGCCGTTGACGGGGCAACAAAACACCTAGCTGAAGACGACGGGCCGCCCTTGGTCAGTCCGATGCACGCGTCGGCGAATACACGGGGGACGGCGGATTCGCGCCCAAGGAGCATATCGCAACGGCGGTGGCCTGTCAATCACGCGCACGGCCGCGATCGAAGGTGCCGAAAAAGTCAGCGCCAGCCACCGTGCCTGTCAGCCTGAGCGCAAGTGCCCCGAACTTCAGGGGTACGAGCGTAGGGTCTCAAGCGCACATACGCCCCAGGAGCTATCCGCTAAGACCAGTAGGGGCGCATCGTCGCAGATCCCGGCACAGCCGGGGCACATGCGCCCCTGCTCCCTCCGGCAGCACTCCTACCTGTTTCGGAGAGCCGCCTGGGCTGCTGCCAGTCGCGCCACGGGAACGCGGTAGGGCGAGCAGCTCACATAGTCGAGGCCCACCCGGTGGAAGAAGTCGATGGACTCGGGATCGCCGCCATGCTCGCCGCATATCCCGATCTCGATATCCGGGCGGGCGCGTTTCCCCAACTCGACGGCGGTTTCCACCAGCTTGCCGACGCCCACCTGATCCAACGATTGGAATGGGTTGCTGGGCAAGAGCTGGCGCTCGACGTAGGCAAGCAAGAACTTGGCCTCGGCGTCGTCCCGTGAAAAGCCATAGGTCATCTGGGTCAAGTCATTGGTCCCAAAGGAAAAGAACTCGGCATACTCGGCGAGCTCGCCGGCGGTCAGGGCTGCCCGTGGCGTCTCGATCATGGTGCCGAACTTGTAGTCGATCTCGATTCCTTGTTCCCGCATGACCTCCCTGGCCACCTTCTCGAGCTTGGCTCGCTCCTCGCGCAGCTCGTTCACGTGGCTGACCAGGGGGATCATCACCTCGACGTGGACGCCGATCCCCCTCCTCGCCTGACGACAGCCCGCCTCAAAGATGGCCCGCACCTGCATCTCGGTGAGACCCGGATACATGAGTCCTGCGCGGCAGCCCCGCAAACCCATCATGGGATTGGTCTCCCACATCGACTCGACCACTCGCAGCATCTTTTCTTTCTCGGCCAGGGTTTCGGGGTCATCACCCGTGCAGCGCAGCCTGGTGACCTCCTCCAGCAGTACCTCGCGCCCGGGCAAGAACTCGTGCATGGGTGGGTCGATCAGACGAATGATGACCGGCATGCCGTCCATGGCCTCAAAGATGCCCTCGAAATCCTCCCGCTGGAAGGGGAGCAACTCATCCAGATAGCTGGCACGCTCCTCCTCGGTGGCGGCCATGACCATGCCCACTACCGCCGGACGACGGTCCTCCTCGAAGAACATGTGCTCGGTGCGACAGAGGCCGATGCCCTCGGCCCCAAAGGCCCGCGCCTGGTGAGCATCGCGTGGGTAGTCGGCATTGGTGTAGACGCCCAAACGGCGGATCTCGTCGGCCCAGCTCAACAGGGTTGCCAGGTCGATCTCCTGGGCAAAGTCCACGCCCATGGTGGGTATGGCCCCGACAAAGACCTCGCCCGTGGAACCGTCGATAGAGATGACATCACCCTCTCTGATGACCCGCCCCCCCGCCGTGAACCGGTGCGCATCGGGCTGCACATTGATCTCCCCACACCCCGCCACGCAGGGCAGGTTGTTGCCCCGAGCCACCACCGCGGCGTGAGATGTGGCCCCACCGTGCTGGGTGAGGACGCCCTTCGAGAGGAGCATACCCCCCACATCATCAGGCGATGTCTCTGGCCGCACCAGAATCACGTCTTCGCCTGCCTCGGCCCGCTCCATGGCTCGAGCCGAGTCCAGGACGGCCACCCCAGTGGCCGCACCCGGCGATGCGTTCAGCCCTTTGGCAATCAGGTCGCCTCGCTCGATGGCCTCAGCCTTTGCCTCTGGGTCAAAGTAGGGATGCAACATGACATCCACCTGCTCGGTGGTTACTCTGGGCACGGCCTCCTCTTTGGTAATGAGACCCTCGTTGGCCTGATCCACAGCGATCTTTATCGCGGCACGCGCCGTCCGTTTCCCCGTGCGCGTCTGTAGTATCCAAAGACGCCCTTTCTCGAAAGTGAACTCGACATCCTGCATGTCTCGGTAGTGCCTCTCCAGCATCTCGGCGACTTGGGCGAACCTGTCATAGATCGCAGGATTCGACGCCGCCAGCTCCGCGATCTTGAGTGGAGTACGAATGCCCGCGACCACATCCTCACCCTGAGCATTCATGAGGTACTCGCCATAGAGTTCTTTCTCGCCTGTGCTGGGATTGCGGGTGAAGGCGACGCCACTGCCCGAGTCATCACCCATGTTTCCGAAGACCATGGTGCACACGTTCACCCCAGTGCCCCAGTGATCAGGCAAGTTGTTATGGCGTCGATACTCGGTTGCGTTGTCGCCGAACCAGGAGTCGAACACCGCCTCGACTGCCTGCCGAAGCTGGTCCCAGACGTCCTCCGGAAAATCGACGCCCACGTGCTCTCTGTAGATGCGCTTGTGGTCTGCGACAACTTCTCTCAGCATGTCCACGGTCAGATCCGTGTCTCGCCCACCCTCGGTCCTCGCCTTGTAGAAAGTAAGCACGTCCTCAAACAACGCTCCATCGATTTCTTTCACTATGCGCCCATACATCGAGATAAGGCGCCGATAGGAATCGTAGGCAAAGCGCTCGTTGCCCGAGAGCTCGGCAAGGCCCTTCAAGGTTTCCTGGTTCAGACCGACGTTCAGCACGGTGTCCATCATGCCAGGCATGGACACCCGTGCTCCCGAACGCACCGAGACCAGCAATGGGCTCCTGGCATCGCCGAATGCTTTGCCCGTCTGCTCCTCGACGACACCCATCGCCTCCTGTACCTGCTCCCACATCCCTTCGGGGAACTTGCCACCCGCATCAAAGTAGGCCAGACACGCCTCCGTCGTACAGGTGAAACCTGGCGGCACCGGAAGACCTGCGTTGGTCATCTCGGCCAGGCCGGC
>DATKWG010000082.1:0-4404 GCA_035529675.1 Anaerolineae bacterium
TGCTGGCGGGCGACTATCTGCTGGCCCAGGCCACGTCGTTGGTCGCAGACCTGGGGCAGGCGCGCGTGCTGGGGGTCTATGGGGCCGTACTGCGCACCATGTGTGCCGGAGAGATCCGGGAGATGCTCGTCACCCAGGGGAAGTACAACAGCCGGGAGGACTATGCCCGCAGTATTGAGGCCAAGACGGCGGCGCTATTCGCCGCCTCAATGGAGATGGCGGGGCTGCTGGCGGGGGCAGAGGAGGGGCAGTTAGCGGCCCTGCGCCGTTTTGGGCGCGAGTTCGGCATGGCGTTCCAGATCGTGGACGACGTGCTGGACTTGACCGGCGACGAGGCGCAGTTGGGCAAACCCGCCGGCAGCGACCTGCGCCAGGGGCTGATCACGCTGCCGGTCCTGTGCTACCTGGAGCGGGCGGAGGGGGAGACGCTGGTCAACGGTGTGCTGGCGGGCGAGCGGAGCGAGGAGCAGATGCGGGGGGCAGTCGAGGCGATCCGGGCGTCGGGGGCGATCGAGGCGGCGATGGAGGAGGCGCGGGCGTACGCCAGGCGGGGCCAGGAGGCGCTGGCGGCGCTGCCGGACAACGCGGCGCGTCGGATGCTGGGAGGGCTGGCGGAATACGTGGTGGAGCGGGAGCGATGAGACCAGCCCCCTGCTCTCATTTGGGCAAGAGATTAACCACGGAGACACGGAGGACGCGGAGTTTTTCTATGATGAGTGTATAATGTTGGTGTGTGGTGCCGGTCCGCTCGTGGGTCGCGCCTCAAATCAAGACGGAGAGGAGGGAACGATGGAGGTCATTGTTCTGGGGGGCGCCGGCGACATGGGAAGCCGGGCCGTGGAGGACCTGGTGAGGTCGGAAGGCGTACGACGGGTGACCATCGCGGACCGCAACGTGGCGGCTGCCCGCGCCCTGGCCGCCAGGCTGGCAGGCCAGGGGGCACAGGTGGACGTCCGGCAGGTGGATGCCGACCGCCACGACGAACTGGTGGCGAGCCTGCGCGGCTACGACGTGGCTGCATCGGCGTTGGGGCCCTTCCACCTGTATGAGGCCAAACTGGTGCGCGCCGCGCTTGAGGCGGGGGTCCCGTATGCCAGCATCTGCGACGAGTGGGAGGCGGCAGGAGCGGCGATAGACCAATTCAGCGCGGCGGCGCGGGAAAAGGACCTTCCCATGATCGTGGGCCTGGGCACCAGCCCGGGCTTCTCCAACGTGGGCATCCGCTACTATGCGCAGCGGCTGGACAGGGTGCGGCGCGCCGACGTGTACGTCTACCAGCCCCTGAACGCGGGGGGAGGCGAGGCGGTGGTGCGACACATGCTGCACATCATCTGTGGCCAGGTGGTGGCCTGGCGCGCAGGGAAGCGGGTGATGGTGCCGGCATGCAGCGAGGAGCGGCTGGTCGAGTTTCCGCGCTTCGGCCAGATCAAGGTCTGGAACATGGGCCACAGTGAGCCGGAGACAGTGCCGCGCTTCATCCCCGGCATCGAGGAGGTCAATTTCCTCATGGGGTTTGGCCGTGGGTCGGGGTTGTTCATCCGGCCTGCGAGGTGGGGGCTGTTCGCCAGCCGTCGCCTGAGGGGTGGGGTGGCCCGCGCGCTGAATGCCTTCGAGCGGGCGACCTCGGGCGGGGAGCCGGGAGAGGGGGCGGTCCGCATTGACGTGTGGGGGGAGATGGCGGGGGAAGAGGTGCACCGCATGGCGTGTGGGATTGGCCAGATGCGGGAGGCGACCGGGCTGTCCCTTTCCGTTGGCACGCTGATGCTGGCGCGCAGGGAACTCTTGACCGGCGAGGGAGGGGTGTACGCGCCGGAGGGATGCCTGGACGCGCTCAAGTTCATCACCTACCTGAGCGCCAAGGGGGTGCAGGCGTACGAGGACCTGGCTATGACGCGGCCGATTGCCTGAAAAGACCTCCCAGGTCTTGGAGACCTGGGAGGTCTTCCTATCTTACCCAGGGGTTGGCGCGCTTTTCGCGCCCGACGGTAGTCTTGGGGCCGTGGCCGGGGTAGAGGGTGGTGTCGTCGGGCAGGGCGTACAGCACTTCCCGGATCGAGCGCTCGAGGGTGTCCCAGTCGCCACCGGGCAGGTCGTACCGTCCGACGCCCATCTCGAAGAGGACGTCGCCATCGAAGGCGGCGTGCTCTTCTTTCAGGTAGAAGGTCAGGCCGCCGGGGGAGTGGCCGGGGGTGTGCAGGACCTGGAAGCGGAGCGTGCCGACCTCGAGCACCTGCCCGCCGTCCAATTCCAGGTCGGGCAGGGGGCTTTCTTTGACCAGGACGCCGAACAAGGCGGCGCCCCCCTTGGCCTGCAGGATGGGCAGTTCGGCCGGGTGGAGGGCGAGGGGGGCCTTGGTGGCGGCGATGATTTCCGCGTTGGCGCCCATGTGATCAAAGTGGCAGTGGGTGTTGAGGACGTAGCGGATGGCCAGGCCGCTCTGCTCGATGGCCTTGAGGATGCGCTGGGGGTGGCCGCCGGGGTCAATCACGACCCCTTCGTGGGTCTGGTCGCAGCCGACGACGTAGCAGTTGGTCTGGGTGATGCCTACGGGAATGGTGTGGAGGATCATGGGGCTGAGTATAAACCGCAATGTGCGTAAAGTCAACTAGGGGAGGGCGTTTGGACCACGAAAGGCGCGAAATCTCGCGAAAAAACGCGAAGCGAGATGTTTGCGCGCCTCGCCCGTGGGCAGCCCCTTCAGCGAGGCCAGGTAAATCAGACCGTGCTCCAGAGGGACATCTAGATACAGGCCATGCTGCTCCGGCATGTAGCCAATGCGGATCAAGAACGTTCTCAATGCTTCTCTGGCGGGTTGTTTCCGCCCACCTGCTCTACGATGAGAAGGAAGTTCACTTGCGGAATCCAGAAAAACCCCATCGTCACGTTCGGGATTATGGCGATGACCTGGCCCTCCAGGCTGTTCAGGAACTGCTCCAGTTTGCCCTGGTCTTCCGTCATCCTGATGCTAAAGTGATGGACCCTGTATTTCATCTCTTGCCTCCTCGGATGATTTTGTCGATACATCCTCGACCCGTTTGACAGACAATAAGGGTAGTCCCAGGTCGCGGATCTTGGCCAGCAGACCATGCAGGGCGGCCTGGTGGGCTACCGGGCCGGCCAGCAGCGTTTCGTCACCCTGCTGCGGTGTGATGGCGAGGCCGTCAAACCAATCGGCCCATTTGCTATCGAGCGTTCCCTGCACCCGGATCTCATAGATGCCTGGTCCGCCAGACGCCCGTCCGTTGGTCATCGGTTGCTCCTCCACTCATGCGGTCGTGATTTTGCCACCCCACGATGGGCTCAATTGGGTTGTGACTGAAGGTCTGCATTCGCTTCATGCCATTTCTGCACCTCCATTCATGCCCATAATAACCGTCGGACTGGTGATTTGTCATCCCCACATGGGTGATCCCAGATGGGTGATTCGCGGCACTCGGGCAAACAAAAACCCCCACCTGACCGGCGGGGGACGTGAGATCCGAATTGGCGCGCTCTGGCTACAGCAGGCCCAGTTCTTCCGCTCGCATGATGGCCTCGAACCGGCTATGGACATCCAACTTGCCATAGATGCTCTTCTGGTGGGATCGCACCGTGTTCACCGAAACGTGGAGCACCTGCGCGATCCCTGTGCTGGATAGATCAGTCCTCAGGAGTCGCAGCACTGCGCTCTCCCGTTCGCTGAGAGGCTCGATCAGTTGCGCCGGCGGTAGTCAGATTCGAACAGCCCTTGTCCGCATAGTACGTGTAGTCGCGACTGCTGTCGTCGAGCATTAGCCTTATTTTCGTTCGGCCCATCCTAAAGAGCATGAGCTTGATCAACGTTGGCACCGGATAGCCTGGCTCCTCCAGTCTCGCATAGTACCGCCTGCCCTGCCCTGCGACAACCCTATCTCTCTTGCGTTGCTCCTTCTCCGTCAGCGGATACCTGGGACGAATAGTTCGGGGATGCAAAAACGACTCCGTCAGACGCCATGATCTTCTTTCGGAAAGCCTGTCTTCCTCGGCTTTTTCAACTACGGGTGAAGAATCTGCTGTCTCTGGATCATCCTGCTCTAGGCAAGCACTTGTACTGTCCGTACTGCCACTGGTTCGATGCCAATCGCGGTTATGGCCTAAACCTCGCCCAGCCCATAACCGCTCTCGATCAGCTCCACCAATCTCCGCGCAAACCGGGCAGCCGGAGCCCCGTCGATCACGTCGTGGTCAAACACCACCGTCAGGTTGAGGATCTCGCGCGGCTCGATGCGGCCCTCCACGACGGCCGGCTTCCAGGCAATACTCCCTACGACCAGGCCGAGCGGGAAGGGTAAGGGAACAATCCCCCAGCCGCCCTGGCCCTTGCCAAACATACCCACCGCGGTAATGCCAACGGTGCCTGCCATTGACGCGATAATCGTCGGGTCA
>DATKWG010000083.1:0-3334 GCA_035529675.1 Anaerolineae bacterium
GAAAGCACTGCAACTGCCAAAGCCGTGTTCCGTGTATTTCCACTCGATAAGCGTAGCATGCTTGCGGTTGTGCCTGCCGACCCAAAAGACGGCCGCGTCGATGCTGGTACGGTTCTGCCCCCGCTTTCCGCGGCGGGGCTCGCCCAGCCACTCGGTCGCGCCGCGCGGACCCGTGTACTCGAACTCGATCCCGGTCACTTCGCGCACTCCTGGCAGAGGATCTCTCAGCGCAACCTTGGCCAGAGAAGGGTTCTGGCGGAGCGGGAAGAGGAAGTTCAGACAGGCGACCTGAGAGCTTTTGAGGTTCAATGCCTCGGTATGCAGAGCGATGTCCCCCTTGGATAGATAGGAAAGGATGGCGTCGGCCACTGGCTCGTAGAAGGCCAGGCGCTCTTTGCCCGGGGGTAATAAGATGTGAGGGTAGGTATACGTTGGGCGCTTGCTCCAAACTCCGTCCGCAAGTTGGGGCCAGTGCCTCCGCTTGAAGGCAACCTGACGGAAGATCTCTTGCTGCTCGAAGGCATTCTGCCGGTAGAACCACGCGGTGTCTCCACCCTCCTCGCCGGGAAGCACGTGACGCTTGATGCTGGCCGTGGCCATAGCCCCCACCCCTCTCAGGTCAGTCTCCTTGCTCGTCACAGCGATAGTCCCCATATCTCAGAAATGCGCGACAAGCCACATCCTGCCACTGGGGGTCGAGACCGATAGAAGCGTTATCGCCATAGTAGCCGGCAACAAACCCACCTTCTGGACCGCCTAGCTTCTCTATCATCTCCCTGGCCTCTTGCTCGATGGCGCCCTCATCGTGAGTCTGCAACGTCTTTTGGATGTCCACCGGGCACCAAAAGGTGATTCGACCATGAAACTGAGCCAACACGTCGATGCCATGAAGTCGCGGCTGATCGAACTGAAGCAGATCGATTCCCGCCTCTATGAGATCGGGGATGATGTCGGTCATCTTGCCACACGAGTGCATAAAGACCTTGATCCCCTGGTCGCGAGCCAGCCTACACAGGCGAAGGAACCCTGGCTTGAATATCTTCCTCCAGGTCTCGGGGCGAATCATGAGGCCCTTCTGGGTCCCCCAGTCCTCTGGGAACATGACCGCATCGACGCCCGCGCGCGCATATTCCACGATGACATCGGCCAGAAGATCCTCGATGCGCAGCAAGAGCGCCTTCACCCTGTCGGGCCAAAGCAGGATATCCATGAGGAATGATTCCAGCCGCCGCATCTTGCGAGCGATGTTGAAGGGAAAGCCCGGCAAATCCCCCACCCGGAAGCGGTCGTTGTCGGGGTCGTCGCACACTCCTCGCACCTGGGCATAGATGGTGGGATTGGCCAGGTCGGGCAGGCGCAGGCCATCGAAGTCCCCCCAATGGTCCAGCGCTCCGCGAACCACCTCGCCTTTGCTACTCTCATCCACTCGGCCCCAGGTGTTGCCCCACTCGTCCACATATTCCTGACGCCCGTTCCCAGCACGATGCCAAGTTCGACCAGAGCCTCCAAGCACATACTGAGTGTGGACAAAGTCACTTTCATAAGGAGCGGGAAACGAAGTGGCCACACGTTCGGGGCCAGTGTACTCCAGCGTCCTCAAGACTACTTCGCGCGAATTCATCTGCTGATCCTCTCCTCAATCACCCCGCTTAGCAGCTTTGGGCGACCATCCCCCGACCTCTCCCCATGATAGCCGCTTTGCCCAAGCGGAGCAAGCGGCGTCTCCAGGCCACACGCACGCGCCGTGCTTGCCAGCGCAGGGAGTGTTGTGCTAAACTCGCGGGGCCAGGCATGTGGGAGAGGGTGGAGAATGCTGGCCAAGATCAGCAGTTGCGCCTTGGTGGGCTTGGATGGCGTGCTGGTTGACGTCGAGGTGGACGTGCACCCCGGCCAGATCGGGGTCATCGACATCGTCGGCCTGCCCGACACGGCAGTTCAGGAATCGCGTCAGCGCGTCCGCTCTGCGATCCAGAACTCCCGTCTCTCGTTCCCTCAGAAACGAGTCACGGTGAACCTGGCTCCCGCCGACCTGCGCAAGCAAGGGCCGGCCTACGACCTGCCAATAGCGGTGGGCATCCTCGCCGGGGCAAACCAGGTTCCCAGCCAATATGAAGGCAGTGTTTTCATTGGCGAGCTCTCATTGGACGGGAGCGTCCGGCACGTGAATGGAATCATATCGATGGCCTCGTCGGCGCGCGACCAAGGAATCGACACCATCTATGTGCCGCAGGCGGATGCTCCCGAAGCAGCTCTGATCCCCGACATGATCGTCATACCCGTGGAAAGCCTGGGCCGGCTGGTGATGCATTTGAACAACCTGCTGCCCATCGAACCCTACATCCCCGAAGGGACGGTTCAAGATACTGAGACCGAGTATGCGATCGACTTTTCTGAGATTCGCGGCCAGGAGCACGCGAAAAGGGCCCTCGAAGTGGCAGCGGCAGGTGGCCACTGCGTCCTTATGACCGGACCACCTGGCACGGGCAAGACTCTGCTGGCTCGCGCGGTTCCCGGCATCCTGCCACGGATGACCATCGATGAGTCCCTCGAAGCAACCAAGATCTATTCGAGCGTGGGACTGCTGCCTCCGGGACAACCACTGATCCCCCATCGCCCCTTTCGAGCGCCGCACCATACGGTCTCCCGAGCGGGACTGGTCGGCGGCGGCCACTGGCCCCGCCCGGGGGAGATCTCTCTGGCCCACCGTGGCGTCCTCTTCCTCGACGAGTTCCCCGAGTTTGGCATGCGCACCCTGGAAGTGCTGCGCCAGCCCCTGGAGGACAAGGTGGTCACCATCTCGCGCTCCTCGGGGTCTTTGACTTTCCCCGCCAATTTCATGCTCATCGGAGCCATGAATCCCTGCCCCTGCGGCTACTCTGGGGATCCCACACGCGAGTGCACCTGCTCTCGGGGCATGATCGAGAACTACCAGAAGCGCATCTCGGGGCCGTTGCTGGACCGCATCGACATCCACGTTGACGTGCCCCGCGTCGATTATGAGAAACTCACTGGCATGACCATGGGCGAGACCTCAGCCAGCATCCGGGCGCGGGTCGAGGCCGCGCGTGAGAAACAGCGAACGCGCTTCCAAGGCACCCCCCTCCATTCCAACGCTGACATGGGTCCCGCCGAGGTGCGCCAGTTCTGTGACCTGGACTCGACGGGGCGTGGACTGATCAAGGTGGCCGTGCGCCAGTTGGGCTTGAGTGCCCGGGCCTACCATCGCGTGCTCAAGCTGGCTCGCACCATCGCTGACCTGGCTGGGGGCGAGGATATCGAGCCGCAGCATCTGGCTGAGGCCCTTCAGTACCGGTCCAGGCAGGTGGAGTGAGAT
>DATKWG010000084.1:0-2893 GCA_035529675.1 Anaerolineae bacterium
CTGCTGAAGCACCATCAGATCCCTGAATGCTTCGAGATCAAGAACAAGGAGGGCATTGACAACCTACTCGACACCCTCCCCACCGAACTCAAGCGCAGCAATCTGGAGCGCCTGGGGATTGTCGTGGATGCCAACACGGATGTTGCAGTCCGTTGGACGAACTTGCGTAGCATCCTGGCCAGCGCCGGCCATGGAGATGTGCCGGCCAACCCAGATCCCAGCGGGACCATTGTCGTCCTTGAACAACCAGAGCGCACACTGACAGTTGGTATCTGGTTCATGCCAAACAATACACTTCCCGGCATGCTGGAAGACTTTGTCGCGTTTCTGGTCCCGCCGGACGACCCTCTCTGGGGTTACGCTGAAGATTGCTTGCGGGGAATTTCAGAGCAGCACCGACGATTCCCGGCCGCCCACCAGCCCAAGGCTCACATTCATACCTGGCTGGCCTGGCAGGAAGAGCCAGGTACACCAATGGGCCTAGCGATAACCAAGCACTACTTGGACGCTGATACACCTCACGCACATCAACTGATGAATTGGATTCGGCGGCTCTTTGACGCCCAAGTCTGAAGTAGTGAGCAGACTCCCCCATAGCATCACACCTCATCACCGCCCAAGGCTAATTGCAGTTAGAAGAGCTTGTCATGGGCATTTGGGAGATCATCGGCAGTATAGGCATCATCATCGGCATCGCCGCTGGCGTCGTGCAGGTGCTGGACTATCTCCAGAAGCGGCGCAGGAGGAAAGAGCAGCCCCGCCAGGAACCCCGCCCCTCACCACCCCCGCCTGTTCCAACCATCCCCCACAACCTGCCGTCCCGTACCGACTTTATCGGCAGGGCAGCAGAGAAGGCCCGGGTGTACGAGGCGCTGCGGTCACGCCCCTACCTGGTCAGCATTGACGGCATCGGTGGCATTGGCAAGACCGTGCTGGCGCTGGAAGTGGCCCACGAGTGCCTGCGCGCCAGCAAGGGGGAAGGCCCCGCCGACGGGATTCCCACCTTCAGCGGCTTCATCTGGACCACGGCCAAGGACCGCGAACTGACCTTGAACGCGCTGCTCGACGCCGTCGCCCGCACCCTGGAATACCCTGGCATCGCCCAGCAGCCCATAGAGGAAAAGCGCGTCGCCGTACGCAAGTTGCTCCAGGAAAAGCCCTACCTGCTGATCGTAGACAACCTGGAGACGATCACCGACGAGGGAGTGCGCGACTTTCTGCACGATCTGCCGGAGCCGTCCAAGGCGCTGATCACCACGCGCGAGCAGAAATTGCGCCACGTGTGGGCCATCTCGCTCAAGGGCCTGACCGAACCGGAGGCATTGGCCGTCATCCGCAACGAAGGCAGACGGCTGGGGTTGGCGTCCCTGGAGCACGCCGAAGACCAGGTGCTGTCACACCTGTACCAGGCCACGGGCGGCGCTCCGCTGGCGCTCAAGTGGGCGGTGGGACAGATCAAGCAGAAGGGGCAGTCGCTGGACACCGTTCTGGCGGCCCTGCACGAGGCCAGGGGCAGCATCTTTGACACCATCTTTGCCCGTTCATGGGGGCTGCTATCCACCGGCGCCCGGCAGGTGCTCATGGTGATGCCCATTTTCGCCACTTCCGCCTCCCGCGCGGGGGTCGAGGCGGCCAGCGACGTGCACCACTACGATCTCGACGAAGCCCTGGGACAACTCGTCGAGATGTCGCTGGTGGATGCGACGGATGAACTGGACCTCGACCGGCGGCGGTACAGCATTCACCCGCTGACGCGGGCCTTCGCTGAGGCGAAGCTGAAGGGAGAGCCAGAAGCATTGCGTGCCGCCCATCAGCGTCTGGCGGAGTATTTCCAGGCATTCAGCAGAAAGTACGGTGGCTTCTGGAGTGAAGAGGGGTTTACTCAGTTGGAGCACGAGTTGCCAAACCTTCTGGCGATCATTCGGTGGTGTTGGGAGAATCAGTTTGCCAATCTGGCTATGAGTACCTTCTTCGACATCAACGACTTTATGGGAGTTCGCGGCTATTGGAACGATGCAATGGCGCTAGGCCAGCAGGCTGCTGCAATAGCCACTGAACTGGGTGACGAACTTTATGCTGCAATGTTCCGGGTATGGCCTGTTGGGTGGATTTATCGTCACCGGGGGGATCTGCATTCAGCGGAGGAGCAAGTAGTGCAAGCGTTGGCTGTGTTCGAGCGGCTTGAAAACGAGCCATTCGTTGCTCATGCCAAACGGCAACTGGGGCGCATTTTGCAAGAGCGCGGTGAGCTTGAGCACGCAAAACGGTTGTTTGAAGAAGCGCTCGCATTCTACCGATCAAGTGGAGACAGGCAGTTTGTTTACTTTGTCACCGCCAATATTGCAGACGTGGCGTTAGAGCAAGGCGATCTAGATACTGCCTGGAGGTTGAGTAACGATGTACTTGCGTCTACCCGCCAGCTCAATGATCTGGAACGTGTCGCGCGCTCATTGAACATCCTGGGTGGTGTGGCGAGCCAGCGAGGTAACCTCCAGCAAGCCAGGGAGTTCTGGGAAGAGGCCTTATCCAATGTGAAGCGGGTGAACCGACTTGATGAGATCGCTGATGCACTGTTGAGATTGGCTCAGATCGAGACTGCCTCTGGGGGGAAACAGGCTGCCAGGCAGATGCTGCTAGAAGCCCTCGCAATCTACCGCAGGCTGGATATGCAATCGAGAATCCAAGAGATCGAAGCACTACTTACTACCTGGGCCTACCGACCAGGCGAGTAAGAAACCAGGTTTTTGGGAAGAACCTGGTTTCTCAGGACCTCAGGCGCGAATCATGCCGTATCGCAAGATCGAGTTCCGGGCCGGTCATTACTACCATCTGTACAATCGTGGCATCAACCGCCAGCCTATCTTCTTTTGCACTGAGAACTGGGGCTATTTCA
>DATKWG010000085.1:0-6710 GCA_035529675.1 Anaerolineae bacterium
CCTACTTGGGCTGCAGTTTGTGGATACCTTGCCTCAGGACCGGGTCATTGGGGCGGAATCAACGCCCTCCGAGCGATAGCTGCGTGGCTGCTGGCCGATGCCATCTTGGGCTGCATCTTTGCCCAGTTGATCGCCATAGGGCGATTGAGCCCTCTTCAGGACGGCCCGGATCGGGAGGGTGTTGCCGTCTCCTTTGGGGTTGGCATCCCTTATGCGGCGGTCGGGGCTCCCGGATACCGTCTTATGCGCCTGGTGACTGGACGGGTGCGCCGATGGCGGGAGCGAATCTGGCCACGCGCCCGGCCTCACGCTCTGACGGCGATAGTGAGCGCGGGCCTGGCCTTGGTGATGGCGGCCTATCTTGGCCCCAAGACACTCGCATTGGCGGCCGGGGGGATACTGAGCGCTGCCTGCCTCGCCGTTCTTGCCAGGCGAAATGAGGCGTTTCTGGTACGCTGTCTCGCTGGGCTCCATCCAGCCCTGGCCTGGTCGCTGGGCCACACGTCCGTGGCGCCGTGGCGTGCCTCTTTGCTCGGCGTGAGCGCTTTGTTCGGCCTGGGAGCATACGCCAGGACAAGGCTCACGGTCGGCAGATGCGCCGGAGCCGTGTGGCTTCTGGGAGCCATATGGGTTGTGTTGGTCATGGTGTTGCTCGTGGTTGGACAGCCTATCCTGGCCGCCATGGCAGCTATCGCGGCATTGGTGGATAACATGTCCGCTGTAAGTCGCCACGAGAATGGGAACGCCCTGGGGTCATCTCGCCCGGGAAGGTGGGGCTGGCTGTTTGCCACGTTGCTCACTTCCCTGGTTATCGCCTACAGGAGCTAGCATCTCATGACCGGGATGCTCGTCGTCATTGGCCTTGTAGGATTTGGCACCTTGTTCTACTGGCTGCTCGTCGCCACCGAAGGCACCTATCTGGGCTCTCGCGTGTTCACCCTGTTGTACGACGTGACCGCCAGTGGCTACGACAAGATCAAAGACCTGAACTACGTCGCTGAGGCCCGGTGCGTTGGCCTGCCGCTGGCCGAGGCGCTGGGAGGCGTCCAGTCGCCCCGCGTGTTGGACGTAGCTGCGGGGACGGGGCGTGTGCCCCTCGCGCTGCTACGATCCGGAGAGAGGGGAAGTTCGATCGTTGCGGTGGACCGTTCAGCTCGAATGCTGGGCGAGGCCAGGGCTGCACTCAGCGATTGCGACGGAACGGTCGCGTTGGTCCAGGGAGACGCTGGAGCGCTGTCCTTTGGCGACAACACCTTTGACTGCGTGACCTGCCTGGAAGCGCTGGAGTTCATGCCGCGCCCTCGCGAAACAGTGCGCGAGATGGTGCGCGTGCTCAAGTCGCGTGGCGTCTTGTTGCTGTCTAACCGGGTTGGTGTAGATGCCTGGTTCTTTCCCGGGCGTCTGTGCGGACGCGGTCGATTGGAGGGCCATCTCGGAGAACTGGGACTTGAGAGGATCGAGACGCAGCGCTGGCAGGTGCATTACGACTTGATCTGGGCCCGAAAGCCATCAGCCAGTGATCCTGCTTAGGGGCGCCTGTGCGAGGAGCTTTTGGTCAGCAGGGAGGGAGCGCAGTCGATGTTGAAAGGGGCAGTGATCATGAAGAGAGACTTCCTGAGCCTGGGCGATCTCTCTCCTGACGAGCTCTGGTCGCTGCTGGAGCTTGCCATCTCGCTGAAGAAGGAGCGGGGGCAAGGGACGAATGCCCCGCGCCTGGCTGGCAAGGCGCTGGCCATGATATTCCAGAAGCCGTCCCTCCGCACGCGGGTATCCTTCGAGATGGCAATGGTACATCTTGGCGGCCACGCACTCTATATCTCCCCGCAAGAGATCAGACTCGGCCAGCGGGAGAGCGTGCCCGACGTGGCCAGGGTGCTCAGTCGCTACGTGGATGCCATCATGGCTCGCGTATACGCACACAACGATCTGATCACACTGGCGAAGTGGGCCTCAGTGCCGGTCATAAACGGCCTATCAGACCTCAGCCATCCCTGCCAGGGCTTGGCCGACCTTCTCACCATCTACGAAAAGCTGGGGGGGCTCAAGGGGGTCAGGCTGGCCTACGTGGGCGACGGGAACAACACCCTGCATTCCTTGCTACTTGGCGGATCGGGCGCGGGCATGGAGTTGGCGGTTGCCACACCGGAAGGCTACGAGCCTCTGCCACAAGTGGTGCGACAGGCTCAAGAGATCGCGGCACGAACCAACGGTGCGATTCGCCTGGTGAGGGACCCACGAGAGGCGGTGTGCGGAGCCGACGTGGTGTATACAGACACGTGGACCAGCATGGGGCAGGAGAGGGAGACAGAGGAGCGTCGAAAAGCGTTTCCGCCGTATCAGTTGAACAGTGCATTGCTGGGCTATGCTGGTCCCAAGGCGGGCGTGATGCACTGTCTGCCGGCGCACCGCGGCGAGGAGATCACCGACGACATAGCCGACGGACCGCAATCGTGGCTATTCGATCAAGCAGAGAACCGAATGCACGCGCAGAAGGCGATCCTGGTGGACCTGCTCGAGAGGTGACCAGTTGGTAGCGAACGTCCTCTGGATTCTGTCCAAGCTAGATGTGCGCAACCTGGTAGACATCATGTTGGTTGCCGCAGTCATCTACGGCGTCCTCTTGCTGTTGCGTGGTACCCAGGCCGTTCAGCTCTTGCGTGGCGTGATCTTGCTCGCGCTGGTGGTATCTCTCATGGGGAGTTTTGCCGGCCTGACGGCATTCAACTGGCTCCTGCGGAGCGGCGGACAGGTGCTGGCCATCGTGCTCGCGGTAGTCCTGCAGCCCGAGCTCCGCCGCGCGCTGGATCGCCTGGGACGCGCGGGGGGCATAGCTCTGTGGACTGGCCGTCAGCTCAATCTTGACCGGGTCATAACAGAGATCGCCGCGGGCTGCCGCCGCCTCTCAGAACAGCGCTATGGCGCTCTGATCGTCATCGAGCGAGAGACGGGTCTCCAAGATCACATCGAAACTGGTGTCGAAGTAGACAGCAAGGCCGACAGTCAACTCATCCAGACGATCTTTTACCCCAACACGGCGTTGCACGATGGGGCGATAATCATTCGGGGAGATCGCATCGTGGCCGCGTCGTGTGTGCTGCCCCTGGCCGAGACTATCGTGTCGGCCGCGCATCTGGGCACGCGGCATCGGGCTGCGGTGGGGATAACGGAGCAAACCGATGCCATCGCCATAGTGGTTTCGGAGGAGACCGGTGTCATCTCCATGGCCCGCAACGGTCGTATCATCAGGCACCTCGACGAGCAGCGGCTGGTCACCCTGTTGCAGGCTCTGCTGAGCCCCGGGCGTCACCGCCGCGGGGAATTGGAGGGTTGGCCCCCTCGTCGCGGTGGCGATGGCGGCACAACTGGCGGTCGCCGCGGGGTGGACTAGGGGGGCTTGGTGTCAAGCAGCGAACTTTTGCGACGCAGACTATGGGACACCCTGGGCACAGCCTTGCTGGCTGTAGCTCTGGCGCTCGTAGTTTGGGTGAATGCCACCTACCAGAACGACATGCCTCGCGAGAGTCCTTTTCCAGACCCCATTCACATCGAAGTGCTGAACGCGCCGACGGGGCTGATTCTGACTAATCAGGCCGACGAGTACGTGAGCGTGAGGTTAAAGGCCTTTGCATCGAGCTGGTCCAGCCTCACGGCCAGCAACTTCAGAGCCACTGCCGATTGGAGCGGTCTGTCGGAGGGCGTTCATCCCGTGCCAGTCAAGGTGACCTGCTCCGATCCCACTGTCACCATCGTGAGCACCCAACCAGAGTCGGTCTACGTCCAGTTGGAGCGGCTGGCCAAACAGGACGCAACGGTAAGAGTCGAGCTCAAGGACATGGACGACATGCCCCTCGGCTATGCAGTGGGCTCCCCGGAGGTGGAACCTGAGCTAGTGACCTTGGAGGGGCCGGCTTCAGCGGTGGAGAGTGTGGCGGGGGTCATTGCTGCACTATCGCTTGCCGGCCAGCGTACAGCGATAGACCGCATGGTCGAAGTTCATCCTTTGGACAGGGATGGCAAACTGGTGTCCAGCGTGAGGTTGACTCCTGAGGGAGTGCGTGTCAGGCTGGAGATCGAGAAGAAACTGAACTATCGCGAAGTGGCTGTTCGGGCTCACATAAAGGGCCAGCCGGCTCGCGGCTACTTTGTCAGTAGTGTTGGTGTGGAACCTGATACCGTCACTGTCGTGGGGCCTCCAGCCATCATTGCCGCCATGCCTGGGCTTGTATCGGTCAAGGGGGAAGTGGACGTGACCGGGGCAACGAGGATGTTAGCAGAGCGCATGGAGCTTGACCTGCCCGAGGGCGTGTCACTCTTGACGGAGCGAGAAGGTCAGCAATCGACGGTTCTGGTCACGGTGGGAATCGATGCCGTCACCGGAGGGACCACGGTTGAGTTGCCCCTCCAGGCCAGAAAGCCTGGAGCGGGGTTGATGGTCAGGTTGTCAGTGCCCACCGTTGATGTCATACTCCGAGGCCCAGCGGTACTCCTCGACGACCTGGAGACCGACTTGCTCGACGCCTATGTGGACATCGGGGGGCTCGGCGAAGGGAAGCATCAGGTCAGAACTGTCGTAGACATCCTCGTCGCTCAGGATTCCGAGCTGAGGGACCTGGTTGTAGCCAGCATATCGCCAGGGTACGTTGAGGCCGATATCAGACGAATACCTACGCCAACCCCAACGGCAACCGCCACCTCCACACCGACGCCCACACCCACTGCCACGATCACGCCCACTCTCACCATGACCCCGACCCTTGGCCTGACCGCAACTCTTACGGTGACGCCATCTGTCGGGGCGACGCCCACTCTCACTCTGACAGCAACTCTTGGCCCCCTGCTGGAGGCAACTGCTCCGCCCGCAGGCCCCACGCCGACCTCAACACCAACACCCACCGCGCAAGTGTCAGCGATGGTGATGACTCCCGCAGCTCGCCAGGAAACCATCGCTTGGTTCGTGGCCAGGCAGGCCGCCGGGGAGCCCCTTGCTCTGAGCCTGTTGCAGAATTCGGACAATGTGCGTTTGCCGCCGCAACGGCTCTGCGGTGATATGGGCTGTGGTCCAGTCATTCGCTTTTTGTAGGGGCGCGGTGACCCTGCCCCCACTCTCTCAAGCGGGTGTGCCAGCACCCCGTAGTGAAGGGCCGCAAGCACCCCGTACTGAAGGGGCGCAAGCAGGATCCCCTGCCAAAGCCTGGCCTGCGTGAACGCTCGGTGCGTTCCCCACACTCTTGCATTCGCATGAGCACTAGTAGTTGCTTGCAGAAGTCTGTGCTAGTCCGAACAAGTACCCCGTAGGGAGTGCTCTCCAGCGGAGCCATCCTCGATGCCGTAGAACGGGCGTCTACGCGTCGAAGGCCCTGCGCTCCATCTCGTCTCGATAGCTGGCCATGTCGATGATCGTGCCCGTCTGGCGGGCGCGCTCGGCGGCAAACCCCATCAGGTGGCTCTCCAACGAGGCGCGCGCGCTGGTGAGCGGAGCCCGGCTCTGGTTGCGCAACGCGGCCACAAAGGCGTTCATCACCCCGGTATCCCCCCCGCCGTGTCCTCCTCTGACCACGCCGGGCTTGATCGTCTCCTCATTGCCAGTCAGGTGGTCGTAGATAGCGATCTCGTGAGCTGCCTCGCTGGCGCGCAGCGTGCCCCGGGTGCCGTCGTACCGCATGGTGCGCACGTTGTTGTGTGAGTGGCCGTGCATGGTGAAGGTGATGGTCGCGTCGCTCTCCAGCTCCATGTTGATCACCTGGTGATCGACTACGTCGTTGTCGCAGCGGTAGACGCAGCGACCATAGGGCCCCTCCCGCAGGGCCTTCAGCCGACCCTCCATGCTGGCATCCATGGATATGACGTTTACCGGCCAGCCAGTTTCCCGTCGCAGGTAGAAGCCAGGGGCATAGAAGGGACAGTCTTCTTGCGCGGGACAGCCATCGGTGCAGCGGTCAGGTGCTCCCTCTGGAGCCTGGTCGGCACGGAAGTGGCTGAGCCGGCCAAAGGAGGAGAGCCGTCGGACCGGCGGGGTCAGTATCCAGTGGAGGATGTCCAGGTCGTGGCAGCATTTGGCCAGGATCATGGGAGAGCTGATCTCTGCCCTGCGCCAGTTGCCCCGCACAAAGCTGTGGGCCATGTGCCAATAGGCCACGTTCTCGCGATGGTCAACATTGAGCACCTGGCCCAGCCGTCCCGACCGGACGACATGGTGCAGCGTCTGCCAGAACAGCGTGTAGCGCATCACGTGGCAGATTTGAAGGATGCGTCCGGTGCGCTCCGCCGCCTGCACGAGTCGCACGCAATCGACGGGAGTGGTGGCCATCGGCTTTTCCAGCAGGACGTGGTATCCCGCCTCCAACGCTGCCAGCGTTGAGGGGGCATGGGTCGGGTCCAGGGTGGCGTTGATCAGCGCGACTGAGAGCTGCGAACCGCTCAGCAGCTCTTCCCAGGAGTCGAACTGTCGCTCCGGGGGGATGTTGTGGGCCTGGGCAAAGCGGGTGCGGCGCGCCTGGTCGGGCTCAGCGACGGCCACGAAGCGAACCTGGTGTGGATTCATGGTGGCATATCGCCCGTAGGCAAAGGTGCCCCGGTTTCCGGCGCCAAGCAAGGCCAATTCAACGGGTTTGGGCATGGCTGGCTCTCCTATGAGGTTATGTGGCTGGGGAGCGAGTACGTCCTTGGCGGCCAGCATAGACCATGCTGGGAAGGCTGTCAACAGGAGACCA
>DATKWG010000086.1:0-3457 GCA_035529675.1 Anaerolineae bacterium
GTCAAGTTCATTGACGGCGCGGGCAACGTCTCTGGCGACTTGACCAGGACGGTCACGCTCTCCGATACCAGCCCGCCGACCGGCTGGGGGGACCTGGCATACGATTGGTGGGGTGGACCAAGTACGCTCACCTGCACCGTGCGCGTCCTGGACGAGATCTCTGGCCTGAACGTGAACAGCGCCCGCTATCGCTTCTCCACGGATGGGGGAGATTCCTGGAGCGATTGGCTGGTGGCCGCGTGCACGGGCATCAGCGGCACCACCGAGGTACAGACCATCACCGCCTCCGCCGTGCCCTTCGGCCGACCCAGCGAGACGGCCAATCGCATCGAGTTCCAGATCGCAGACATGCAGGGCTATGCCAGCACGGCGACGTACACCGTGCACAGCGGCCTCGTCTACCTGCCGCTAGTGATGAAGGACCTGGTTCCTGAGATGCAACGTTCCAACGGGTATGCGCCTCAGACCGGCACGTTCGTGCCGCGCTAATCCTCTATTGGACTTTTTCTACAATCAGCAGAAAGATGACCTTGGACGTAGCGCCCATACCCTGGAACGTCGGGCTGACGTACGGCACTATCGCCAGGACATCTCCTGCCAGTTGGTTCAAGAACTGCTCCAACTTCTCCTGAGCCGTATCCTGTTTGACTTCTAGACGATGAACCCGGTATTTCATTGGTTTTCTCCTTCGAGGTGGTCCGTCCCACCCACAGTTTGCGGAAATCGGGATTATGCCACAGGCCCATGGAAGAACGGGATGATGAAATGGCTGCGGTCACGATAGGCCTCCCACTCCTCGCCGAACTTATCAGCCAGAGCGGCCTCCTCCAGCCTGGCACGATAGACCGTTGATGGAAGGAACGCAGCGATGGTCACGGCAATGCCCACCCAGCTTCTCAGCCCAACCGCGAGGCCCAAGCACATCACAAGCATTGCCAGGTAGACAGGGTGCCGCACTATTCGGTACGGGCCACCGGTAACCAGCCTTTCGGATACCGGATCAACGTTCCCCATGAAGGCTCTGCCAAGAAACAGAAGCGAGTAGGCAAAGAGGAGGCATCCCAGAGTAAAAACCGCGTAGCCGATTGCCTTGATGGGCTGCTCTGGGATGGCGATCTGGCCCCTGGCAGCGGGACTGGCGATGAGGGCAGCGGCGCCGGAAAGGGCATGGATCAGGGCAACCAGGTCTTTTTTCTTCATTTCCAGGCTCCTTCTCCTTCCTCCGAAAACCCTGCCCCAAATGTGTTCTCGACAATTCCTGGAAGTAGCCGGTATATTGACTGCCCGATTTCCCGCTCAAACTCCTGCTGGATTGTGAAGTAGGCCCTCCATTTGGCCAGTGTGTATGCATTGAACCCGTACCGAAGTGCAACGTCAACAAATCTCTTCTCAATGATACAGAAACCGCTCGGTAATGCTACCGCATCACACAACTGGATCAATTCGTCATATTCGGTGTACTCGACTTCGCCCAAATAGGCTTTCACAAACTCATACTCCACTGTTGAACAATCCCATTTCCCCGCTCCTGCATCTACTTCCCTGATGGGGAAAGAATGTGTCAGGCAGATCTGGGCCGCATCATCAAAACCGATGGCCAGGAGAAACCTGTACCCATCCAGAGCATGGCGCATGTCGGTTACACCCTCGCGCCGCCCAATATCGTGGAGATGGCCCAACACAAAAGCCTGAGCCGGATCAAGGCGAGGGTGAAGACGAGCGATCGCTGCCGCTGCTTGTGCGACAAAAGCAGAATGGGATATCCAGGGTCCTGGGTTCATCTTGCCGGCCTCGGTCATAAGATCTTCCGCCATCTGTAACGAGGGTATCTTCAGTGTCGTCTCCATAATACACACTAGTCATTTGTTCTGGCTGCCTAACGAATAGGGTTCATACGGCGCGTAGCCGCCACACAATCCGTGTTGAGCTAAGTCGAGCGCTTCAGTATTGTACTCGTAACTGGAGTCCAGGGCAAAACGCCTATTCGCTTGCTGTGCGCTACCCTTCGGCTTTCGGAGGTCCAAGGAGTAGAGCAAGGAGGTGAGAGATGAGGAGTGAGGAGCGGAAAGGATACCGGATACTGCTCAAATACTGTCCAACAACCCCTCGGCCGGCACGCCGACCCACCCGGCCAACACCTCGGCCACGGTGCGAGCCGTGACAACCAGCCCTGCATTCAAGTCGGCGGGAGTGCTGATGGTGGGAATCCGGGCGCGAGCACAGGCTTCATCTAGCAGGTCCAATGCCTTGTCAGGCAGGTGGCGCTGGGGCAGCCAGCCGATGGAGAGCCGTACAGCGGCCTCCAGCGCGTCGTCGGCGATGAGCACGTGGTGGTGGGCCTCGTACCGCTCTTTGACGCCCCGCAGGATCTCCAATGCCTCCTCCGGCGTTGGCTCCGGCACCCACACCGGCTGGAAGCGGCGCTCCAGCGCGGCATCCTGCCCGATGTACTGCCGGTACTCGTCGGGCGTGGTGGCCCCGACGACGCGCAGGTCACCCCGCGCCAGTGCAGGTTTGAGGATGTTGCCCGCGTCCAGCGCGCCGCCTTCGACTGCCCCAGCCCGCAGGATGGTATGGATCTCGTCAATGAACAGGATGACGTTGCCGGCCCGCTTGACCTCATCCACCAGTCCCAGCAACCGCTCCTCAAACTGGCCCCGGTAGGTGGTACCGGCGACGAGGTTGGCGACGGGCAGTTCGACCAGCCGCGTGCCCTTCAGTTCGTCGGGTATATTGCCAGCGGCGATGAACACGGCCAACCCTTCGACAATGGCCGTCTTGCCCACCCCGGCCGGGCCGACCAGAACGGGGTTGTTCTTTTTCTTTCGAACCAACGTGCGTACCAGCCCGCGCAACTCTTGCCTGCGACCGATGAGCGGGTCAAGTTCGCCCGTTTGTGCCAGCGCGGTCAGGTCACGGCCCACGCGGTCGAGGATGGGAGTGGTGGAAGTAAGGCTGGTACGCAAGGCCTGGACATCCACACCGAGGGCTCGTAGGGTTCGCAAGGTGAGACTGGATGCGTCGTCATCGAGGATGGCGGCCAGCAAGTGGTGCTCCTCGACCTGAGCCACACCCTCGTCCGCCGCCAGCGTCCGGGCCTGCTGGAGGTTGGCGGCGGCGCGAGAAGTCAGTTGGGGCTCGGTGTCAGGCGGGGCCTGGCCCTGGCCCAATACCATGCGCAGACCATCGCGCACGGCCTTAGGGTCGTGGTCCTGGGCGCGCAGCGCGGCCGCGGTGACCCCGTCCAGTTTGGTCAGCGCGATGAAGAGGTGAGGAGTGCCGAGGACAGGGGAGCGCTGGTGTTGGACCTCGGTCAAGGCAAGGGTGAGGACTTGCTCAATGGCGACGTGGGGGTCAGTCATAACATCCCTCGGCCATCAATCAACGTACGCGGGGATGTCGCTAACCAGGTCAACTTCCCGCCAACGGCAATCCTCGGGGTCGTTCCAAGGAGAAG
>DATKWG010000087.1:0-17808 GCA_035529675.1 Anaerolineae bacterium
TCGAGGAGACGCCCATTGCGCTTCTTGTTGAAGCCGCCCCATTGCTTGAAGAAGAAAGGCACACCCGCGGCAAGGCATTGATCTCGAATATCCATGACCCACTGCGGGTCCATTGGACGTGCCCCCGGGCCTGACTCACCGCCAACGATGACCCATTGGATCCCGGTCAAGTTCAGTCTCGCCAGAGGGCCGAGCAGGGGTTCCAGCGACAGGAACTTGACCTGGGCCGCAGTCTGTCTCAAATGCTCGACGCGAGATACATAGTCGTCGTCTTCGACACTCACCCCAGCCCAGACATTGCCGGGCCAGGGAAGCTGTCGCCCAAGTTTGAGCAGTCTTTCCGATCGCTTCGTCAGCACCTGAAACGTATGACATGACGCCCGGTGCATCACGTCGAAAACTCTCTGGATGTACTGGAGCGGTACGTCGGCGTGAAAGAGGTCACCCATTGAATTGACAAAGATCATCTGTGGTTTCCGCCAACTGAGAGGGAGGTCCAACATGTGCTCGTGAATGCAGACTTTGAACCCCTCTCTGTAGTTGGGGTGGCCCATGGCCTTCAGCCTGCGGGCCATCCGCTCTGCATAGCAGTGTTTGCAGCCGGGGCTAACCTTGCTGCAGCCCGTCACCGGATTCCAGGTGGATTCTGTCCACTCGATCTGCGACTGGGCAGCCATCTCTATGCTCCTTTCATGGGAGCCAGCTATCGCGGCTTAGCATGCACCCAATCTCTATCCTTCTGGATCATAGCACATACGTTCCAGTCCCGTCAAGCAGCATGCGCATCTGGCCATGGACGTCCTTCCGAATAACAGATCGCCAGAACTGATGGCCCAAAGGATGCTTGCTGGCGAAGAGCAGATAGTACAGCGGAGCTCTCGTCCTGCTACTGCGAATCAGAGGTTCGTCCCTGAGATCACTGCCCCTCAGCACCTCACTGTAGCCCAGAAGCATCAGTTTTCGCTTATACAGGTCTATCAGCGACCTGTGAAGGCCCTTGGGACGCCCTTTTCTTTCCCAATCCTCGTATATGCTGCGCCACTCTGCACTGCCGAAGAAGCGGTCCACCGCGGTCTCGCCCGGACTACTCACAGCTTTCTTCATGTTTAGGTTGAGACCCAAGTGCGGATAGTATATGATCAGATCCACCCTTCGGATCCGTGAGAGGACAGTCACGGTGTCCCAGTGCAATTGCAGACCGGCAGGGTCGAGAAAGGCCAGATTGAGCGACCCGCCACCCCGTGGCTGCAAAGCTCGGATTCGATCGACTACGGTATGCGCGGCCTGGTTTGCATCCGCGGCAATGCACTCCACCCGGTGGCCAACGGGTGAAGCCCGACAGCGCTCTCTAAGTGCGGCGATGTATTTTGCATCCTTGTCAACGAAGCAGTAGTGGGTGAAGGGATGGGTGGCCGTAATGGCGATCAGCGGAGAGCCGAGATGCACGTTCTCGGTGTTTCGGTCTCGGCACTTCCCAGAACCCGAGAAGAGGTCAATGTAGTGCATTGCTGGCCAGTGATCGCGCATGGCAGTTGTGAATGCATTCAAGTAGCGCCGCAGGTAGTCCAGCTTGACAGCCACCCAACGTCCTGAGTCACCCATGCGGAGACCATCGGCTTCAGGCTGAAGGTAGTTTTGCATGGGTTCCCGCTCCTGAATGGTTATCCTGCGCTGTCACCAGCCGGTCGAACCTATCTTCGCTTGCCCTCCGCCCCCGCGATCACCAGCACGTACTCTCCTCTCGTCCCGGTCTCGCCCAGGGCCGCCATCAGCTCCGATAGTCTCCCCCGCGTCACCCCTTCGTGCAGCTTAGTCAGCTCGTTGGCAAGGGCGGCACGCCTGTCCCCAAAGACCGCCAGGCCATCGCCGAGGGAGGCCAACAGGCGGTGCGGGCTCTCATAGTAGATCAGGGTGTGGGGGCAGTCCTTGTCGGCGGCGTAGAAGCGGCGCCGAGCGCCAGACTTTCGCGGGGGGTAGCCACGGAAGGTGAAACTGTGAGAGGGCAGCCCCGAGACGACCAGGGCCACGATCAGGGCGCTGGGGCCGGGCACCATGGTCACCGCCACGCCTCGCTCGATGGCCAGCCGCACCAGGGAGAAGCCCGGGTCCGAGATGCCGGGGGTGCCCGCGTTACTCACCAGGGCCACCGACTTGCCCTTCTCCAGCAGCCTCAGGATCCTCTGGCCAGCCTGTTCCTGGTTATATTCGTGGAAGGAAAGCTGAGGCTTCTGGATGCCGAAGTGCTTGAGCAGGCGGCCAGTCTTGCGGGTGTCTTCGCTGGCCACGACGTCCACCTCGCGCAGCGTCTCCAAGGCGCGCAAGGTGATGTCGCCCAGGTTGCCGATGGGCGTGGCTACCAGGTAGAGCGTGGCAGATGAGGGTTCAGACATACGGTGTTCCTCGCACAGCCCAGGCTGCCCAGAACCCTTCCCCCCAGCTCCTAGCCGTGCAGAGACTGTTGCAGAATTCGGACAACGTGCGTTTGCCCCCGCAACAGCGCTGCTGTGATATAGGCTGTATTCCAGTTATTTGCTTTTTGCAGGGGCGGGGTCACCCCGCCCCTACATCACCAGCCCTTTTTGCAGCAGCCTCTGAATGAGGAAGGGGCGTGAGTGAAATCATGCCTACCCCTCCCACCTCAGCACCAGCCTGCGGGCAGCCCTCACCTCGTCCAGGCGTCTGACAGGCGCGTTGACCGGCGCATCGTGCAAGAGCTGTGGGTTCTCGCGGGCCTCCTGCGCGATGCGGATCATGGTCTCGGCAAAGTGATCCAGGGTCTGCTTGCTCTCGGTCTCGGTGGGCTCGATCATCAGCGCCTCAGGCACGATGAGTGGGAAGTAGTTGGTGGGCGGGTGGATGCCAAAGTCGATGAGACGCTTGGAGATATCCAGCGCGCGCACGTCAGGGGCGCCTTCGACCCTCCCCTCCAGAACGAACTCGTGCATGCACACCCGGTCATATGGCAGGGGGTAGGCCTCCTTGAGGATGGCCTGGAGGTAGTTGGCGTTGAGGACGGCCATGCGACTGACGTCGGTGAGCCCGGCTGCGCCCAGCATCCGTATGTAGGTGTAGGCTTTGACGCACACGCCAAAGTGACCGTAGAACGACTTGACCCGGCCAATGGAACGCCTGGGCATCCACAGCCTATACCATAGTCCCTCAACGCCCATGTCTTGCTCCCCGTCCACGACGTCCTCGGGCAGGCGCTCTCCGGTGACGGCGTCAAGAAGGGTGGTCTCGGACACAACGATGGGCCCGGGGAGGAACTCGGCCAGCGCGACCGTGGCTCCCACAGGACCCGAGCCGGGGCCCCCACCTCCATGGGGCGTGGAGAAAGTCTTGTGCAGGTTAAAGTGCATCAGGTCAAACCCCAGCTCGGCCGGCTTGACCACGCCCATCAGCGCGTTAAAGTTGGCCCCATCCCCATACATCAGTCCGCCAGCCTCGTGCACCAGCCGAGTGACCTGCGGCAAGTTCTGATCAAAGAGGCCCAGGGTGTTGGGGTTGGTGAGCATCATGCCCGCGATCCTGTCGCTCAGGTGGGCGGCCAGGTCGTCGAGGGCCACGTTCCCCCGCGCGTCCGACTTGAGCTCCACCATCTCGAATCCCGCCATGGTCGTGGAGGCAGGGTTGGTACCGTGAGCCGAATCGGGGATGAGCAGTACATTCCGCCGGGCATCGCCACGGGATTGGTGATAGGCGCGCATCATCAATACGCCGGTGAGTTCCCCCTGCGCACCTGCCGCTGGCTGCAAGCTGACCCCATCGAACCCGCTCAGGCTCTTCAAGAACTCTTGTAGCTCGTACATCAGTCGCAGGTTCCCCTGCACCGACTCCTCTGGCTGATAGGGATGGGTGGCGGCAAAGCCCGACAAGCGGCTGGCGTCCTCGTTCACCTTGGGGCTGTACTTCATGGTGCAGGAACCCAGAGGGTAGAAGCCAACATCCACGCCGTGGTTCAGTTGCGACAGGTGCACGTAGTGCCGCACCAAGTCGAGTTCGCTCACCTCGGGAAGGTCCAGGCCGTCGCGCAACAGCATCGTGGGTGGCAGGTCGCTGGGTGCCACATCCAACACTGGCAAGGAAACCGCACGTCGTCCAGGGGCGCTCAACTCGTAGATGATCGGCTCAGTCATCGGACGATTCCCTCCAGCGCCTCGACCAATTCATCGATCTCTTGCCGGGTGTTCATCTCGGTCACGGAGATCAGCATGTGATCCTCGAGCTCGGGGTAGACCTGCCCCAGATCGTAGCCGCCCAGGATGCCGTAAGACTCGTAGAGATCCTGGTTCAGGTCGGCAACAGGGATCGGGCAGCGCACCACGAACTCCCTGAAAAAGGGCACCGCCAGATCCACGTCGTACCCGTCCAGCAGGGCGATGGCATTCGCGGCATAGTGGGCCTTGTGATAGCAGAGACGAGCCACCTGGGCCAGGCCAGACTTGCCCATCGCCGCCAGGTACACGGCGGCGGCCAGGGCATTAAGGGCCTGATTGGTGCAGATGTTGGACGTGGCCCGCTCCCGGCGGATGTGCTGCTCGCGCGTGGCCAGGGTCAGCACAAAGCCTCTCTTGCCCTCAGCGTCCACGGTCTGGCCGACCAGTCTTCCCGCCATCCGTCGCACGTACCGTTTCTTGCAGGTAAAGAAGCCAATATAGGGGCCCCCGTAACTGATGGCATTACCCAAGGGTTGGCCCTCGCCCAGGGCGATATCCGCGTCATAGTCGCCGGGAGGCTTGAGCATGCCCAGCGAGATCGGGTCGCAAGCCACCACCAGCAGAGCCTTGTGGGCATGGACCCGCTCGGCCAGGCCGCTGAGGTCGAGAATGCGCCCCAAAAAGTCGGGATTCTGCACTATCAGACAGGCCGTATCCCCATCCACCATATCCACCAGGGCCGGGATGTCGTTGCCCAGCGAATAGTCGCCGATTATGGCGATGTCCATCCCCTGGGTGTAGGTGCGCACGGTCTCACGGTATTCGGGGTGGATGGTGGGCGACATCACCACCTTTCGCCTGCGCCCCCGCCAGACACTGATGGCCATTATCACCGCTTCGGCCATGGCCGTGGCTCCATCGTAGTGCGAGGCGTTGCTGACCTCCATGCCGGTTAGGGCGCAGATCATCGACTGATACTCAAAGATCGCCTGAAGGGTGCCCTGGCTCATCTCGGGCTGGTAGGGTGTATAGGCGGTGTAGAACTCGGAACGGCCGAGCACGTGATCGACCACGCTCGGTACGAAGTGGTGATAGGCGCCTGCGCCCAGGAAGCAAGGAACGCGTTGCAGGTCGGTGTTGGCCTCCGACATCTCGCGCAACTCGGTCATGATCTCCATCTCAGAGACAGGCTCAGGCAGGTCGATCTCTGGGAAGGCGTAGGCCCGGGGCACCGACGCCAGCAGCAGGTCGTCGGCGTGCTCCACGCCGATCCGTCTCAGCATCGCCCGCAATTCGTCCTCTGTGTGGGGAAGGTAACCCATCTACGGACCTCCCTCCTCCTCGGCCTGCTCGGCGAACTCGGCGTATGCCTCGGCGTCCATCAGATCGTCCAGCTCGTCCGTGTCATCGATGGCGATCTTCACGAACCAGCCCTCTCCGTAGGGGTCGGTGTTGACCAGATCGGGGCTGTCCTCCAGCTGTCCGTTGACCTCGAGGATCTCCCCCCCGACCGGCAGGTAGCAATCGGAGGCGGCCTTGACCGATTCCACCACACAAAAGACCTCTCCCTTGGCGAAGGCGTCGCCCCCCTCGGGGACCTCCACGTAGACGATGTCGCTCAACTGCTCCTGGGCATAGTCGGTGATGCCCACATACCCATAGTCCCCTTCCACGCGGATCCATTCGTGAGTTTCGGTGTAGAGGCATTCCGGATCGACTTGAACGCCCATGTCCCTGCTCCCTCCTTTGGTAGCCAGCGGTTGGCCAGGGTCAGAAGCGCGCGTGCGCTCCTGACCGAACGTGTGGCCCGGGCCCACGTTGCCCCGACACACCGGATGCGAAGCGCGTACTTGCTGGCCCTTGGCCCCAGAACGGCAGATCGAGCCTTCGTAAGGCTAGCCTATGTTGCATCAACTGGAAGGTTTGTGCAAGTTGTCGGGGAGCCCGGCCGCAGGCGTTCATCGCAGGCAAATCCGCCCACAGGACTATTTGGGCCAGAGCCATCGCCGACACCGCACGACGACTCTGGCTCGCGAGACATCACCGGCCAGGCTGCATTGCCGAGTCTCCTGAAGTGTGACGGAAGTAGGGTTTACTCCAACAGGCAGTGCGAGCGCCCGAGCTACTCGGCGCTGCTCGGCAGGGCCTGCAGGGCAGAGGGCGCGCGGACCTGGAGCGCGCATGCAAACGGGATGGAGAGCAAGATCAAAACCGCCGTCCCCATGAAGATGCCCTCGTACTGTATGGCGGGCAGCAGGACACCTGCCAGGAATGGCATACTCACCGAGCTAATATGGTCAAAGGTCACTCCTGCGGAGAGAGTCGGCGTCAGCTCCTCCGGGGGCGCGGTGCGGTACACATAGGTCGAGAGGCCCATGCCGAGCGGCATGACCAATCTCATGAGGACCCAGAGGGCGATGAGTAACCAAAGGCTGTCGATCGTGGCATAGCCCAGGCAGCACAGGGCCAGGACCAGGTAGGCCACCGGGGTGGTGATTCGCTCGCCAAAACGGTCAACCAGCGAGCCCAAGAGGGGTGCGCTGAGCAGGTTCAGGATGCTGCTGACCAGCATGAGTGTGCTGACCTGCCACACCTTCAGGTCGAAATCCTGGACCAGCACCAGCGTGACAAAGCTGCTCAGGACCAGTTTGCGTGCGCCTGCGAAGAACATCAGCACGTGGTAGAGCCAGTAACGCCGCCCAAGCAGGATGCGCGGCGGCTTGGCTCCCGTCGAGCCGATGCCTTTGGGTAGCCTAACGATCAACAGGGCGGAAAGGACGATGAAGGTTCCACCCACCAGGCAGTAAATGTTCAGGGGCATCGACTCAAGGAGCCTCGAGACCAACGAAATGGCGCCCATCCCGGCGATCGCGGCCAGGGAGCTCACCGAGGCGAGGGTGCCCAGCACGCGCCCTGTGTTCTCCCTTTTGCTGAAGGACATGCCCATCGCGCTGTGCAGCGGCGTCCACATGTGAAAGCCGAGACTTGCGACGATGGCCGCAGCCAGCAGGGCCGAGTAGGAACGGACAAAGGCATACAAAGCATAGCCGACGCCCATGAGCAGTAGGGCGAGGGCGCCTTGACGCGGGAGGGGCAAGCGCATGGTCAGGGCGGCAATGAGGATCAACCCCAGTCCGGGGAGCTCGCGGATGCCCTCAAGCCACAGGACCTGGCCTCCACTGAGACCCAGCGTCTCGACAAAGAAGTTCATTCGAGCGCCGCCCAACAGCCCCTGGCCGAAGCGCGCCACCAACACGGCGACTGCAAACAGGACCAGGTTGCGGGTCCAGATCGTGCCATCGAATCTGTGCCGAATTCGCCGCATGAAAGCTCCTCATAGTCAGATTCACTTGCCCACGCCGAACGCTTGACTTCATCTATGGTGAAAGCGCTACCCACACACAGGCGGGGTTCTATCGCTGGCCCCGACCGGCTGCTATCCCTCGAACGCCTCCAGCCATTCCTCTGAGATGCCCATGCCAAAGCCGGGTCCATCGTTCACCGTCAACCAGCCGCCAACTGGCAACCTGGTGCCGGGCAGTCGTCGCATCTCCTCCAGGGGCACGCCGGGGGGCGAGGCGATGAAGAACTCGGCCCAGGGCATGTTGGGCATGGCCACGACCAGGTGTTGGCCGAAGGGGTGCAGGCCGCCGCCGTGGAGGATCACTGTCAGCCCAGCAGCGTCGGCCATCTGGGCGATGCGCCGACAGGCCCTGAGCCCAGCCCATGTTGCATCAACCGGAAGGTTTGTGCAAGTTGTCGGGGAGGCCGGGATCGGCGATGGCCCTGGGCGCTTGACAGATACCCTGCTCGTCCATAGGATGGGGTCGATCCGGAGATAGCGTTGGAGCCAGAGATCGTGCCAGTCTCGAGAACAGAGTTCTCTCCCCGCGTTCACGGGTTCCACTTTGGGAATGCCTTTCGCTTCTCCTTTGAGTTCAGCCTGCCTTTTTTCGGGAGTGTGGACCTGGGATGGATAGTGTATGGGCTGTGTGGAGGCATGTGCTTTGCCGCCTTGGACTATCTCCTGGCGGGTAGGCCCATGCCCACACGCACCAGCGTGCCTGCCCGTGGGAGTGCCCTCCACACCTATTTGTGGGAGCGGCAGTTGGACAGCTTTTCTGGGCCCGTGGTGCCACTGAAGGCCATCGAGTGGATGCTGCGGACCAACGACGACGTGGAGCGACTCACCGCCAGAAAAGAGTTCCCCAAGCTGCGCACCACGATCGACCAGGGCACTCCTACCGTTCTCTGTCTGATCCGCGCCCGCGGGCTGGTGGATCCCACGCAGAATCACCAGGTCTTGGCCACCGGCTATCGCCTGGACACGGCGACAGGCCAGGTGACCATACACGTCTACGATCCCAGTCATCCGGGGCAAGAGCCCACGCTATCCATGAACCTGAGCGATCCTGAGCGGGGAATCGGCCTGGCGCAATCCACGGGTGAGCCATTGCGAGGGTTCTTTGTGGCCAAGTACAGGGCGCAGTCGGGCGGGTTGCCGGAGGAGGAATAGGGGGCCCCACCCATCTCCGCGTCGAGACTGTTGCAGAATTCGGAAAACGTGCGTTTGCCGCCGCAACGGCGCTCCTGTGATATAGGCTGTAGTCCAGTTATCTGCTTTTTGTAGGGGCGGGGTGACCCCGCCCCTACACCGCCAGCCCTTTTTTCAGCAGCCTACGTACGGGCAGGCCACGGGGTGCGCGCGCAGGGCAGGGGTTACTTCCCCCAATCCCTCAACGTCCTCAGGCAGCGCTCGACGCATTCCAGCGGCGGGTAGGCGTAGCTCTCCTGCTCCACGATGTACCACTGGGTACCGCCCACGCTCTCGCAGAGGTGGAACACGTCGTCCCAGCGCATGTCCCCCTCGCCGATCAGGGCGGCGTCGTTGGTGCTGGAATAATCCTTGAGGTGCACGGTCACCGCCCGACCCGGGTAGCGCTCCAGGACGGCTACCGGGTCCGCGCCGGCGCGGAGCACGTGGCCCAGGTCCAACTGCATCACCACGTCCTGGCCGGTGTTGCCCCCGAATGTGTCCCAGGGCAGCTCTCCACCCATCTCGGTGAACTCGCCCGTATGGTTGTGGTAGCCGGTGAGCATCCCTTCCGGGGCTAGCCTTTCCGCGATTCGGTCAAAGATGCGCGCCGTCTCCAGCCAGGCCTCACGCGAGCTGCGCCGTTCCTGGGCAAGCCCTGGCACGATGAGGAAGCGGTTGCCCAGTTCCCGGTTGAAGGCCACCGTCTCGGCCAGAGCAACGCCCAGCAGGGTGTCCAGCCGAGCGTGCGTCCCGGCCACCCGTAGACCCAGATCGTCGAGCAACTTGCGCAGTTCCCCGGCCGACCGCCCATAGTAGCCGGCGAACTCTACGCCGTCGTAGCCCATCTTGGCGATGGCTTCAAGAGTGCTCGGCAGGTCCTTCTCGCAGTCGTGCCGAACCGAGTAGAGTTGCAGTGCGATAGGAATGCTTGGCATGGGTTCCCTCCTGTATGGATGTGGTGGAAGGATTCTAGCCGATGGGGGATGGGGAGGTCAAGGGGGGCAAGGCGGAGTTCCTTTCGGTTCCCTTTTTCACCATCGTGGACACGTGTGCTATACTCCGGCCAGTCACTCGGTCGCAACACCCAGCCACGACCTCTTGGTGGAGGTGACTCATGCAAGCTCTTCTGGCTTGCGATGATACCGACGAAACAGCGATCCTCTCGTTGGTGCTGCAGTTGACGGGGCTTACGGTGAACGTCACCGGAGACCTGAACAGGGCAATTCGGCGTTGGTCCGAACGCCCTGCTGATCTGGTGATGCTGGCTCTGCGTGGTGGCTCAACAGCGGAGATGGTGCGCTACGTTCGAAGACACACCGAAGTCCCCTTGATGGTGATCTCTGGCACCCACGACGAGGGCGCTTTGTGCCGCCTCTTCGAGGCTGGGGCCGACGTGGTAGTCCCGCGGCCGTATGGGTCCAGCCTGCTGGTTGCCCAACTGCGCGCGTTCTTGCGCCGCAGCCGGGGCACGCCGGTTATCGGTCTGCCTACCCTTGGCGCTGGCAAGCTCAGTTTGGACTCGTCCACGCGCCAGGTGAAGGTCGAGGGACGTCCCTCCCGTCGGCTGACTCAGCTAGAGTTCCGTATGCTCTACGTGTTGATGATGCACCGCGGACAAACCCTTTCCCCCGAAACCATCGTAGAGCGGGTCTGGGGATACAACGAAGAGGGAAGCATGGAGTTGGTGCGGGGACTAATCAGCCGATTGCGCGCCAAGGTGGAGCTTGACCCCAAGAGCCCCCAGTACATCATCACCGTTCCAGGCGCTGGATACCGCTTCGCTATGCCCGTGACTTCGGACGATTCAGGACGCGAAACGTAGGCGTTGAGTTCGGCTCGTATCAGATTTGAGACAGACGCCACAGTTTTGCCACCAGAATTGGTACGCTTTCTCAACGCTGTTTGGACAATTGCGCACTATACTGGTAGCAGAGTCAGGAGCCCTTCAGGGGGCGCCAAGAATCGAAGGAGGGCAAACATGCCACTCGCAACGTGTCCTGGGTGCGATGGGGACATCATGATTCCGTATAGGGCCAAGATTGGCGATGGGGTTACCTGTCCCAGTTGCGGCGCGGAGCTAGAGGTAGTCGATACCGACCCTATCGACCTCGACTGGGCGTATGATGACAGCGACTATGAGCATGATGATGGGGATGATGATGATGAGAGCTAGGCCGACGAGGCGAAGGAGGCAATAGAAGAAGCGCTTGCAGAGATCTCAAGCGCGTCGAGCATGTCCCCGCGGCACACCGTCGTGACCCCACCTTCGCCCCCCGAAGGCTAGGGGTCACGATGTTTCTTCCCCTGCCGTTCTCTGACTGCCTCCATCGTGGCTTCAGAACTGGCACTGGCGCACTCGCCAACCGAGTCGGGCATGGATGGGATGCTTCAAGTGCCTTTGTGACCCACTCAACCTCGACAGTCGAGTGCGCGAAAAGAGTGTGCCCCGTCACCACTTGCTCCAGCACACTGCCCCCTCACGCATCCTCCATCGTCACCTGGCTCACACACCTCCCCCTGGCCCCATCCCACTCCTCGCCGATGCCCACCACGCGGCGCAGGCAGTCGGAGGGGGGAATCACGTCACCCGCCGGGAAGAGGCGTACGCGATCCCAGAGCTCCAGATCGGGACGCATGGGGACGGTCACTTGCTCTCGGCGGCAGGACATGCGCGCCCTGCTCCAATCGTACCGTTGCACCACTTGGGCAGCGGCATCGGTGGACAGGCGATAGTCCTGGCGATTGGCATTGAGGCGTAAGCCCATCTCCATGGAGAGCCAGCTTACCTCGCCAGCCGCTCCCGCCTGGTCGCCATACACTCTGAAGGACGTCCCCCAGGGAGCCTTGAGGGCGTAGGCTCCCTCCAGGATCTCTCCGTTCGGGCCGATGTCGTCGTAGGACGGACTGTAGCCGTAGAGCTCGTAGGCTTTCATCTGACCTTCTGCATCAAAGAAGGCCACTGCCCCCGCGAGGAGCAGCAGCCGACGAACGATCTGCGCACCATGCTGCGAGGGATGCATTGTGAAGGCAGGCACCTGATAGTCGAAGGAGGTCTGGGCCGAGCCAGAGAAGGTAAGCCCCACCCGCGCGCAGATCTCGGTCAGCAGCCAGCGGATCGTGCGGTTGGTCCAGGTCAGGGCTTCGTTTGGACGCCACATGGCTAGGAGACCCCAACCGTCCATCGCCTCGATGACCAGGCGTCCCCGCTCCAGTCCCTGGGTGATCTGGGCGCTGACGACGTAGTGGGGATCGAGAGCTATCTGCTCCGCCCCCTCGCTGGTGACATAACCCCGACTGAGAACGATCGTGGAGAGGGGCCTGATGCACTCGCCATCCTCCCCCTGCTGGCCAACAGTGTCGTACACGCCCCCCGCGTTCAAGAACTCCAGGTGAAGGCGCGACCCGTCTTCATCGGTGCGGCGTCTGTAGGAGGCGGGCATGAGCCCCATCAAGTTCTTGGACGTGTGCTCGACCGAGTAGATGGTGGCCTGGCAGGCGATTCGCTCGTTGGCGGCATAGAGGGTTGCGGAAGTGGCGACGTAGGCCAGAGCCACCCGTCGATAGGTTGTCGCCCAGATGGAGAGAGCTACCTCGTTGCCAAAGTGCTCCCAGTCCGTGGAGCTGAGCACGACAGGCTGCGTCCACTGGGAAGCATCCCCCTGGAACTCGTCGATCCAGGTGGCAAAGTAGAGGCCGTCGGCATACAGGGCAGAGGGATTGCGCAGGGCACTGCCATCGCCCGCCGATCCGGTCCCGCCTGGGGCGATCTGGAGCGGAGAGGACCAGGTTGGCCCTGATGGGGCATACGTGCCCACGACGATGGTGCCCGCCGCAGCAACGACCAGATAGCAGAGCCCGCCGGTGGCGTTGTACGTGGCCCCCAGGCCCTGTCGGTCTTTGAGCGTGCCCAGGCTGGTCCATGTGCTGGGACTGCCAGGACTTGCGCCCCAGGGGATGCTGCGCCCCTTGACTTGACCCTCGTCCGTGTAGAACAAGTACTGGTGCGCTCCTGCGAGGCGAGGAGGCTCGGGGTCTTCTCCGGCGGGGGCGCCATTGACGCCCGTGGCTGCGTTGGAAACGTCGCTCCAGTTCTGGCCGCCGTCTGTGGAGTCGATGTAGACGATGTCCCAGGTGTCGCCCTCTCCCTCTCGCACATAGTAGATGCGGATGTCGCCGGAGCCCAGGCGAGCGATGGCCACGTCGGAATCGGCGATGGCATCGGATCGAAGTGTTTGCCAGTTCGTCCACTGACTCGCAGCCGAGGGATCGGTGACCTTCGCGTGCTTGACGTTGCCGGTGCTATCGGTCAGGGCGCGATGGATGGCGTCTCCGTCGGTCACCTGGTCTGTCCAGCAGGTGGAGCCATCGGCCCAATGGAGGCCGGTCCAGCGCAGCCGCTTATCGCGAACGTCGGCCACGACGCTGGGCTTGCCAGCCCAGGAGAGGGCGGCAGCACGAAGGGCGTCGGTCATATTCCTCATGAGGATTGCTCCATAACCATACCGAAGGTGCTGGTACTTTCAGTAGACTTTCACCTGGTCGCTACGGACTGGCCCCCATCGCGGCTCAGTCCAGCCGTCATGCACCGCGAGCACGGGCTTCCTGGCCCACAAGCGATATCCAAACCCTCGTGGCCCGCCAGTCCAAACTCAAGATACCACCCTCGGTTCTCCCCAAACCTCTGGCTGATTCGTTTGTGCTCAGGTGGCAGCCGCCAGGTTAGGCGTATCATTGGCTCTCCCTCGGATCCGCTATGCTGCTGCGGGCGTAAGTAGACACACGTCAGAGGTTGCTATCGAAAAGTCAACGAAGTGAGCACCTAATACACAGCTCGAAAAGTCAGCGAAGGTCACCTTTCCTTGAATTGTTACCGATGTCGATGTAGCCCCAGCTTTTTGAGAAACGGTCAATGTTCCCCCGATTCCGCTTGCATTGTCAACGCCTATCTGTTGAATGGCAGTGATAAGGGCAGTTGCGGCGAATTGGGTAACCGTAACCAAGTAGACGCGGGAAATGGCGCAGTAACTGCCGCCATTTGTCCTACCTGTCACCGAAACAAGCAGAAAGCCGTTGCACAAACTCCTGTATATTGAATTAGCCGGAGCAGAGGGACAGGTGAAAACCATCAAATCCGCAAAGGTGTTAGCGGCGGGTGCCTTTCTTGCTACCTTGGTAACATGATAGTTTGCGGTGGAACTAGTAGTGCCTTCGATAGAATCACCGACGTTGAGGCCCGTCTCGACGGTCAGGCTGCCCTCTATCGTGTGCGTCGGGAACTTGGCGTTGGCGTTCATTGCCAACAGCTTGCTCGCCGTGGGGGTCGTAGCTGCGTGGATAGAGTCAACGGTGTCTGCATCTCCCGTTATCGAGGCTGGGAGCTTGCTGGAGGCGTCGAGGGCAAGCAATTTATTGGCTGTTGCGCTCGCTGCTGCATGGATCGAGTCTACCGTATCAGCATCGCCCGTGATGCTCGCCGGCAGCTTGCTCGATGCGTTGAGCGCCAGCAGCTTGTTGGCCGTCGCCGTCGGCGAGGCATGGATGCCATCAACAGTGTCCGCATCCCCTGCGTTTGGGGGATCGTCCGGCACGGCGCCGTAAGGCCCCAAGACCAGGCCGTCCACATCGGGCCAGGTGAGCACGGCCACTTCCCGTCCGGTGGTGAGCAGGTCGGGCCGGCAAGACATGAGCACGGGGATCTCTCCCACCAGTGATGCGGGCCCCAGAACGGGCTCCACCTCGGCCGTATGCGTGGCAGCGTGGTACTCTCTCAAAACAGCTCGAATGATCTGCACCGAAGGTACTGCTGCTTGCAGCATGAGGTGTCCTCCCGCTCAGCCTGGCCCACCAAGTGGCGCGTGCACTACTCCTGGGGGTGGGTGCGAGCATCTTGTGAGATGTTGGCTCTCCTGCGCAGTTGCTCCAGGGCCAGTTCAAAGTCGTTCATCCGGGCAGCCGCCCATTTGTTGTACTGATCGGGGGTCTGACTGGTCACCGTTACTGTGCCGATCAGCGACTGGGCCAATTGGCTGGCTGCATAAGCACTGGCCCCAAGCACGATGACTTGCTCTCCCTGGTCATCGAGCGTGCTCGTTTCCTCGCCATCCAGGCCGTTCATCGTGTGTGGAATCGCGTAGAAAACCCGAATGTCGTCGGTGCCATCTCCGATGGGTGCGTCGTCTACCTCCACCCGAAGAGTACCATCGTACAACACCGACCAGGCCGGGCGCTGAGGTGGGTAGCAGGGATCGTCGTCATCCCAGGGGTGCCAGACCTCCAGCACCTCCATGAGCCCAGAGAGGCTGGCCAGAGAGTACTCCCGCTCTCCCTTGGTCGCGCTTATCACCCCCTGAGCCCGCCGCGGTTGCACACGATTGTAGGCTCTCAAAGCCCTGCGGATGTGCGCGGTCAGTTCCTCAGTGGACCACTGGGCGTTGCCCGTGTCCTTTAGTTCCATCTCCACCAGGTCGATGAGTTCAGGCAAGTTTGACATGTGCGTCTCCCCGTTGCGTGGCGCTTGCCGATGTACGGTGCTTCCTTCTCATTTCGTGGCTCGCCTCGCCCTCCACCTGCCTAGAAACTGTTGCAGAACTCAGGGGACGCGCGTTTGCCGTCGCACCCACGCTACTGTCGTATAGAGTGTAGCTCAGTTGGTTATCTTTTGTAGGGGCGCATCGCGATGCGCCCCTACGCCCAGCCATGTTCTGCAACACTCTCCCTGCGGGTCGCAGACACCGGCTCGGCCAGTGTGGCGCAGCCAGGGGAGAGGACGGGGCGGGGTGATACCGTCGCTCGTGGGATTCATCGGCCTGCTCCACTCTGGATCGATTGCTGTATCGTGGTTCTCAGCCTCGGCCTGGCTACCGTGCTGTCGTAGCCCAGCACCGATAGCAGGGCTACGAGAAGCGCGATGACCACCTGCCTGACGACCTCTTTGAACCAGGGTTCTTTCCAGAATTCCATGATGATCTCCTTCTCGCCGTCTGGGGGGCGTCTGGCCGGACTAGAGCAACCCCCTACAAGACGCGGGCCAGGCGTTGCTCACTCAACCCCTCCCCTTGCTCCCCTCCCCGCCCGCGGGGAGGGGACGGGGACGGGGTGTCGCTGCCCCTAGTCGACGACGTTGTTCTTGTACAAGGCCCGATAGTTGCCGATGCCCAAGGCATAAACGAACCGAACCTTCACCCTTAACTCGTCGTTCGTAAACATGGAGCCGGCCAGCTCGCTATCGGCCACAAAGACCTCTGGCGCCCGGCCAAAGCGGTAGCCAATGCAAACCCCTTCCAGGTCGTTGGGGTCGGCGGCTGCGGCCCAGTCGGTCGCATCTGTCCAGTCGGGGACAGTCACGACGGCTGAGGCATTGCGCCGACGTACGTTCTGGTAGACGTCGCTGCCGTCGGCCTCCTTCTCGCTGGTAAAGATGGTCAGGGCCGTCTTTTCCAGTTCTATGGGCACCAGGCAGTAGGACGGCCTGATTCCCAGGCGCTTGGACGAGTTCAGCTCGGTTTGCTTGAACATGGCCTGGATGACGGCGTCCCAGTTGTCGGCGCTTAGCGCACTTGTACCCAGGTTGCCGTGGTTGGCGTGAAAGAGGTTGTCCCCATCAGAGAGTTGGGGGCCCGTGCCCGAGTTGCTGGTGAAAAGCGCGGCCACGGCCGCTGACAAGGTCCGATTGGCAGCGAGCCCGAGCCTCCGGGGGACTGCCCTGACCGCGGCCACGTCATCCCGGTCGATCATCTCCATGCTGATCCCTATGTAGTTGCCCTTCTTCACAAAGGACGCCGTCTCATAGGAATCGTCCCAGGTCTTTTCGGTGTAGGAGCCGCCCTCGGCCACGGTGTCCAGGTCGGCGAACCCACCTACGGAGATCCACTTGACGTCATTGATGCTGGGAAAGTTCTCTTCGTAGGCGATCGTCTTCCACCACTGAGGGCGCGACTCGAACGATCTCAACAAGACCTTGTTGAGAACGTTGGCCACGACGTTGGCCATCGTGGTGGTGCTGGCGTTGGCAAAGCTTACGCGGTCTGGCCTGAACACTCCGTGCCGCTCCCAGTCGCCGGTCAACAGGTCGTACAGTTCCCGGATTCCGGTCAGCCTTGCCGCGGAACGGTGATCGGCGTTGGTGGGAAGGCCCATCAGTCGCTCAAAGGCCAGGGTTATCTTGTCCAGTGGCTCCACCAGGCGCCCGATGCGTCCCAGCCCCTTGATGGCCGACTGGGCGTGGGCCTGAGAGTAGGCCTCTCGGAAGGCTGCGATCAGCCCCTCCGCCTGCTCGATCGACCCATCCTGCCCCAACTGCTGCTCGATGGTTCGGCAGGCTTCGGACGGCAGGCCCGAGACCTGGAGCTTGAGTTCGATGATCTGGCGTCTGAGATCGCCGGTCGCCGGTTTGCTGTCACCTGGTTTCCGCCCGTCGCGGGCCGGTGACTCTTCCTCGACGGGGCGAAAGGGAGCCTGCGCCCCGCCGATAGGTCCGGACCTTCGGTCGTCGGCTTGCCGCAGTCTCTCAGCTTCCGGTGCGTTAGACATGGTGTCCACCTCCTCATGTCGTGGCTGGGGTTCGTCCAGAAAGCGCCCCCCGGCCGCAGGATTCACGACGATGTCCACAGAGTTCACGAATTCGATAGCCTGCACCTCCTTTTCCTGACAGCGAACCCAAAGATCGGCGGATAGACCAAAGAAGGGCACGTCGCTGGCCTCGCCAGCCAGATCGGCAATCCACTGAGCGCGCTGATACAGGTAGAGCTTGCCCACCAGGGCTTGCTTCACCTGGTCGTAGTGAACGCTGTGGACAAAGCCCGCCAGATCGCGGACCGATCGCCCTCCAGGCCTTCCCTCGTCAAGGGGTCCAGCGTGATCGACGAAACAGGGCACTCGCTCGAACTTGCCCGCGTAGGTCTGCAGGAGCTCGGGGCCGAATCTGAGTCCCTTCGCCTCTCCTGCGGCGATGATGACCACATCCAGATGCTGTGACGGCGGGTCCATATTCAGAGTGATGCGTTGGCTTTTCACTGAAAGTGCTAGTGCTTGCAGCATGGTCCATCATTCTCCTAGTGGCTGCCAAGCCCCCGTCCTGAGAGCCTGTTGCAGGATTCGGACAACGTGCGTTTGCGT
>DATKWG010000088.1:0-12213 GCA_035529675.1 Anaerolineae bacterium
GGTAGCTACTTTAACATCGGAGGTGGCTCGCGCGTCACCGTGAACCAATGCATCGAGATCCTGCGGCGCATCACTGGCCGCGAGGTGCAGATCGTGCACCAGCCCCGTCAGCATGGAGACGTGCGCCACACCTGGGCAGACACCACAGCGGCCAAGACCGTGCTGGGGTTCGAGCCTCGCACGTCGCTGGAAGAGGGGCTGGCTGCCGAGGACAGGTGGTTTCGCCACGTGATATTGGGTCAGTCGCTGGAGTAGTGTGTGCCCAAGCTTCGAGGTGGGATCGCCAACTGGGGGAAGAAACGGAGGGAGCAACATGCCGGAGCTAGAACTGGAACGAGTCGACAAGCTTCCCAGCGGTCTCCGGGGCAGACGTGCCTCTCAGTTGTGGGAGAGAATCAAGGAGGCCATGGACGAGGGCTACACGGGTTGGCTACGCACAAACGTGGCTACCGAGGAAGACGCTGTGAGAATGAGCTCCGTCCTTCGTTACCACGCCAAGAAGGACAACTGCAAACTCGACTTCCACAGGCGAGGGCAGCAGGAGGCGTCGTACGACGTATACATACGAGCCACTTCCGAGAGTAACACGTGAGGCACGGGAGTGTCCGCATCTGTTGGACCCTGGCAAGGACACGTTTGTCAGCCCGAGCGTGGGAGACGGGCCGCCAATGAAGAAAAGGCTCAGCATCGTCATCGACATAGCCCTCTGCCTGGCTCTCTTTGCTGGGGTTCTCTTCACTCGCGCCGCTTCATCCAATGAGTTCGTGACCTGGGACGAGCCGGCGTGGGTCTACCGCTCTGTCAAGTTCTGGAGGGCGCTTTCCAGGGGCGACTTTGCGGGCACTATGTTGGTGGGGCACCCAGGCGTGGTCACCATGTGGAGTGGGAGCCTCAGCCTGGCCTGGCACCAATTCGTCACCCACACAGTGTCCCCGGAGCAGCTGGCCGCCATCGACGCCTTGCCTCAGCTCGAGGTGCATGATCCAGACACTATCCGGCTGTTGGTGACCCTCCTGCCCGCCGCCAAGGCTGGACTGCCTATCTTGCACGCCACCATTGGCCTGGTGCTCTTTCTGTTGTTCAAGCGCCTCCTAGATAGGCGCTATGCCCTCGTTGCATCCCTATTCCTTGCCCTTGACCCTTATTACCTTGGCCTATCGCGTGTGCTGCACATTGACGCTCTCACCTCGGGATTCATGCTCATGGCCATCGTCAGCGTGCTCATCTACGCGCGCCGAGGATCGCGTGGCTATCTGGTTCTTTCCGGGTTGGCCACAGGTTTGGCCGCCCTGAACAAATCGTATGGCGGACTGGTCGCGCCCGCCGTGGGTCTCTTTCTGGCTGTGGGCTCCATCGCCGGCGATGACCAGGGCAGGCGCCGTGCCCCGTCTCAGCGATTGCTTCTCTTCCTGGGCGATACGCTGCTGTGGAGTCTTGCCGCCATCGCCATCTTTGTCGCGCTGTGGCCCGCGATGTGGGTGATGCCTCTGGGCACCTTGCAGGGAATCGTTGGTCTATCCCTAGAATACGCCATCCAACCAGGGGATGCCACCTCGAGCTTTTTCCGTGGCGGCGTGCCGATCGAGCCTGACGCGACCTTTTATCCCACAGCGATGTTCTTCCGCACCACCCCGCTGGTCCTGGTGGGTTGTGTGCTGGCCCTGGTCGGTGCTCTTGTTCGCGGCTATCGTGGCCGTGAAGGGGGCGGCGATCGGGCTGAGAGCGCTCGCCGCCCGGTTGTCATGGCCATGCTCGCCTACGGAGTACTACACACTGCCATCATCACCCTCAGCAGGAAAAAGTTCGACCGCTACATGTTGCCCGCCATCCTGGCCGCCGACCTCTTTGCTGCGTTGGGGTGGGCCGGCGCACTTGACCTGCTGCTATACGCGGTCGGTTTGCGCGGCGACAGGCGTGCACCTTTCCGCAAGATAGTCGGGGCGACCGTCGGGCTGATACTGGTTCTGGCGCAAGCTGGCGCTCTCCTTGGACCCCTCTACCCTGCCCATTACCTGGCCTACTATAACCCTTGGGCCGGCGGACCGAGCAAGGCTGTCGAAACCGTGCCCGTGGGTTGGGGCGAGGGAATCGAGGAGGTAGCCAAGTATCTCAAGGAGAAGCCCGACGCCGAAGAGCTCAGTGTGGCCACCTGGGCAGTAGCCGGAATCGCCCCGAACTTCCCGGGAGAGGTGACGAAGCTGGCCGAGGAGACCATCCCCAACGCAGATTATGTTTTGCTCTATGTGGGTGACATCCAATCCCAGTCGCCGCTAACCAGCAAGTTCTACGGTGTGCAGGAGCCCGAATACGTCGTCGAGATCAACGGGATCGAGTATGCCTGGCTATACCGCAACACCTATGTAGACCAGCTCAACGAGGAGATCGCCAAGGCAGCGGAGCCCGGGGATGCCATCATTCTCAACATGCACTCTACCTTCGACCGCCACTACGAAGGTGACTTGCCCTGGACCGTGATCGATGGGACAACCGAAGAGGAGGTGGCAGAGCAGCTTCGTGCCGCGGCTGAGGGCGCCAAGCGTTTCTTCTATCTTGAGTACACCAATGCCGATGACCATTCCGCAGAACTGATCAGTCGCCAATTGGCACAGAACGGCATCTTCCTTTGGGAGAAGCCGTTCGCCCACGGCACGATGGCCTGCTACCTGTTGCCCAACGACGCCAGCTTTCGAGCAGTTGGCGCTCCCGTGCGCGCCGGAGTTGACTTTGGCCATCGCCTGTACTTGCAGAGCTACGGCCTTTCCAGCTACCAGGTAGAGTATCGCCGGGAGCTTGGCCTCGGGCTAAGGTGGCGCGCCCTGCGCTCGATGGATGAGGACTATCACCTCTTTGTCCACATCATCGATAGCCAGGGCCAGATGTGGGGGCAGAGGGACGCGCCCCTGCAAGATGGTGACTCCCTGCGCACCTCGGCCTGGCAGCAGAACAGCGAGCATCTGTCCAACCATTCGGTGCCGATCGAACCAGGCACTCCACCCGGCGAATACTGGATCGAAATCGGGATATACGGGCTGAAAGATCTTGTGCGGCTGGACATCATCGACAGAGACGAACAAAAGCAGGGAACCACCCATGTCATTGGGCCTATCGAGGTGATCAGCCCCACCGTGCCACCGGAGACAAAAGACCTGGACATGCCACACGCGGTGAACCTGCGTCTCGCCGACAAAGCAGAGATCCTGGGATACGGCATCTCCAGCGAGTGCCCCCTGTCGGGAGATGAGGTGACTGTCACTCTCTTCTGGCGGTGCCTGGACGAGATGGATGTGCGCTACGACCTGGTCCTGCGCGTGGAGCGCGATGGCGCTACAGTCGGATTCAAGAGAGCCGACCCAACCGGTGCATCCTATCCCACCGACAGATGGGTGCAGGGAGAGATCATCCGACACCGCCAGTCCCTGCCCATTGCGGCTGACGCTGCCAGTGGCGCCTATGACGTATATGTCAATCTCCTGTCCGCCCAAGACGACCAACCCCTGGCCGCGCAGGATCAGCTGCTCATGGAGCTCTGTATCGAGCACCGCGAGCGCATCTTCTCGCCTCCGCAGATTGGGTCCCCCATTACCGTCACCCTGGGCAACGAGATACAGCTTCTCGGCTATGACTTGAACGAGACAAAGGTAAAGCCAGGAGGCATCCTGCACCTGGCCCTCTACTGGCGTGCCCTGCGTCCCAGCGACGTCTCTTACACTGTCTTCACCCACTTGCTGGACGCGGACAGCATCATCCGAGGCCAGCGCGACAGCACACCAGTCATGGGAGAGCGTCCAACCACCGGCTGGGCGGCGAGCGAAGTGATCGTCGATCGCTACGAGATACCCGTCGGCGAGGAGGCTTTGCCCGGTCCGCACCAGGTGGAGTTTGGCATGTATGATCCAGCAACGGGAGAGCGCCTGCCCATGACCCGAGAGGATGGCACGCCAATCCACGACCGGCGCATTCTGCTGGAGCAGATCATAGAGGTTCAGTAGCCAGGAGAGGGAATCACCGCTGAAAGGCATCCAAGGGACGCGAGATGGGATGCAAGCGCGCTCCGGTGACCTTGACCAGGTCGGCAACGGCCAACTCAAGGTTGATTCCTCGCCGACCGGCGCTGACCAGGATCTCTGAGTAGTCCTCTGCCGAGGCATCCAGAAACACCTCAAAGCCTCTGTTCGGCAGCGCCAAAGGAGAGATTCCCCCCACCAGCAGGCCGGTCAGCGACTCTGCCTGGCGGTGGGTAGCCATGCGCAGTCGCTTTTCCCCCGCCGCGCAGGCCAGTTTCTTGAGGTCCAGCTCTCGGTCGCCCGGCACGATGGCCAGCAAGGCCATCCCCTTCCCCGATGTCTTGTCGGTCACCACGACCAGGGTCTTGAACACCTGACCGATGGGCAACCCCAGTTGATCGGCCACTCCCTGGGCCGAGTGGACGTGCGGCGAGTAGTAGTGAGCAACATACGCGATTCCCTTGGACTCGAGAACGCGCATGGCATTTGTCTTGTGTGTCTTCTTGGTCATGGGCATGTCACTCCTGACCCTTCGGCTTTGGCCACGCCCAGCGGATCGCGATCCCTCGCCCGATCAGACTCCCTACCTTGGCTGACACTGCCCGACTTGTCCGGATTGTACCGGCCTGGCGACGGGGCGCAAGCCCCTGTCTTTCGCAGTTGCTGCTATCGTGGCGAGAACTTGTCAAGGAGCCGATTAGGTGATATACTATGGGCAAGCTGGCTGGGCAGGACGATTCTTTGCCCGGCAAGAAAAAGGCGTTGACCAGGACGAGTAGCCGCCGGACTGACGGCAGGGAATGGGGGGCACAGACTGAGACCCCCCTCGATCGGAGAGCGGCGAAAACCACCTGCGAGCTGGCTCCGGAACGTGTTTCACAAGTATGGAGTCCCGGCCGCCCCGTTATCGGCCACGATGAGCGTGACCATGCGCCCGTGCGCTTGGTCGCGGGAATTGGGTGGAACCGCGTGAGCGAAGGCCTCTCGCCCCAGGGCGAGGGGCCTCTTCGCTTCTGGGCCACCCGTGGAAGGGAGCCACATGGACAGGACCATCACTGGCGGCCCGGTGTCGCACACCGGGATATCGGAAGGGTGAGCGCTTGCGCGTTACGAATGGGCGAGCGGAAGACGCGCGTCTGAGACGAGCTTGGGTATATGCGAGGAGGAACTGTCACCATGGCAAAGCTCGAACTGGAGGTATTGAGGCACTCTGTGTCGCACGTGATGGCCGAAGCTGTGCTCAAGCTCTTTCCCGAGGCCAAGCTGGGCATCGGACCGGCCATCGAGAATGGATTCTACTACGACTTTGACCTTCCTCGCTCATTGGGGCCTGATGACCTGGCCAGGATCGCGGAGCTGATGAAGGAAAGTATAAAGGCGAGGCATCCTTTCGAGCGCAGGCAAGTCTCTCGCAACGAGGCCCTGGAGATATTCCAAGACCAGCCCTACAAGTTGGAACTGATCCGCGACCTGCCTGAGGATGAGGCGATCACTATCTACAAGCACGCCGATTTCACCGATCTCTGCCGTGGCCCCCATGTCGCAGATACCGGGAAGCTCAGGTGGGACGCCTTCGCTCTGCTCAATGTTGCCGGCGCCTACTGGCGTGGCGACGAGAAGCGCCCCATGCTTCAGCGCATCTATGGCACCGCCTGGGCCACCAGGAAAGAACTCCAGGCACACCTGGATCGGCTCAAGGAGCTCGAGCGGCGCGACCACCGCAGGCTGGGCCGTGAACTCGACCTCTACAGCGTGCACGAAGAGGCGGGGGCTGGTCTGATCCACTTCCATCCCAAGGGCGCAAGGGTGAGGTCCATCGTGGAGGACTTTTGGCGAGAGCGTCACTATGCTGCGGGATACGACCTGCTCTACACGCCGCACATTGGCCGCGCGTCTCTCTGGGAGACCTCGGGACACCTCGATTTCTACCGCGAGGGAATGTACTCGCCCATGGACATCGATGGACAGGACTACTACCTGAAGCCGATGAACTGCCCGTTCCACATCATGGTCTACAAGTCGCAACGACGCTCCTACCGCGACCTGCCCTTGCGCTGGGCAGAGCTGGGAACCGTCTACCGCTACGAGCGCAGCGGCGTGCTGCACGGCCTCCTGCGCGTGCGAGGGTTCACCCAGGACGACGCCCACATCATCTGCACTCCCGAGCAGATCGAGGACGAGATCCTGACCGTGCTTCGCTTTTCCCTAGAGCTGTGGCGTGCATTCGGCTTCCGCGAGGTTGACGCCTTCCTGGCCACGAGACCGGAGAAGGCAGTAGGGGAAAAGACCCGTTGGGACCAAGCCACAGAGTCACTGCACAGGGCCTTGGCCACCGAGGGCACGCCCTACGAGATCGACGAAGGGGGTGGCGCGTTCTATGGGCCCAAGATCGACCTGAAGATCAGAGACGCCCTGGGGCGCGAGTGGCAGATGACCACCATTCAGTTCGACTTTAACCTGCCCGACCGCTTCGACATGGTCTATGTGGCCAGCGACGGCAGGGAACACCGTCCGTACATGGTTCACCGGGCGCTGTTGGGGTCCATCGAGCGCTTCTTTGGCGTGCTCATCGAGCACTACGGGGGAGCCTTTCCCCTATGGCTGGCGCCCGTGCAGGCCAAGATCATACCCATCGCCGACCGCCATCTCGCGTACTCGAAAAGGGTGCGCGCCGAGATCGAGGGTGCAGGACTGCGCGTGGAGTTGGACGACAGCAGCGAGCGTATGAACGCCAGGATCCGCTCGGGTCAGCTGCAAAAGATACCCTACATGCTGGTCATCGGAGACCGCGAAGTGGCCGGGCAGTCGGTTTCGGTGAGGCTGCGCACCAACCAGGATCTGGGGGCCATGCACCTGGACGAGTTTCTGGCGCGCGCCCGCATCCTCATCGACTCGCGCAACAACGAGGAGCTGTAGGCAAGGGCCCCGGCCGTCCAGGTGGGCCGAAGCGAAGCGGAAGTGAAGAATCTCGACTCATGGCCTCCGTAGAGCAAACTCAACTATGCTTTCGGCGACAGGTGAGACCATTTCGGGCCGCCTCAAGTTGCCAGCGCCGAAACGATCCGTACGCGCTGACCATTCCCGCTAGACCCTGTTCAGCCTCTTCCAAACTGACCGCCCTCCCTGCCCATCGCTGTATGTGGCTTCCATCCGTTCGTATATCACGTATTCCGCGTTCGGGCGCCGCTGCGCCTCGAAGGCTTCCATCGAGATAGGGTTACGGGTCCCGGCATGGCGCATCACATTGCCGTATTTCAGCCACGTTTCCACAGGCCACCAGAGTTTGCTGTTGTCCTTTCCCCTCATTCTTTACCTATTCTCACCTGCGGTAGCGCCACCCGACTAGGCAGGGGCAGCACATGACGTTTTGACTCAAGCCATGGCTTCCGACGATGCAAGGCGACAAAGCTCCGCTCCATGTGACCACCAATTCGGCCCCTTACATAGGTGTTTCCACGTTGGTCGTTCGGGTGATCAGGTTGGTGAATCTGAGACATACGCGTCGCGCGGCGCTAGGCCCTGATCCCGATGCCCACCAAGCCCTGAACGAAGTATCGTTGCATAAGCACATAAAGCAGGATTGGAGGCGCACACATCAACGTCCCACTAGCGAATATCAATCCGAAACGTGGCATACCTACACCTTGACCTGCCGCCATTGCATATCTTGCGATCATCCGCTGCAGGGCCACCGCAAGGGGCGTTAGATCCGCTCTCCTGGCGACAAGGAGCATTGGCATGAAGTACTCGTTCCAGGTGCCTATGAACGTCTGCACAATGATCACGACCAGCACGGGTTTCAACATTGGCACGTAGATTCGGAAGAGGATGGTAAACAGTCCGGCGCCATCCATGACTGCTGCCTCCTCATACTCGAATGGAAGCATATCGAAATTCTGCTTCAGCAAGAAAACTGAGAAGACGGGAATCATCCCCAGAACTAGGAGCGCACCCCACGAGTTGAGAAAGCCCTCGCCTCCCATGCCAAGGATGTTATTGCCTCCGGCCAGCGGAAAGTGCACCATGATCATATACACCGGCAGCGAGATCAACATGCCGGGCACCATCAAGCCGGTAAGAAAGACCATGAACAGGAAGTCCCTACCCGGGAATCGCAAGCGCGAGAAAGCGTAACCTCCAAGCAACGACACCACTACCCCCAGGGTGATGAACCAGGCCTCACGTATCAGTGTGACCCTCAGAGCCGGGACCAGCTCTCCTCCTCCCAGCTCGAAAAGCGTCCTATACTCGGAGAGCCGAATCCGGCCAGGCATCGGGATATACCTCGTGCGCAAATACTCTGCCTGCGTCGTGAATGAGCCCAGAACTATGTACAGTAGCGGATAGATGAAAATCAGACCTGCGGAGATCAGGAAAACGTAGATCGCAACCTTGGCAAGCGTGGACCACTTCATTGGTGATTCTCCCCCTTTTCCGCTATAGGTAGTAGCGCTTGTAGAAGCGGAACTGAACGCCGATTCCCAAGATCAAGACCATCAGCAGTCCGACCGCCTGCGCGGTTCCCATCCCTACCATCAGGTTCTGGAACGCATCCTCGTACATGCTGTAGACCAGAGTCATGGTAGAATTCTGTGGGCCTCCTCGCGTTAGCACCAACGGTGCCTCCCACATCTGCAGTGCTCCGATCAGCCCCGTTACGCTCACGAAAATGAACACCGGGGTCATGAGTGGGGCCGTGATGTACCGGAGGAGCTGTAGACGGTTTGCCCCATCGATCTTGGCTGCCTCGTAAAGCAATGGGTCAATCGCCTGTAAGCCCGCCAGGAAGAAGATAATCACCCACCCGATCGAGCGCCAACAAGCATACAATACGACCCAAAGCGGCATCCAGGTAGGACTGAACATCCAGAATACCGGCTCCATCCCGAATAGGCTCCTGAGCAGCATGTTCAGCACTCCCCATTCGCTGCCACTAAGGAAGATCAGCATCACCTGTGCCATCACCGCCCCCGAGAGCACCGAGGGCAGATACCACAGCGTGCGGAAGAGCAATCTGCCCCGTATCGGCTGGTTGAGCAGAACCGCGACGCCAAACCCCACCACGATGTTGATAAGCAGCACCGACAGGCCCAGTTTGAAAGTGTTCCCCATAACATGGGCATAATATGGATCGCTGACTAAACGAGCATAGTTCTTTAATCCGGCAAACCTGGGGGGCCACTGAACGATATTCCAGTCTGTGAAACTAAGTGCGAAAAGAGACACGAGTGGAAGCCAGAGGAACACAGCCATGTAAATCATCATGGGGGTCAGAATTGCGTACGCGATCACGGTCTTGCGATGATGATAACGCCACATGCGGAAGCGTTCGACAAGGGAACCCGAGGCTCTCGGAGTCAGTGCTTCTCTTCTCACTGTTGTCGTTGTTTGAGCGATTTCAGGACCTCCTTCTATAAGGGACACCGTCTAACAGGGTAACAGGGACCTCAGCTGACGGAATTAGAGAACAAGAGAGCTCCGACATCCCATCGTTGAGTTCGAGGACCACTTCGAATATCGGGGGACCGAAAGCACTGCCCCAGAAGTCAGAAAGCTGTCTCGCACATCCTGTGGGCAGCATCAGGTGCAGTCCTTGGACCGTCACAACACTTCGAGGACGAAAGATCTAGATTTGGTATCCAATCCGGACTGCTGCAGGTTTCTCAGTCTGCCACTCTGCAATCTCCGAAGGACTATCGACTGACTTGGAGCCCTGATGCAAACGCTTCAGACACCCCCGATAGCGAGAGCGCTCTCGCTATCGGGGTCGATCAGCCGAACGCGTGCATCAAGCAGTCAGCAGCCTCTCGGCCTCAGCTTGAATCTCATCGAGCACTTCCTGGACCGAAACGTCCTCCAGAAGGATTCTACCGAAACCTTCTTGCCACATCTTCCATATGCGATCGGCGTTCACCGGCCATGGCGGCACCGGGTGCGTTTCCTCATTCAGGAGGATCTCTGCGTGCACCGCCGCGGCTTCCTCGATGCCCAGTCTCGCATACCCGTCAGATCCCGTCACCTTTGGATCTTCTAGCACTGCCTTGAGCGTCGGCAGTCGATGCCCATAGAGACGGGGAACCTGCCATTGGGTCTCTAGCTCTCCCATGAACTCGCAAAAGGCTACGCCTCCCTCAGGGTTTTTTCCGGCGCTAACCGGCGACAGAAACAAGTTGGCACCTACCATATTGCGGCGTGCGCAGCTAGCAGCCTCACAAACCGGGATCGGAGTGTGGAAGGTATGGTCGCACCCGTGCAACTTGCCTACACCAAGTATGCTCTCTAGATGATACAAGGCCTTGTCGTTCCAAAGTGCTGCTGAAAACGCTCCGCCCTGACCACCGAAAGTCACATCTGGGTCGCTTGTCTTGCAAAGCTGTCGCAAAAGCTCGTACCCCTTTGCGGCTCCTATGGCATTGAAACTTGGCGTCATCCCGTCGTCGGTCCCCATCGGACCTTCAGCACGGAGGATCAAGGGCGCTGCTATCAACATGATGCCGTACAAGTCTTTCGGAATCGGACCCCAAACCGTGTAACCAAAGATTTCCCCGTTGCCTTTCTCCTTGGCCATGCGAGAATTGGTCAATAGCTCATCCCAATTCTTGGGCGGCTTGGGATCAATTCCCAATTCATCCGCGACGAGCGTGTTGACTTCTAGAGCATACGAAGTTGTATACTCGGGGACGCCATAAACCTTGTCTCTCATAACAGCGCCAGCGATACAACCCCGTACAAAGTCGTCTGGATTGATATTGGGGCATTCGGCAAACACGCCCAGGGTGGCGAATTCGTGGACGAATCCCTCACCTGGCAGGACATCTGGCGGGTTCCCGGCAGCGAGCGTCAGAAGGAAGGGCTCGCGCAATGGCCAGCCATGGTTCTCGCCCAAAAGCTTCCAACCGCGCTCTTCAAAATTCTCCTTCAGCCACTTCGCATGCTCGAACCCTTCCGGTTTCGGATCCATTTCAAGGGTCTTGTCCCAATCTGTAAAGTCCCAATACCAGGTCAAGACCTCCTTGATCCTCTCTTTTTTCACTGGTGGGGCCGTTACTTCCACGACCTTTTCGATTTCCTTCTCGACCTCGACCGTCTCCTTGACGAGTTTCTCAACCTCGACCGTCTCCTTCACGACCTTCTCGACGACTTTGGGCTGGCAAGATGCTAGCAAAGCTGCAAGTGCCCCACCACCTACCATCTGCAACAAGCTACGCCGACTAAGCTGTTTAGCTGACACTGTTTCTTTCCTCCTTCTGTCAATGTGCAAAAGCGACAACCGATACGGACGCATGGACTTTCCTCCGAATCCTCTTAGCTCATACGCGCTCCTCCTTAAGACAGGTGCAGCTTCGGAACCTCGGCGGCAGAATGCCTCTCACGACGGCCATCCTCCCGGGCAATGAAGCCATAGCCTTTCTCGGTGCTAAACCACTTGACGGTTCCGATGATACGCTCAGACACTGTCGACTCATCCTCCTACTCAGACAGATGCCACCACACAAGCACTCCAGCGATGCGACTCCTATATGCCCTGAGATGACATTTGCTGCTTTTGTCGTTTGAAGATCACCAATACCCCGCGTCTTGCCGAGTGCAGCCGATCTATCTCCCAGCCCTCGTTTCCCAGCCTGTTGGCCTGGTCCCATATGTGTGTCACTTCAGGTGTCTGTCCATCGACTTGCAGCAGAACGCCTCTCGGACTCATTGTCACAAAAGCATACTCACATCTGTTCATGATTCCTTCCTTTCCTGACTATTCACAAGGACATGACCTTGACTTTCCGCCAAACTGACCGCCCGCCCTGCCCATCGCTGTATGTGGCTTCTCTCCGTTCATATATCACGTATTCCACGTTCGGGCGTCGCTGCGCCTCGAAGGCTTCCATCAAGATAGCGTTACGGGTCCCGGCATGGCGCATCATATTGCCATATTTCAACCACGTTTCCACAGGCCACCAGAGCCTGCTGTTGTTCTTTCCCTTCATTCTTTGTGTTTTCCAGTCACCCTGGCAGCATTTGGGCGAGGTCCTCCTCGATTTCCTCCATGACCTCCGATAGCTCCAACCCAGATGCTAGTGCCAGTTCGCTCGCCAAAAAGTCTTTGCCGGTGTCCAGGAATCGACGGTCGGTCATGCCCAAACGACGCCGAGAACTCAAGAGGAAAAGAGCGCTCACCGCAGAAGCTATCTCCTCAAAGCGCCCCGACTTGAGTTTC
>DATKWG010000089.1:0-44297 GCA_035529675.1 Anaerolineae bacterium
TGGGCACATCTGCCTGCTCGTGCTCCGGCATCCTCGACAACCCAAGGAGCGCGCGAGAGTCAGAGACCAGCCAAGCCGTGGTCATGGTGGCCACGAGCACCTCGACCCCAACATCCCCACCCCGGGCGACTCCCGTCGCACCCACCAAAGCGCCACCCAGGGCCGAGCCAACGCCTGTCTCAGACGGTCTGCCCACCATTCCCGCCGAACCGGATACGCCGTTCGTGATCGAGATGACCCAGGACCAAGTCAACGAATACCTGACAGGCGCAACCTTTGAGGAGCAGGGCGTGAGGATCACTGACCTGAAGGTGGTTCTGACCTCGCCGGCAGTAATCGGCAGCTTCCAGGCATGGCAGGAAGAGTGGGGCCTTGGTGTGGGCATCACCGTGCGCGGCGTGCCTACGGCATCCGAGGGCATGGCCTACTTCAAGGTAGATGACGTCACTCTGGACGACTCGCTCAAGGGGTTCAACCGCCTGATCGCCAGAGCGACGATCCAGAGTGCCATCAAGCAATACTCCACCCCCCTGGGCATCCCCATACCCATCGATGAGGTGGAGGTCCAGAAGATAGAACTGATGCCTGGCAGGATCACGATCGTCGGGCGCACGCGCTAGCCGCGCAGCAAACGGGCCTGGATCTTCCTGTCATTCCGCCTGCACCTGTGGCGCAGGCACAGGCGAGCCGGAGCAAGGCGGAGGCGAGGAATCTCAGGCCGATGGGTCAGACCTCGTCTCCGGGCGTGTCAACCGTAGCCCATACTCTGCAACGCGCCGATTACGGCCTCGTGGTCGCTCCAGGGATACTCTGTGGTGCCAAAGCACATCGAGCGCTCGTGCCCCTTGCCAGTCACGATCACCAGATCCCCCGGACGGGCCATCCCGATGGCAGCAGCGATGGCCTGAGCCCGGTCGCCGATGCACCAACAGTCGCGACCCTCCACACGACCGGCCCGGCGACACCCCTCCGCGATACCTTCCATGATGTCGTCCAAGGACTCTGTGCGAGGATCCTCTGCGGTGATGACGATCTTATCGGCCAGCCGACCGGCGATCTCACCCATCAAGGGGCGCTTGCCTCGATCGCGCAGGCCCGCACAGCCAAAGACCACCGTGACCTCTTTCTCTGCAAGCCCTCGAACCGTCCGCAAGGCGTTCTCTAGAGCGTTGGGTGTGTGAGCGAAATCCACGATGACCACGTAGGGCTGGCCTCGATCGATGCGCTCCATCCGGCCGGGCACACCACGCATGGCGGCCACTCCCGCCTGCATGGCACGCATGTCCAGGCTCTGAGAATGGGCAACGCCTATCGCGGCGAGGATGTTGTAGACATTGTAGCTCCCCAGGAGGGGCGAATCTATGCTCACCTCGATGCCAGGACCAAGGACGGTAAAGCTCAAACCGGTGGCAGATGCGGCTACGTTCCTGGACCTGACATCCGCAGGCTTGCGTAGGCCGTAGGAAAGCTGAAGGTCGGTGGGGATGACCCGCCGCAGGTAGTCGTAGGAGGAATCATCAGCGTTGAGCAGGGCTACCTTGCGCATCCCTGGCTTGAGAGCCGACGTGCCCAGGGCGCGAAAGAGCATCGCCTTGGCCTCGCGGTAGGCCTCGTAGGTGCCGTGATAGTCGAGATGCTCGTGGGAGATGTTGGTTAGCACGGCCACATCGTATTCGCACGCCGTGACCCGGTGTTGCGCGAGGCCATGAGAGGTGGATTCCAGCACCACGTATTCGACGCCTGCCGCAACCATCTGCGACAGATAGCCCTGCAGCTCATGGGCATCTGGCGTGGTGGTGTGAAATCCGGTGGGCTCCTCGCGGTCTCCCATCCCAACGCTGACCGAGTCCACCCACCCCACCTGCTTGCCGGCAGCCTTCAGGATCGCGGCGATGAGCCGCACAGTGGTCGTCTTGCCGTCGGTGCCGGTGACGCCGATGACCTTCAACTTGCGACCTGGGAAACCGTGCAGCGCCGCCTGGAGGTGGGCAAAGGCCTCGCGGGCGTTGGGAACCACCGCCGTGGGGAGGCCCGCCAGTTCGGGAAGCACCCGTTCCACCACACAGGCTATCGCACCCGCCTTCAGGGCATCGGGCACGAAGCGATGCCCGTCCACCGCGACGCCGGCCACGGCCACAAAGATGTCGCCTGGGGCTACCAGCCTCGAATCGCAGGTGACATTGCGCACCTGAAGAGGCCGCCAGTTGAGCAGCCTCGCCTGGGGGAGAGCCCCTACCAGAAGGTCGCCGGATATCATGCGCTCACCACGCTTCTCCTTGCCGTCCTGCCCGTGTGCAACGAACAAGCGACGGGCAGAATCCCGCCTCTTCCCCATCTTATCCAGCCCGTCACCGGCGTCAACATCCAGAGACTTGCCCTCGCCCCTACATAGAGAGAGGCCCCCGACAAAGCTGTCGCGGGGCCACACGCCGACGAGACGATGCCACTGCCTACTCTTTCGTTCCCTCGCCCTCTGACATCTTTTGCAGGAGAAGCGCGCCAAGCACCAACTTGCGCCGTTTCACCTGTCCTTTGACGTCGTGCTCGCGAATGGCCTCCTGATACGAAACCAGCTTCTCCAGGGCGAGCGTCCAGGCGCCCGACTCGACCGGGGTATGCAGGAAGCCGGTGCGCACGATCCGGATGGCGCCCTCCACGGGACACACCTTCTCGCACGCACCGCAAAAGAGGCAGAAACGTTGGTCCAGGGCAACCCTTTCGCCGTCATAGGTGATGGCATTCGTCGGGCAGACGTCGGCGCAAGCCTGGCACCCAGCCGGGCAGAGCATCGCGTTAAGAGTGGCACGCCCCTTGTAGGGTTTGGTCACCGTGAAAGCGCCCCGAGGGCCCTCCTCCATGCACTGGGTACAGTTGATGCACAGGTCGTCATCCACCGAGACGCTCTCCACAGAGAGCACCCGGCCCTCGGCGTCGCGTCGTATCTCGGCGCTGATGGCCTTCGCAGGACAGTCGTCGATGTAGGACACATCGGTCGTCGCCTGACAGACCTGTTCATCGACCACATTGGCGCGAATGAGCGCGGGAAAGGCTTCACCCACGAGGACGGGCACCTCTGGCTCCCCGTTGACGGTCATCGACAGGACATGGGTGGGACAGATGACCACGCACTCCCCGCAGAAGTTGCATAGGGCGGGGTCGATGTCCACACGAGGGGCAGTCGCCACTCGACCGTCCACCAGCTCCGCCTCCGACAGGGTGATCGCCTCGAGAGGGCACAACGTCTCACACAAGAGGCATCCACAGCACTTACCATGGTCTGCGACCAGTTCATAGCGCCGCGTGATCATGGGACGCAGGAGGGTCAACGCCTCGGGGGTGTCATGCTTGATTGTCGTTCCACGTGTGGTCATCGTTCTTCTTCACAACCTCTCATCCGCCCGCCGGCTCACCAGGGATGTCTCGCGACCAGGTTCCATCAGTACTCGTCAGGCAATCCCCTCAGATCCTCATAGCTAAAAACGGGCCCATCCTTGCACACGTAGAGACTGCCGATGTTGCACCGGCCACACTTGCCCACTCCACATTTCATCTTCATCTCCAAAGTGGTGATGATCTGCGCAGGGGCGAATCCCATCTCTGTCAAGGAACGCAACACGAACTTTATCATGATCGGTGGGCCGCAGGTGATGGCCATCGCGCTCTCTGGCGAGGGCTCGACCCTTTCCAGCACGGCGGGCACAAAGCCTATCTCGCCCTTCCAGCCTTCGTCCTCTCCGCCGGGGTCAACGGTCAAAACTGTGTGGATCCCCTCCATCTCCACCCATCGCTCCAGATCCTGCTTGTAGACCAGATCGGCGGTGCTCCTTGCTCCATAGACAATGGTGATGTCCCCAAAGTCTGCCCTGGTGTCTATGCAGTTCCAGATCAATGACCTCAGAGGCGCCAGGCCGATTCCGCCTCCGGCAAAAACAAGATTCTTCCCCCGCATCTCCTCGATGGGAAAGCCCCTGCCATAGGGACCGCGAAAGCCCACCGTATCTCCGACGTTCAGCCTGTGGAACGCACGGGTCACTTTTCCCACCCGCTTGATGCTGCACTCGACGTGGCCCGCCCGGGTCGGCGAATTGGCGAATCCGAATGGCGCCTCTCCCTGGCCAAAGACGGAGAAGACACCGAATTGGCCAGGCTGAAAGCTGAAATCCCTCTCCGTACCGCCATCTTGAAACGTCAGCCTGAAGGTCTTGATGTCAGGTGTCTCCGAGATGATACTCTCGACGGTCATGAGGCGGGGCAGAAACGTGTTCTCCATGGCCTTTCCTTACCCCCTCACCCTGTTCAAGACCTCGGTGATGTCGATGCCGCTGGGGCAGTGCGCAATGCACCGGCCACAACCCACGCAGAGGGTCTTTCCAAAGTTCTCCACATAGTACCGAAACTTGTGCATGATCCGCTGGCGGTACCGACGAAAGTGGGTCGGGCGTGGTTGGGCCACGTTCATCTTGGTGAACTCCCGAAAGGCGCAGGAATCCCACAGCCGTATCCGCGCCCCCCCGCCCGGGTCGCCCTCATCCTGGATATCGAAGCAGTGGCAGGTGGGGCAAAGAAAGGTGCACACACCGCAGTCTACGCATTGCGGAGTGAGCGTCTCCCAGATGGGACTGCCGAACTCTAATGCTTCGGACAGCCCCTCGACATCCACCCTTTTCGTGACCCTCTCGCGCAGTTCCGCCTCGACGAGAGCTCTTTCGCGCTCCCACGCCTCATCACTCTCTTGGAAGAACTGGCCATACTTCTCGACCAATGCTCTTCCCCGCTCGGTGATGACCTGTACGTGATAGACCTCACTCAGAGGAGTCAAGAGCAGATCCGACCCCTCGGTGCCAGCCGGCGACCCTCCCAGCGAGGTGCAGAAGCAGGTCTTGGCCGGATGCTGGCAGGCCAGGGAGATGATCAGGGTGCTTTTCCGTCGCTGAAGGTAAGAGGGATCGAGATAATCCCCCGCGAACACCTGGTCGAGGATCGGAAGGGCTGCTGCGTCACATGGACGCGCGCATAAGATCACTCGGGCAGTATCATCAGGGAGAGAAAGGGGAACCAGTTTCACTTCCTCGCCGCGCAGCAGATACTCAAAGAGCACTTCTCTGTCGGGAAAGAAGAACTCTTTGAGGGACTTGACGGGCTTTTCCTCGGCGAGATAGACCTCACTCGACGATCCGATCTCTCCATAGGACAGCTCGTCCCTCGGAGCGATGACCTCGTAGTCCTTTATCAACTCATCGACCAGTTGCAGCAGTCTGTCACGCTGCAGTATCCTGGCTTCCATACTATCTCTCCCCGCTCTCACTGGCCAGAACGTCAACCAGTGCGGGCGTCGCCTCCAGGTCTGTCCCCGCCACATACCCGAAAGCCCGTTGGACTTCCGCTGCCAACTTCCCGTAGAGTAAGCTCAAGGGGATGTTCATGGGGCAGGCGCGGTCGCATGCGCCACAGTCGGTGCAGCGGCCAATCAGGTGACAGGCACGGATGATGTGAAAACTCCTGTTGTTTTGAGGGGAGGAGGATCTGTCGATCCACTGAGGCTGGTTCTCTTCGGCGATGCACTGCTCACAGTAGCAGAACGGACACACCTGGCGACAGGCGTAGCAACGGATGCATTTGGAGAACTGTCCCTCCCACCAGTCCCAGCGCTCAGACACAGACATCATCTCTAGCCTCTGTAGCTCAGCGCTGACTCTCTCCTGCTCGTCTCGGTCCACCTTGATCCGACCTACGGTGACGTCTGGCTCGATGCCAACTGGGGTCCCATCGACGATTCCCAAGACAATCAGGTCGTCTCGTTCAAACTGGTGCTCTTGGATCAAACCAACAACGGTTCGCAGCGTTGCGGGCGTGGACACCAGGGCCACTCGTGGCGCCTCCTCGTCTGTTCTGAAGCGAGAAGTCAAGTACCCTTCGCAGCCCACCAGATACCTGGCCAGGTTGTGATAGCAGTACTCGTTGAAGACGAGCTTGCCCACTTGCGATCCGTCAGTCACGAAGCAGGGACTGACCACCTCATCGTCCCACGCCTGACAATAGCCGATAACCACGTCCCCCTTGTCGTCCCGCAAGAGTCTGCGTGCCTCTTCCTGGATCTTCTGGGTGATCTCTTGTGGCTGGGAAGCCGCGCCATCCACAGTTCTTCCCTCAGATTCAGCAGGCTGGCTGATTGTGCCTGACATGCTCCCTGCCCTCCGTCAATTGCCCCTGGTGAGAGATGCGAGAGCGTGCACATCTTTCGCCATCTTGTCCACCAACCTGGGGAACTTGCCTCGGTCGAGCGAGCCCAGCCGGGCAAACTGCACTCGTCCCCGCTCGACACCCAAGAGGTCGAGGAAACTCTGCAGCATCGCCATTCGTCCCCCAGCAATCGTGCTGCCCTGTTTGTAGTGACACTCGTCCTCTTTGCAGCCTACGATCAACACGGAATCTACTCCTCGCTGCAAGGCCGTGGTCACGAAAGCCGGGGTGACCCTTCCCGAACAAGACACGTTGATGACTTTGATGCCCTCGGGCGGATGAGAAGCGTACTCGACGTCTGATGCCGCGTGTAGACACCAGTCGCAGACGATGACCAGCCCAATACCTCGCCAGTCGGCACCCGCTGGCGGCCGTGCAGCATACGACGCATCCACAAGGCTATCGTGGCACTCCAGATCGGTGTATCCCTCCACAGAGATCGATGAAGATGGGCAAACCGAGTTGCATGTGCCACACCCCACACAAAGGGTCCGATCCACCTGCGCCGCCCGTCTAGGCTTTCGCTGCCACACGACCGTCTGAAGGCTGATGGCCTCGTAGGGGCAGGCTGCAGAGCAAATCCCGCAGGCCACACAGGTGGACACGTCAACCTCGGCAGTTACGCCGGGCCGTTCATACCCCTCGCGAATGGCGATGTTGCGAATGGCCTTCATCACGTCCGAGATGTGAATCTCTTTGGGGCACCGGGGATAGCAGGCATCACAGGCCGAGCATTGCCAGATCTCTGCACTGGAAAGGACCTCCTCGCGAAGTCCCAGCCCAGCCTTATGAAGGATGAGGCGCGGGTTGAAGGAGGGCTCATACCGTCGCACCAGGCAGGTCGCCGCACACGTGCCACAGGACCAGCAGTCAAGGAGATGTTCCCCACCGGGCTCGGCCAGGATTTCCTCGACAAAGCCACGATCAAGCTCGTCCGACCGGATCATGCCAGCACCACCTCTTTCTCAAGGAGATCGGCCATCTGCGGAACCGTCTTCCAGCGGCGCAGGCGCCCTTCTATTGCCGGACGGGCCTTTTCGTTCTCGGCACGCAACTGCTCCTTGCTGAAGGTGGCAAGCTTGGCATCCATCTCGGTGATGACCCGGGCGTATTTCTCGCCCTCGGCGGCCGATATCCACTCCACGCGGAAGCGCTCGGGATTGATGCCCAGGCGCTCCAGCATGCGCGGCACCCGCTCAAAACGCTTCGCCGCTACCTGCTGGCCGGTTATGTAGTGGCAATCCTGAGGGTGACAGCCAGAGACCAACACCATCCCCGCGCCCTGACGGAAGGCTTCCAGGATAAAGTCCGAGTCCATCCGTGCCGAGCACATCACCCGAATGCCCCGCGACGTGGGAGGATACTCGAAATGGCTGACGCCTGCATTGTCGGCCCCGCCGTAGCTGCACCAGTGGCACATAAAGGCCAGGATCTTTTCCTCGGGTTTCTCCCTGAGAAGCTCGTGGAGCTGGGCCACTACTTGGGGATCGGTGAAGTGATCCTGGGTGATCGCGTTGTGCGGGCATTCGGCCACGCAGCCACCGCACCCGTGGCACTGAGCCTGAGAAACCTGCGCCGGTTGTCCCTGAACCACGGTGATGGCGCCATAGGGGCAGGCCTGGGCGCACAGGCCACACTTTCTGCCCTGAGCGCTGATGCAGCGCTCTGCCCACACCTTGGCCACGATGGGCTCGATCTCCCAGGTATCTGCCAAGAGCACACGCGCCGCCCGCGATGCCGCCGCGCACCCTTGGGCCACGCAGGCGGGGATATCCTTGGGACCCTGGGCCGCGCCAGCCAGAAAGACGCCGTCGCTGGGCGAATCCACTGGGCGCAGCTTGGGATGATACTCCATGAAGAAGCCGCTCGGGCTGCGAGATAGGTTCAGGGTGGAGGCGACTGCCTGCGTATCCGCCCGTGGCACGGCCGCAGTGGAGAGGGAGACCATTTCAACCTCAAGCTCGATCACCTGCCCCAGGGCCTGGTCCTCAGCCTCCACAAAGAGGTTATGGGTCACCGGGTCCTCGGTCACCTGCGAGGGTCGTCCCTGAATGAAGCGGATACCCGCCTCTCGAGCCCGATTGTAGAACTCCTCGTATCCCTTAGCAGGCGTGCGAATGTCCATGTAAAAGATGCTGATGTCCATGTCACGGTACATCTGCTTCAGGAGCAGGGCATTCTTGATCGCGTACATGCAGCAAAAGCCCGAGCAGTACTCGTTGAATCGGCTGTCGCGTGAGCCGACGCACTGGATGATGCCCAGGCTCTTGGGTCTGCGACCGTCAGAGGGACGTATGAGTCGCCCGACGGTGGGCCCGGCCGAGTTCGCCAGGCGCTCCAGTTCCAATGCGGTTATCACATTGGGATAGACGCCATACCCGTACTCGGGGATGACGGACGGATCGAATGCCTCGAATCCGGTGGCGACGATCACCGAGCCCACGTCCAGTTCGACCGTCTTGGACTGCTGGGAGAAATCGATCGCATCAAGCTTGCCACAGGCCGACACACACTTGTAGCACTTGATGCAATTGTCCATGTCTATGGCATAGATGAGTGGAACAGCCTGCCCGTGAGGAACGTCAATCGCCTTGCGTGGCGCGATGTCCAGCTCAAAGGGATTGGGCACCTCGATGGGGCATACCTGCGCGCACTCGCCACATCCGTTGCAGCGATCTTCCAGAACGTACCGGGGCTTCTTGGTGACCTCCACGCGAAAGTTGCCGATGTAGCCATCGACCTTCTCGACCTCGGAATAGGTCATGATCTCGACATTGGGGTGACGCGCCGCGTCAACCATCTTTGGCGCGAGGATTCAAATGGAGCAGTCCATGGTGGGGAACGTCTTATTGAGCTGGGCCATCGTCCCCCCGATGCTGAGATCCTTCTCTACCAAACAGGTGGGGATGCCCATGTCCCCCAGGTCAAGAGCGGCACTGATGCCGGCGACGCCGCCGCCGATCACCAGGGCCCTCTTGGTGACCGGCACCTTGATCGTGGTCAGCGGGGCGGCATACGTCACTTTGGCCACCGCCGCGGCCACCAACTCCTTGGCCTTGGTCAACGCCGCTTCCGGATAGTGGCTGTGAACCCAGGTATTCTGCTCGCGGATGTTGGCCATTTCCATCAGGAAGGGATTCAACCCCGCATCAGCCACGCAAGCCCGGAAGGTCGGCTCGTGCATGCGGAGGGTGCACGCAGCGATTACCACCCGATTGAGACCGTGTTCCAGGATGTCCTCGCGAATCATATTCTGTCCGGGATCCCCGCACACGTACATATAGTCCCGAGCCAGCACTACGCCAGGCAGATGGGAAGCGTGTTCGGCCACCTCAGCGGGGTCGATGACCCCGGCGATGTTGGAACCGCAACCACAGACATAGACACCTATGCGCAGTTCTTGATCGTCAGACATACACAGCTCCTATGAGAACCGTGACTCTACCCGGAGAACTTCTCCGAACCTTGGGCATTGGCTCATCGACTTGCTTCACGCAGTACCATGCAGTCAGACCAGAGAGTCTCCCTTCGCGCGGTTACACGTTTCGCAGAGAAGTTGAATGTTCCGCGCCGTGTTACTACCGCCCTTGGATAGAGGTATGATGTGATCGTACTCTAGGTTCTCCTTGCTCCCACACTTGACACATCTACCGCTGTCTCGCCGCCACACGTACACCTTGACGTCGTCAGGTATTGGTTCCCGTTTACTGGGCTTCTGAGATTCTACCTGCTCCATATCTGCAATAGCAGATAGTAAATGACCATTCGCCCAGATTTCAGCACTGGCGTTGCCATCGGCACTAGCTTGATCTACCACATTACGCCAAATCCGTACCATATCACTTTCTACTGCTGAATCCTGTCGCGCTTGTGCCTCCGCTGCAATGGCCCTTTGAACTCGTCTTTCCCTCTTTCTATCTCTTTCGTACAACAGAGCTTTCACCTCGTCTTGTGTGTACCCCTCATCCTCCCAATAGAACTTCCCGCCAAACATCCACCAGGTCCTACCTTCGCCGTGACAGATTCTGATAGGGGTAGAGGAAGCAATGTGCTCCAGCAAAAGCGAATTCCACTCTTTCTCCCCCCCCTTATGATCATTGTGCATCCTCTGGTACGGATCATGTAGTTGCCTGTCGTACTTCGCGGCGACAGGCACCCCGCCGGTTCTCGCCGCACTTCAACAGACGTATCTTTGTGAAGCATAGGGCTTCACCTCTTTCCGGGTTATTGCGAGGGGCTGCACGCCCCTCTGAGCCGCGAGAGCACCTGGAGACTCAGCCACCTCAGCGGGGTCGATGACCCCGGCGATGTTGGAACCACAACCACAGACGTAAACACCTATCCGTAGTTCTTGATTGTCAGTCATAAACAGCTCCTGAATCCACGCAGTGAAAGGACAGCTCCCAGGGGCCGGCCCCAGAAGCTGTCCTGAACTAGCCCTAAAGCAGTTCTTCGAACAGTTTTCTCACCACGTCTCTCCGTGCCTTCTGCCGCAGCACTTCCGGCGTGGACAGGTAAAGGGCCTCCGTAGGACAGAACTCGACACAGGGCGGCTGCCCTTCCAGGTCCCGACACAGGTCGCAGATCTCTGCGTTCTTGGTCTTGGGGTTCAAAACGATGGCCCCAAACTCACAAGCTTCAAGGCACCATCCACAGCCATCGCACTTGTCCTCGTCAACCAGGATGACGCCATCCCGATCCGAGCGAGATAGTGCATCCCGCGGACAGGCGATGATGCAAGGCGCATCCTCGCACAGCCGGCAGGAGATGGCAGTCATGGTGATCGGCTCGATACGTACCACACGAATCAGGGACAGATTGGGATCAAAGCTGCCCGTCTTGACAGCCGAACAGGCATACTCGCAGATACGGCAACCCATGCACTTGGCAGGATCACAGATGATGTGCTGGTACCCTATCATCGCCACGGTTAGGCCTCCTTCTCCGTGGGCACAGGATTCGCAACGGCTTGGGCCTCGGCCACTGCCTGCGGCTCCTCTGCCACGCCGATGTCCTCGGCTATGTCGTCCATGCCCAACTCGATCAGCTTCGACTTGGGGATCAGCCCGTCTTTGGTCCAACCACGAGCCTGATAGTAGTCGTCGATCATCATCCGCAGCTCTTCCGGCTTGACATAGTGGCCCTTGCTTGGCCCGAAGGGGATGGGATCTTCCAAGACACGAGGCGGCAGCCAGTCGTCGGCCTTGGTCCACCCCTCACGGATGTTGAAGGCCTTCTTGAGATTGCACACCCGCTCACCCAAGGTCCGCAGCTCCTCGGCGGTCATGGGTATGCCCGTCGTCAGAGTGTAGATCCGGGAGACCTCCTCGTAGAAATCATCGAAGCAGTTGCGCAGGAACTTGCAGATGACCATGGTGTCGAGGATGGCGGCAAACTCTTCTGTCTCCATGGCCAGTCGGCCACGACCCGGCTCGGCAGTGAAACGGTCCACCACGCCCTTGATGTCCAATTCGTAGGCCAGCGAGCGGTTGTGATCCGGTCCGCGAGTGCACACGGCCACACCCATGGCGAAGGTCTTGAGACTGCGCACGTCGTAGCCGGGCATCTCCAAGCCTTTGACCTGCATGGCAAAGTGCTCACTGCCCTTGCCCACTTTTTCTGAGGCCCTCTTCACCCCCTCGGCCAACAGGTCCCCGATCCCCTCACGGTATCCGATCTTCTTCACCAGGGCGATGGCGGCCTCATCATTGCCAAAGTTCAGTTCCAGTCCGTCGCATTCTTCCTTGCTGAGTATCCCCCGTTCGTAGCACTCCATGGCCCAGCTCACCACCACGCCGGTGCTCATGGCATCCATGCCCAGCTCGTCGCACAACTGCACCAAACGAATGATGGGCGGGAGTTCCCCGATCCCACAGTTGGGCCCCACGGCAAAGAGACATTCATAGTCGAGGCCGATGCGGGCCCCCTTGTACTTGCCTTCCCTCACCACTCCCCACTGCTCGCAGGCGATGGAGCACCCAGAGCATCCAACCGCCTTCTCGGTGTAGTGCTCTTGGAGGTATTCTCCGCTCACCTTCTCTGCGTGCTCAAAGACCGTCTCGCGAAAATTGCGCGTGGGCAATACGCCGAGCTTGTTCATGTTCAGCACGTTGGCAGGGGTGCCAAGAGTCCGGTACTTCAAGGTGCCTGGTCCGCGGCTTTCCTTGATGAGTTTCAGCGTCTCCTGCATCAGCGCGCCCATGTCCGCCACAGTGATGGGCTGAGAGCCCCTGATAGCGATGGCCTTGATCTTCTTGGAGCCCATCACTGCGCCGTTGCCCGCGCGGCCTGCCTGGCGGCCGTCGTTGTCGATCAAGGCGTAGCGCACCAACCTCTCCCCAGCGGGGCCTATGGCGCTGACCCGTACGTTCTCATCCCCCAGCCAGTCCCGAATCGCCGCTTGGGTCTCGGTGGTGCCCATCCCCACAAAGTTGCTGGCGTCGAGGAACTGCACGTCGTCATCGTCGATAAAGAGGACGATCCATTTGGGGGCCTTGCCTTTGATGACCACGCCGTCCCAGCCCGCCCGTCTGAGCATCTCGGAGAAGTGGCTGCCCGATAGCGAATCGCCTATGAATCCCGTAAGCGGCGACTTGGAAGCCACACTGTGCTTGGTCCCCACGGGGAACGTGGTCCCCGCAAAGGCGCTACAGGCAAAGCAGAGAGCGTTTTCGGGCCCGAGCGGATCGCACCCTTGCGGGGTATTGTCGTAGAGGAGCCGCGTGGCCAGCCCCGCGCCCCCCACATACTTTTTGAGGAACTCGGCGTCAACCTGCTCAACCCAGGTCTTCTGGGATGTGACATCGACGTGCAGAATCCTCCCGGTGTACGCAAACATGTTCCTAGCCTCCTGCCTCCACGAACATCAGAATGAGTGTTTGGCCGTCCCGTGCTGGTTGGTCCAGGTCGGTAACCGCACGCCGGCCGTCGATGTTGATCATGTACGAGGATACCAGGTCGAACGTCTCGGGGACAATAACAGGACCAACCAATGCGGGGTATTGCGCAGCAAGGTGGTGGATAACACTACGTAAAGTAGCCCGGTCGCCTACCTCGACCAGGCTCTCCTTGGTCTGGGCCAGTCGCCGTGACAGCCCCAAGAACTCCACACAGAGCTTCATTCGCTAACGCCATCTCCAGCAGCGGGATTGATGCCTACCACAATGATTGTACCACATAAGCAAGAAAGAAGCAAGACAAAGTGTCTCCTCTTTGTCTGCTTTGACCGACCCCGGTCCGCTGCGTCAGAGGCGGTCCTCGCTGACCACATAGGTTATTATACGAGAGTTCTGCCAGAAAGCAAGACCTCACAGAGGGAGGGTGCCGAAAAAGCCTTTTGCAGCGCGGTGTAGGATGCCCCTCTCGGTCAACGCCGAGACCGGCATTGTGACCACGGTGGTACCTACGCTTGGAAACAGGGCGGATAGCAGGGTCTCTCCCCATCTTCTGGCCCACGAGCAGGCCTTGGGACTGCCTACTACCACGGAAACGCCGGTGCCAGGTGGGCCGTCCAGTCTCCATTCGCGGCATGATTCTATGTGTGGTGCTCCTCTCCGACATGGGCCACCCATGCCAGCGCGAACATGAACCAATAGGCCAATTCGACCGTAAAGTAGGAGCTATCCACGGCTCCGTGAGCCACAAACGTGGCCACGCCGGCGATGAACCCCAAGGTCATGGCGCGATAATCCCCCTCAGGCGACGATCGCCACGCGGTCAAGCTCCTTTTCAGGAACCCTGCCAGCAGCGCCACCAGGGCGATGACTCCCCCGATGCCCAGGCGCAGCCAGAAATCCAGCACCAGGTTGTGGGGGTGCGAGAGCCATCGATCGACCTCCGCGCCGGGCCGCAGGTAGTCGCCATAGTAGTAGAGGAAGTTGTCCAGGCCCACTCCAAGCCAGGGATGATCCTGCACCATCTCCCAAGCGGCCCGCCACAGGCTGAGGCGCAGAAAAGTGGTTCCCTGGGATGGGTCGAGTAGTGATGATAGGCGACCGACGCCACCCAACAAGGTCATGGCCACGATGAACGCGGCCGCCGACGCCCCCAGAATCCAGCCTGTCCGTCGTCCTGCCATCAAGGCCAGAACCAACAAGGAGGCCGGCACACCGAGGAACAGGGCTCCCCGAGAGAAGGTCATCACCAGGGCCAACGCCACGGGGATGGCACCCAGTCCATACAACCACCGTCGCCGCGACGTTCGGCCCCAGAGCCCCACGGCCAATCCAAGGGGCAGAACCCGCTCCATGTAGAGGGCCAGGTTGTTGGGCGATCCGAAGAATGCCCGCGCCCTGCGAGCTCCCTCTGCCTCAATGACACCCCCGGCAAAGGGATAGCGGGCCAACGCGTACACAGCAACCGATACAGCAGACAGCCACAGGGCGTCTGCCAGCACCCCGTAGTGAAGGGGTGCCAGCCGCAGCAAGTGTGCCCGGCCGCCCGGGGCGGTGCGAAGCAAAAGGTAGAGGAGCGCTGACTCGCAGACCACCACCCGGAGCTCGCGGAAGGCAACTCGCCTGTATTCGGCCGCCCACGAGGTGCCAAAGGCGAGCAAGACCAGAAGGAGCACTGCCCAGTCGAGAAGGTGCAGCTGAACGATGGATGACAGCGGGACTCTCAGTCGGAGCCCGGAAGGACTTGAGAGCAGGGCGTTCCAGAGGCGCGCGGCCACGGCTGCCAGCAAGGTGATCTCGGTCGGCGAAAAGGAGCCTATTCCCAGGTCAACATGAAGCGGAGCGAAGGGGATAGAAGCCACTGCCACCAGCAGAGCAAGGTGGGGCCGCAGCAGAGCACACACGCCGTAGAAAGCGAGACACGCCAGCCGCAGTGCAGTGGAAGGCACCAGGACGAGCGCCAGCAGGGGCGCGACCATCGCCCCCCACTGTGCCCAGGGCGGTAGCACCAGCCAGTGCTGGCTTGCCCACTGCCAGCCCTGGCTCCACGGAACCTTGCGAGCCGCGCGCGATGCCCTGAGCAGACACCAGCCCAGACCCAGGCTGCCCACCACAATGGTAGCCCACAGAGCACCAGGGCGCGGGCGATGGCCCACCTGAAGCCCACGGAGAGCGGCAATCTGCTCGGCGGTGCCCTGAAGAAGCACCTTGTGTGTGCCGCTGGGCAAGCGCCGCCCCACGCTCACCTTGTCGGTGCGCGGGACGTCAGCCCCCAGGTCTATGGTGGTAAGTCTGGGTTGATCCTCCAGCCAGACGACCAACTGGCCACGGGCGACGCCCTTTTCAACCACCAGGAGCAGATCGGTGCCCCAGAAATGCAGCTCCGCCTGGTTTGTCCTTTCCAGAGGCTTGACATACCGGGAGAGGTCGGCGGTGAATCCCGGGTACACGACTGGTTGTCCGCCGAGCCGCGTGCGTAATCTCTCCAGGGCGGATCGGGGTTGGCCATCGGGTGCGAGCAGTGCATAGCCCCAAATGGGGTCATCGAGATCTGCGTCGGGCTGGAGATGGGAGATACACATGAGTCCCATCCAGGGCCACTCTTGCTGGACGCGCAGGACGGCGGCATCGAGGCGATCTGCCTGTAGCCCAGGGTCATCACTTCCCTGGGGCGAGGGGCTCCCTTGCCAATCTGCCGGCAGTGCACACCACCCCGATTCAAGGGCCCAGATCGGCTTGTGGGCTTCGCCGCGGCGCACCATTTCCTCGCGCAGCAAGATGACTCGGGAGAAGTTGAGCACTTTGGCATGCACGCGCCGGTCATCGGGGCCTGACCAGAATCCGTAGGGTTTGGCTCCCAGCACATCAAAGTAAGGGCCAGCGCCCCGGCGGTAGATCTCACGCAAGAAGAGGAGATCGCTCATGTTGCGCCCCCCCGATTCCAGGTTCGGGGCCAAGCCGCCAGCGATGATCCGGGCGGCTGGATCCGCGCTTCGGATCGCCTCGCTGCTCAAGCGGAGGAGCTCGACATAACCCGCTGGGTCAATGGGGCCCTTGCCCCAGTGTGGCGTGATGTTGGGTTGATCCCAGATTTGATATGCCATCACCAGGTGACCATAGCGTCTGGCAAAAGCCTCGGCGAATCGCGCATAGTCGGCGGCAAGGCTGGGGGGTGCCCAAGGGTTGTCACTCTCCCAAGGCCGCCGTGCCCAAGAGGGCGAGGTGTCCAAGACGGCGATTACCTGAAGACCAGTTTCGTCAACGATGGGCAGCAGCTGGTCCCAGGGCTCCCACCGGTACTGCCCTCGCACAGGCTCCATCTCTGCCCAGGAGAACCGCTGGCGGATGCTGCCAAAGCCGGTGCTGCGAGCCACGTCGAGGGCCTCGCGAAGGGACTCCTGGTCGGTGTAGTGCTCGAGAGAGACGTTCACTCCGAACCGAGGCACAACCAAGCAGGGTAGACCGGATGCGAGCCCGTCTTCCAGACCGCGGGTACGTATCAGATATCGATTCACCTCTATGGCCGCAAGAGAAGCGATGCCGATGGCCAAAGCCAGGTAAGTGGCGACACCCATCACGCCCCTGAGCCATTCGGCACACTCTCGTCTCTTGGACACGGACATAGAAGTTGCTTTCTTGGGCAAAGGACGGCCAGGATTCACAAGGCACTTGTCAGCGGGGCTGCGGCTCGTGAGAAAGAGATTGAGGCAAGGCTACTCGGCATATCAGGACCACCGCACTGCCCAAGGCCTTTCGCCAAGCCCAGATGCACGCTGATTCCGCGATGTCGCCGGGGCCGGCGTCTAGGTCACACGTCGTGTCAACTGCGCACCCTGTGGCGGCCCTCCACGGCGACACCTTCTGCCCACCCTAGATCCGCTTCGTGCTGTTCCGAGCCTCCACGGCGAGCGGCGCTCTTTCACTATACCACACGCCAAGATTGCGATACAACCGGCGAGCATGCACGGTGAGCACCAGGGCGCCCAGGTGCAACCTGCACTGCGCGATTCCCGGCCCCCGGGTCACCGGCATGGCGGGGGAGTGAACGATTTTCGAGCACGCGCCGGGAGCCCCTGTCCTTTTGCAATCGTGTGATCTATGGTATAATGCCGCGAGTAGCCGGGGCAGCCAACGCGAGGAAGGAAACCCCCCTGTGTTCAATCCGATTGTGTCTTTGCTGGGCCTGTTCTCTCGTGATATAGGCATCGACTTGGGAACAGCGACGACTCTCGTTTGCGTGCATGGCCAGGGAATCGTTATTCACGAGCCATCGGTGGTGGCGATAGATAAGGTGACCAAGAGAACGCTTGCCATAGGTGCAGAGGCTAAGGAGATGGTGGGGCGAACGCCCGCCAATATCGTGGCTATCCGTCCTATGCGGGATGGGGTCATATCGGACTTTGACATCACCGAGAAGATGCTGCACTATTTCATTCACAGGGTACACCAGCGGAAGCGCCTCCTCAGGCCCAGGCCTCGTGTGGTGATCGGCATACCCAGTGGCGTGACCGAGGTTGAGAAACGAGCTGTGCACGAGGCCGCCCTCAGCGCAGGCGCGCGCGCGTGCTATCTCGTGGAGGAACCGATGGCGGCCGCCATCGGGGCCGGCCTGCCGGTGAACGAGTCCGTTGGAAGCATGGTCGTCGATATTGGCGGCGGCACGACCGAGGTGGCCGTGATCTCTTTGGGCGGCATCGTGGTGAGTAGGTCGATTCGCGTTGCGGGCGATGAGATGGATGAAGAGATCATACACTATGCGCGGCAAAAGTACAATCTGCTTATTGGCGAGCGAATGGCTGAGCGAACCAAGATCGCCATTGGCTCCGCGTACCCTCTCCCAGAGGAACAGACCATCACTATCCGGGGGCGGAACCTCATCACCGGGCTGCCACAGGGCGTTGAGGTGAGCAGTGTCGAGATCCGTGAGGCGTTGGCCGGTCCTGTGGAGACGATCATCGAGGCCGTGAAAGCTACGCTGGACGAGACGCCGCCCGAGCTGATAGCCGACCTGATGGATCAAGGGATTGTACTGGCCGGCGGCGGGTCTCTGCTGCAGGGGATACCAGAGCGGATGTCAGAAGAGACCCACATGCACGTATACCGGGCAGAGGATCCCGTCACTTGCGTGGTGCTGGGAGCTGGTGCGATTGTCAGCGATCTGGACCGCTACGCCAAGGTGTTGGCCTCAACCCAACGCGGTGTTCTGCCGCGTTCTCGCGGGTGAGAGAGTCTGATACAAGAGTGTAGGACGCCTGGCTGGTGAATGTACTACGTGGTCGAGCCGTAGTCGTTATCCTGGTTCTCTGCGTGATCCTGGCTTGGCTGGTGCTCGACAACGTCGGTGCCTCGAATCCCATTCGAGACGCCTTTTCCCGTGTTCTGTCTCCAGTTCAGTTTGCGATGCATCGAGCGGTGAGCCCTCTCTCCCGGCTAGTGAGCACGGTTCGTCACCTGCGCGACCTGAAGGCCCAGAGCGAGGTATTGGGCAAAGAGAACGCCGAGTTGCGGCGTCAGATCGTTCTACTGCAAGAGGCCAAGATCGAGAACGAGACCTTGCGCCGACAGCTCAATTTCAAGAGCGCCGTTCCCAACTATCACCTGCTCTCTGCCGAAGTCATCGGCCATGATCCGAGTGATCTGCTCCAGTATTTGCTCATAGATCGGGGCACGACGGACGATATACGGCCAGGAATGCCCGTGCTTACGGCCGGTGGCCTCGTCGGTCGCATCAGTGAGGTGAGCGCGCACTCTTCCCAGGTCATGCTCATCACCAACCCATCCAGCTCGGTGAGTGCGCTGGTTCAACGGGGCCGCGCCACGGGGATCGTGGAGGGTTACCCTGGGCATGAGCTGCTGATGCGCTACATCCGTCAGGATGATACGGTGATCCCTGGCGATATGGTGCTAACTTCTGGCCTGGGCGGCAACTTCCCCAAGCGCCTGGTGATAGGGCAGGTGTCCAGCGTAGAGCACAAAGACGTAGAGATGTTTCAGGAGGCCAGACTGATTCCAGCGGTGAACCTGCGCGATCTGGAGACGGTGATGGTCGTTCTGAGTTTCGCGCCCGCATAGGTCGCACAGCATAGCATCGCCCCTGGTTTCTGGTCGCGGCCTAGGGTCCACGGAGGTGATTTGCCATTGCCCCTTATGTTACGGTCCTAGTCCTGGCGCTGGTTGCCATCCTGCAATCGACGATCACTCCGCACGTAAGGCTCGTCGGGGCGAGCCCGAATCTGGTGCTCTTGTACACCGTGTCATGCGTCTTGTCGCAAGGCGTAGGGGAAGGGATTTTTGTCGCTCTGGTGGGCGGCCTGATGCTTGATGCCCTCTCTGGCGCGCCCTTTGGGGTAGCCACGCTTGCACTGGTGGTGGTGAGCCTTGTGGCAGGATTGGGTGAGTTCAATGTGTTCCGAGCAGCAAGGTTTCTGCCTTATGCCACCATCACCCTGACAACCTTCGTCTACAATGTCATGGTCCTTTTCTCGCTGCAAATGACAGGGCACGTGGTTATCTGGGGTGCGTCGCTTTGGCGCGCTGTACTGCCGGCCATGCTAGTCAACCTGGTGTGCATGCCAGTGGTGTATGGTCTGGCCTGCTGGCTTCACAAGCGCCGTGGTCCCAGACCTGTGGAGTGGCAGTGATGAGTGGGGAGGGGGGCGGGCTCCGCTTTGCCTGGTTTCGCGTCTTGGTCGTGGTGGCTTTTGCCAGCATCGCGTCTCGGCTTTGGCAGCTACAGGTGGTCTCTTCTCAGGAATACCGTCGCTCGGCGGATGAGAATCGCTTTCGCCTCGTGGCGGTTGACGCGCCCCGTGGCATAATACTCGATCGGTCTGGACGGTTGCTGGTGCGAAATGTCCCCAGTTTCACGGTCAGCGTGGTGCCCGCTGGGCTCCCGGAGGAGCCAGAGCAGCGGAGGGCTGTTCTTGGACGGGTCAGTGAGTTATTGGGAATGCCTTTTGATCAGTCAGAGCACCAGGAGGACGTCGCATCTGTCCCTGCAAAGGCAACCGAGGCAGACCCTCTTCGCGAACTGAATGGCCCCACCATAGAGCAGATCCTGAAAGAGCGGAGAGAGCAGGAGGAGCGGGAAGGCTGGGGAAGCAGTCCCTACATTCCGGTGAGGATTGCGGCTAACGTGGATCGCCAGGCAGCGTTCATTCTCCACGAGGAGCATCTCGGGCTTCCCGGCATCGTGGTGGGCGCGGAGCCCCTTCGCCACTACATCGAGGGGCCGCTGACTTCGCATGTGCTGGGATACGTCGGTCCCATTCCCAGCGAGCATTTGCACTACTACATGGATGATGAGGGCCAAGGGTATCGGCCTGATGACCTGGTGGGTCTTACGGGCATCGAGCTCACCCAGGAAGACCTGCTGCGAGGGACGAAAGGGCAGAAGCATATCGAGGTGGACGTCTTTGAGCGAGAGGTGGCCGTCATTGCTCTTGAGCCGCCAGTGCAGGGGCACAAGCTGATCCTCACCCTCGACCTGGAGCTACAGCGCATCGTAGAAAACGCATTGCGCGAGGGAATGCGCCAGGCCAATTCACCCGTGGGTGTCGCTGTGGCCATGGATCCTCGCACGGGGGAGATCCTAGCGATGGTGTCTCTTCCCACCTACGACAACAATCTCTTTTCGGGTGGCATCTCGTACGAGGACTACTCGAGACTGAGCTCGGATAGACACCGACCACTGGTCAATCACGCGATCAGCGGACAGTATCCACCCGGGTCAACCTTCAAGATCGTGACGGCCTCTGCGGCTCTGGCTGAGAGGGTGATCGGGAGCGCAACTCAACGGACCTGCAGGGGAACTCTGTTGCTGCCGAGCAAGCTCTATCCCGATGATTGGAGCAAGGCTCAGGTGTTCCACTGCTGGCGGGAACAAGGTCATGGTTCACTGAACGTCGTGGGGGCGATAGGTCAATCGTGCGACATCTTTTTCTATCAGGTCGCTGGCGGGTACTCTGGCTTCTCGGGGCTGGGGATAGAGCGGCTGGCCGAGTATGCGGAAATGCTCGGCTTTGGCGAACCCACCGGAGTGGACCTCTCTGGAGAGGCCGCGGGTCTGGTGCCAAGCGACCGATGGAAGCGCCAGAACTATGGAGAGAACTGGGTTACCGGCGATACCTACAATGCTGCGATCGGCCAGGGCTACATCCTGTCCACCCCCCTGCAGCTACTCAATGCCACGGCGGCTGTGGCCAACGGCGGGACACTCTACCGTCCCCAGTTGGTGTATTCAGTCATTGATGCACAAGGCACCACCGTGCGAACGCTGGTGCCCGAACCTATCCGGGAGCTGGCCGTGCCGGAGGGGGATCTGGCCTTGGTCCGCCAGGGCATGCGCCAAGCAGTCAGTCAGGGCACGGCCTGGCTGATGCGCCTGCCTGGCATTGATGTCGCCGGCAAGACCGGCACTGCCGAGTATCCTGGGCTTGACGAAGAGGGCAATCTGATGCTAGATGAAGAGGGGCACCTTCCCACTCACGCTTGGTTCACTGCTTTCGCACCCTATGATGACCCCGAGATCGCGCTGGTCGTCTTCTTGGAGGGGGGTGGGGAAGGGTCCCAAAGGGCTGTCCCTGTGGCGGCAGAGATCCTGCGTCACTACTTTGGGCTGCCCGAGCCCACGCCCAAGAGCGATGAGGCCCCTGGCTGAGTCAAGGGATGGATGCGCAATGGGAAGGCGGTGGCGGCAGGTGAACGGTCCGACCTGGTGAGGAGTCGGGATATGCTCAAGCCCGAGGAGATCATCGAGAAGCCAAGCATCCGCCTGGTGGGTATCGTGCCGAAGGACGAGGCCGTTCTGGTCGCAGGCAGCCGTGGTGCTCCGCTGGAGCACAGCCGGAACTGAAGGGCCGATGAAGCCTGGTTGCCCTGCTCGGCTTGAGGAGACGACAATGGTGATGGAGGTCCCCATTTGGTAGGCCGAGAACGCGCGTTGTCAGCCCCGAGAATCCAGAGGACGATCTGGAGCAACTTTGATCTTCCTCTCCTGTGCGTCACACTCCTGCTCATACTGATAGGCGGGGTGATGATATACAGCTCCTACGAGGCGGCGTTGCCGCCAGGTGAGCAGACGCTGTGGGAGAACACCGTTTTTCGTCAGGCAGTGTTCGCGGCAGTGGGGATGGTCTTTTACGTAGGTGTTGCCGCTCTTGACTATCATCTGCTCGTCTCATTGCGTCGGTGGATCTATGCCTTCGTCCTGGGGATTCTGTGCCTCACTCTGGGAATGGGGCATATCTCTTTCGGCGCCCGCAGTTGGGTCAACGTGCAGGCGTTTCAGGCACAGCCGGCGGAGCTATGCAAGGTCTTGGCCATCATTGTGCTGGCCGGACAGCTGGGCGATGATTCTGAAGGCCTGGAAAGCCCCGTCCCCTTTCTTCTCTCCGCACTATCGGTCATCGTGCCAACGTTCCTGATTTATCTGCAGCCAGACTTTGGCACTGCGCTGATACTGCTCGTTACCTGGTTGGGCATGTGCTTTCTTGGGGGAGTGCGCTGGCGACACATGCTGCTGCTGGGGTTTGTCGGGGTCATTCTGGCACCCCTTATCTGGTTCCGCCTTGAAGGATATATGAGAGATCGTGTCGTGTCTTTTCTCTTCCCCACGCAGGATCCGTCGGGCGCGAGCTACAACATCACCCAAGCACTGATAAGCATAGGCTCTGGCGGCTGGTGGGGCAAGGGGCTCATGCAGGGCACGCAGAGCCAGTTGTACTTTTTGCGGGTGCGCCACACTGACTTTGTCTTTTCCGTTCTGGCCGAAGAGCTGGGCTTTGCCGGCTCCATGCTGGTCTTGGGTCTCTTCGTCTTCTTGATCCTCCGGCTCCTGCGCATTGCAGTGCTGGCACGCGATAGCTATGGGAAGCTCATCGCCGGCGGCGTTGCCACCATGCTCCTGATCCAGTCCTTCATTCACTTGGGCATGAACGCCAACATGCTCCCCGTGACCGGCCTACCCTTGCCCCTGGTAAGCTACGGAGGGAGCTCACTCTTGAGCACGCTGTTGGCTTTGGGCCTGGCTCAGAGCGTGGTCATGCGCCACAAGAGTGCGCAATCGGTGCTGTTCTGAACATGGGTGCAAGGTTCAGATCAATGCTGGGCAGCAGGACGCTCCGCGTCTCCGGCGGGTTGCTCGGTGCGCGCTTTGGACTTGGCCAAGAAGGGCCATCTGGCAGGGGCTGTGGTCTGGGAGAGGATGCAGTATGATACCCGACGAGGTACGCGTGCGGTTCGCCCCCAGCCCAACGGGCTTCTTTCACGTGGGCAGTGCTCGCACAGCTCTCTACAACTGGCTTTTTGCCCGGCACCACGGAGGCAAGTTCATCATTCGCATCGAGGACACTGATCGCACCCGCTACCATCCGGAGGCTCTGCCGGATCTCTTGGCTGGACTTCGCTGGCTGGGCCTTTGCTGGGATGAGGGCCCTGAGGTGGGTGGCGATTGCGGACCTTACCATCAATCGGACAGGCTTGACCTGTATCGCCACTATGCTGAGCACTTGGTTGCTGGTGGCGTTGCCTATCGATGCTATTGCCGCCCTGGGCGGCTGACCGCAATGCGAGAGAAGCAGCGCGCGGCAGGACTCTCGCCAGGATATGACCGCCATTGCCGGCACCTTACCAGCAAACAGGTGGCCGACTATGAGGCGCAGGGGATCAAGCCAGTCGTTCGCCTGGCCATACCCATGGCGGGAGTCACCGAGTTCGATGATTTCCTCCGCGGGCATATCGTGGTGGAGAACCGCCAGCTTGACGACCAGGTGATCCTGAAATCGAACGGTTTCCCCACCTATCATCTTGCCGTCGTGGTCGATGACCATCTTATGGGTATCACCCACATCATGCGCGGTGACGAATGGCTATCCTCGGTGCCCAAGCGTGTGTTGCTATACGAGGCTTTTGGTTGGACTATGCCTGTGCTGGCTCACTTGCCGATAATCCTCGACCCTTCTGGCAAGGGCAAACTGGGCAAGCGTAAGAAAAAGTCGGCCGACGGGCAGCAGACGTTGATCTACATTCACGAGTTCAGGCAAGCGGGCTACCTACCAGAGGCCCTGGTGAACTTTCTCGCGCTGGTGGGGTGGTCTTATGATGGGCAGACCGAGTTCTTTACTCGCGATGAGCTAGTTCGTTACTTCGATGTGAGCAAGGTGAGCAAGTCACCCGGCGCCTTCTCCTACGACAAGCTGGACCACACGAATGCTACTTATATCAGGAGACTCGGCGCCAACGATCTCGCAGGGCGCTTGCTCCGAGTGCTACTGAGGGCTGGGCTGGCTGCCGATTTCAGCACGGCGCTGAGGCTTGTGCCCCTGGTCAGAGAGCGGCTCAAGACGCTCGATGCTGTCGTGCCCCTGGTGGACTTCTTTTTTCGCCAGGAGATCAGCTACGATCCCGCGATGCTGGTTCAAGGAAAGATGGGCCGGGGGGACACTCTGGCCGCCCTTCGTGCGGCCGAAACAACCTTGCGCGCCATCGGGACTTTTGATGAGGAGATGCTGGAAGGGGAGCTTCGCTCGCTGGCAGAAAAACTGGGCCTGAAAGCGGGCCAGCTCTTCGGTTGCATACGAGTGGCTTGCACCGGAAAAAAGGTCTCGCCGCCACTGTTCGGCACCCTGAGCATCCTTGGACAGGAAGTGGTCGTGCGGCGGTTGCACGATGCTGTGACGCGGTTCGCTTCCTGGGCAGGGTAGGTGTCTGCCGTCCATCATGACCCCGAGGTTGTGCTGGTGCGGGCCCCTAACAAGGTGTCGAAAAGCGTTGCGACTTGCCTGGCTCGTGTCACCCGAGGGCAGGCGAAGGGTCTGAACCGCACAAGATAGGGGTTCTTCGCCTTCGCTGCGCCGCGAGTCAACTGTGGCAAAGGCCGTTTCTCGATGCTCGCCCCGAAGGGCTTTGACCCCGCTTTGTGATCTTGCTATACTCTCTGAGATCGGTTTTCCAGCATTCGGGAGTCGAGTATGCGCGTTCTGATAACCGGCGGCGCTGGCTTCATAGGCTCACATCTGTGCGACCTGCTCTTGGACCAGGGCCACCTGGTGATCGCCATGGACAACCTGATCACCGGCAGCCTGCAGAACATCGCCCACCAGCGAGGTACCCCAGGCTTTTCTTTCATGAATTGCGACGTCACCCAATACCTGTCTGTCGAGGGGCCCCTGGATGCGATCGTCCACCTGGCCGCGCTGCCCAGCCCAGTAGACTATCTCGAGATGCCCATCAAGACTCTGAAGGTAGGCGCGTTGGGAACCTATCACGCCCTGGGTCTGGCCAAGGCCAAGCGGGCGCTTTTTCTTCTGGCTTCCACGTCGGAGGTGTATGGCGATCCTTTGGAGCATCCTCAGCGGGAGGACTACTGGGGCAACGTGAATCCCGTGGGACCACGGGGGGTCTATGACGAATCGAAGCGCTTTGCCGAAGCCCTGACCATGGCCTATCATCGTACCCATGGCTTGCGCACGCGAATCGCGCGCATATTCAACACCTACGGTCCCCGCATGCGGCTGGACGACGGGCGTGTGGTGCCCAACTTTGTGTCCCAGGCTTTGCGTGGCGAGCCGCTGACAGTGTACGACGATGGCTCGAGGACCCGGAGCTTTTGCTATGTGAGCGATTTGATCGATGGTCTGCATCGTCTGCTGAACTGCGACGAGCCGACGCCAGTGAACCTGGGCAATCCAGATGAGATGACCATCCTTGAATTCGCTCGAGTGGTGCTCAGGATCTCGGGGAGTCCTTCCGAGATCAGATTTTTGGTGCCCACAGACGAGCGAACCAGGGATGACCCTCAGACACGCCAGCCCGACATCAGCAAGGCTCAGCGGTTGCTCGGGTGGGAGCCCAAGATTGGACTGGAGGAAGGTCTGGCCAAGACCATCGACTGGTTCCGAGACCAGATCTGACGGGTTCCGATGACCATGAACGCGACAGCGCCTTTCGCCCGTCGAGCAGCGGTCGTCTTTGTCTGGGGCCGGGGCTGGCCTCGTTTCGGTCTACGTCTGGCCTTCTCCCTGCTCAGCCTTGTCCTACTCGGCGTCTTCTTGGGGCGCGCTCCCCTGGGACTGTGCGTCGCCGTTGTGGCTGGATCCATTGGCTGTTTGCTGGTGTTGCTGCGGCCCGCTGTTGCTCTATACGCTCTGGCTTTTGCTGTGCCCTTTGGATCAGTCCGCGAGTTCAACCTCGGGGGGATGACCATCGGTGCCAGCCAGTTTCTGGTACTCGGCCTGGCGGTTGCGTGGCTCCTCCGCATGGCAGCGTTTCGCCAAATGAGACTGGAGTGGTCGCCAGTGACCGCGGGCCTTCTTTTCTACCTGGGAACGATGGTGGTTTCCACGTGGGTCGCAAGGGATCTGATTCCTGCGGCAAAGGAACTGCTCAAATGGGGTGAGCTGCTGTTGCTCTGTCTGTTCGTGGCTGGCGAGCTCGGGCAGAGCGAGAGGCGAGCCTTGGTGGTTTCCCTGCTGCTGGCTGGCATCTTGCAGGGGGCGTTGGGTGTTTACCAGTTCCTGCATCAGGTGGGACCCCCCGCCTTCGGTCTGATGGGACGGTACATGCGGGCGCACGGCACCTTCTTGCAGCCCAATCCCTTCGGAGGATACATGGGTCTCCTATTGCCGCTGGCCTACGGGATGGTGCTCAGTCTGGGATCAGAAGCCCTGACCGCCCAGCGAGGGCGCAGTCTGTGGCCCGTTCTCCTATGGCCTCTGGCTCTGCTGGCTAGCGTGGTCATGCTTACGGGACTGGTGATGAGCTGGTCTCGGGGAGCGCTTCTGGGGTTTGTGTTCGGTGTCGGGCTGGTGGCTCTGGCTATGAGCCGTCGCGTTTGGCCGGTGGTGGCGATCATCGCTCTGGGGTTCGTGCTGCTGGTCCCCAGCATAGGACCCAGCACACTCACTGGGCTACCCGGTGGACTGCTTGAGCGGCTCACCGAGGTAACCCAGTACGTGGGGATCAGCGATCTGACCGCGATCGAGATAACCGATGACAATTACGCCGCTATTGAGCGCCTGGCCCACTGGGATGCAGCCTGGCGGATGTTCGCCGGCCAGCCGTGGCTGGGTGTGGGGACGGGAGGGTATGCCAGCGCATATCCTTCGGTGGCGCTGCCCCGCTGGCAGGACCCCCTGGGACATGCTCACAACTACTATCTGAATGTGCTGGCCGAGGGTGGTTTGGCGGGTCTGTTTGGGTATCTTGCCTTCGTTGCCACCGCCCTGCTCGTGGCCTGGCGCGGCGCCCGGAAGGAGCGAGGGTGGCGTCGAGGGCTGGCTTTGGGCGCCCTGGGAATGGTGGGACACCTTCTGACACACAGCGTATTCGACAACCTCTACGTGCACGAGATGTACCTGGTTGTGGGCATGCTACTGGGGATGGTGGCTTCGCGGTCGGGGGGGACGTCCCCATTGCCGGCCAGTGAGCGCACACGGCTCCAAGTTCCATGAGCCAGCCCATTCCTGCGCTCAAGGCCTTCGCAGAGGAGAGGCGCACCGAGATCCTGCGCTTCGTCAAGTTTGGCATTGTCGGAGCCATCGGTGCCTGTGTTGATTTCGCGATCCTGAACCTGGGGATCCAGGTGTTGGACCTGGCCAAGTGGCTGGCCAACACCTTTTCCTTCTCTGCAGCCGTGCTGAGCAACTTTGTGTGGAACCGCCTGTGGACGTTTCCCGAGTCGCGTGTGCGGTCGCTGTGGTCCCAGCTCGGCCAGTTCCTTCTGGTGAGCCTGGCCGGGTATGGAATCAATCAAGCGGTTTTCCTTTCCTTGGACCACTACGTCTTTGCATCTTGGGGCATTTGGGGTTACAACCTGGCCAAGGCTATCGCTATCTTGGTGGTTCTGTTCTGGAACTTTGGCGTGAATCGCGTATGGACCTATAGGGAGATCAGTTGATGCGCGTGGCCATCGACTACACGTCCGCGATACGCCAGGGCGGAGGCATAGCCCGCTACACCCGCCGCCTGGTTGGCGCGTTGGCCGAATTGGACGCCACCAGCCGATACGTTCTCTTTAGCGCGGGTCGCGACCGAACAGGCAAGACGTGGCCGCCGAATTTCTCGCTACGCTCCCTGCCCATTAAGGACCGGCATCTGGCAATGGTGTGGCAGCGTATGTGCGTGCCCATACCCATAGAGCTGTTCACTGGGTGGGTGCACGTCTTCCATTCGCCCGATTTCGTGCTGCCGCCCGTCGCGCGGGCGCGCACGGTTCTGACCGTGCACGACCTTTCATTCATACGCCATCCGGAGTGCTTTCACAAGACGATGCTTGCGTATGCGGCGCGCGCCGTGCCTCGCTCGGTGGCCCGCGCCGATGTCGTCCTGGCTGATTCAGAGAGTGCTCGCCAGGACCTGCTTGAGCTTCTTCACGTGCCCCAGGATCGCTTGTTTGTAGTCTACCCGGCGGTTGAGTCGCGCTTCAACCCGCAGGAGGACAGCGGGACCATTCGCGCGGTGATGCGCCGCTATGGGATCGGGTGTCCTTTCATCCTCGGACTGGGTACATTGCAGCCGCGAAAGAACTTTCCCCGGCTGATTCGAGCCTACGACCTCTTGCGACGTGAGCACAATATCCCTCACCAGTTGGTGATCGCCGGGGGCAAGGGGTGGCTCTATGATGACATAGACGAGACCATCGACGAATTGGGGCTGCATGAGCATGTCCTCTTGCCCGGCTTCGTCGCCGACGAGGACTTGCCGGCCCTCTACAGCGCTGCAGACGTTTTCGCCTTTCCATCCCTCTATGAGGGCTTTGGCATCCCTGTGCTGGAAGCGATGGCTTGTGGCACGCCGGTGGTCACCACGCCTGTGTCTTCGCTGCCCGAGGCCGCTGGAGAGGCAGCCTTGTTCGTGTCGCCTAAGGATATTGAGGGTCTGGCAGACGCTCTGTGGCAGCTTATCGACGACAGTGCACTGCGCGACGAGCTTCGTGGTCGAGGGTTTCAGCAGGCAAAGCGCTTCACCTGGGCGGGGGCCGCCAAGAAGGTACTACGCATCTATCATAGCCTTGCATCATAGAAGGGAGGAAAGCGATGATCAGACTTGCCGAGCGTATGAGTCGCCTGGGCACCGAGTCGGCCTTTGAGGTGCTGGCCAAGGCCAGGGCCTTGGAAGCCCAGGGAAGAGAGATCGTCCATCTTGAGATCGGTGAGCCAGATTTCGACACGCCGTCTCACATCATCGAGGCCGCCTGCAGAGCTTTGCGAGAGGGCGCCACGCACTATACGCCATCCAACGGCATCCCGGAGCTGCGTCAGGCGATCGCGGAGGGCTTGAGCAGAAGACGCGGGCACGAGATCGATCCCCAGCAGGTAGTGGTCACTCCGGGCGCAAAGCCCATCATGTTCTTTGTCATCATGGCCCTGGCCGAACCAGGAACTGAGGTCATCTATCCTAATCCCGGCTTTCCCATCTATGAATCGATGATCAACTTTGTCGGGGCGGAGCCTGTCCCCATACCGTTGCGTGAGGAGCGCGAGTTCCGCTTCGATGTCAATGAGTTGCGTGACCTGGTCAGCGACCGGACTGCCCTGATCATACTCAACTCGCCCCAGAACCCCACTGGTGGTTGCCTGGAGCCGGAGGACCTGGCGGCCATGGCGGAAATGTGCGCCGAGCATGACATTCCAGTGCTGTCCGACGAGGTGTACGAGGACATCTTGTACGAGGGGGAGTTCGCGAGCATCTCGTCTTATCCGGGGATGTCCACCAGCGAACGCACCATCATCCTTCACGGTTTCTCCAAGAGCTATGCCATGACCGGCTGGCGACTGGGCTATGGAGTGATGCCCCTGTCCCTGGCCGAGCAGGTGGCGCGACTGATGACCAATTCGAACTCTTGCACGGCCGCCGCCACCCAATGGGCAGGAATCGAGGCCCTCACCGGCCCCCAGGACAGCGTGGCCACCATGGTGCAGGCGTTCCGCGAACGTCGCGACGTCATCGTCGAAGGGTTGAACCGGATCCCCGGGATCACCTGCGTCAAGCCCAAGGGGGCATTCTACGTCTTCCCCAACATCACCGGCACGGGCATGGACAGCCGCTCGTGCGCCGACTTTCTGATGGAAGAGGCTGGCGTAGCCTGTCTGTCTGGCACCGGCTTTGGCAAGCACGGCGAGGGGTACGTGCGCTTCTCCTATGCCAACTCGGTGGAGAACATCCGCAAAGCGCTGGATCGCATGGGCGGGGCGCTGTCCAAGAGGTAGGCTGTGGGGCCTAGTGGGTGGCGTCCGCGAGCACAACAAAGGCCGAGCTCTCCAGACGGGGATGCTCGGCTCTTCAATGCCAGTGTATCGCTAGGTGTACAATTCCGGTTTGAGCACTCCCACGAAGGGCAGATTGCGGTAGTTCTCTGCGTAGTCGAGGCCATAGCCGACGACGAATTCGTTGGGTATCTGGAAGCCAACATAGTCAAGGGTTACCTGCACCTGGCGGCGTCCTATCTTGTTCAGCAGGGCGCAAACGCGCAGGCTCGCGGGTTGGCGCACGCGCAGGTTCTCCAGCAGATAGGCAAGGGTTCGCCCGGTATCGACAATGTCCTCCACCACCAGCACGTCGCGCCCGGTGATGTCTCGGTCCAAGTCGTTGAGGATGCGCACCACTCCGCTCGGCTCGGCAGAGTCGCGGTAGCTGGCCACGGCCATGAAATCGATGGCGTGGGGGATGGTCAGCTCGCGGGTGAGGTCGGCCAGGAACATGTATCCGCCCTTGAGCACGCAGACGAGCAGGGGATTGCCATCCCCGTATTGGGCAGAGATCTGAGCGCCCAGTTCAGCGATGCGCTGCTCTAGCTTTTCCTCTGAGATGAGAACCCTGGCCACATCCTGAGCCAACGGGTGCATCGGCTCCCTCCCAAAACCCATGCGTGGTGGTATCCAGCCGTCGAAGTGTCGGTATTGTATCAGATTCTCGGAGATGCGCAAGCCCGCGCCCTCGCCTACTCGACCAGGCAGACGACGCCCTTCAGATAGCCAGACTCGGGAAAGGTCAGCAGCACGGGGTGGTCACTGGCCTGGGCAAGGCGCTCGATGATGCGCACCTGCCGCCCAACATCGAGGCTGGCCCCAAAGAGCACCTTCTGAAACAGGTCGGGGCTGACCAGACCCGAGCAGGAGAAGGTGCAGAGTAGTCCGCCGGGGCGCAGGAGAGACATGCCCAGCATATTGATGTCTTTGTACCCGCGAGTGGCCCGAGTGACCTGAGCCCGCGAAAAGGCGAACCTGGGTGGATCGAGGATGACCGCGTCGAACTGGCGGCCCTGGTCGCAGAGTCCTCGCAGCACCTGGAAGGCGTTTCCCTCGATGTACTCGCTGCGCCCGTGCAGGCCATTGAGGTGGACATTGTCGGCGGCCATCTGCAGGGCCCGGGCCGAGGCATCCAGGCTGGTGACGCTCTTGGCCCCATGGCTCAAGGCATAGACCCCGAACCCACCCGTATAGCAAAAGGCGTCCAGCACCTCTCGTCCTCGGCAGCAACGCCCGATCTTGCATCTGCTCTCGCGCTGATCCAGATAGAAGCCCGTCTTCTGGCCGTGCCTCAGATCAACTCGAAAGGGCAACCCGTTCTCGAGGATGGTGATTTCCCCTTCCAGAGCGTTGCCAGCCAGGCAGCCGGTAACCGAGGGCAGCCCTTCGCGGGCGCGCACGTCGGCATCCGACCGTTCATAGATGCCACGCGGCTCTAGCAGCTCCATCAACAGCTCGACCAGCGTGGGTTTCCAGAGCTCTATGCCAGCGGTCAGCGACTGCAGCACCAACCAGTCTCCATAGACATCGACGATGAGGCCGGGGAGTCCGTCCGACTCGGCGAAAGCCAGCCGATAGGCAGTGGTCTGGGGATCGTCGGCCAAAGCCTTGCGGCGTGCGATCGCTCTTTGAAGACGAGTCCGCCAGAAGGCTGAGACGATCTCCTCATCTTCATCCCAGGTCAGTATGCGCACCCTGATCTGTGAACGCGCGTTGTAGTAGCCCCGCGCCAGAAAGTCCCCTTCACTGCTGAGCACGTCCACGGTGCTTCCAGGCTGAGGCGAGCCCTGCACGTCGGCGATCGCACCGCTGAATATCCAGGGGTGGAGATTGCGCACCGACTTTGTTCTGGCAGGCTTCAGTCGGATGGCCGGCATCTGGCTTCCCTCTGACACGGCAAGATATCGCTAGCCACGCGCGAACCGCACGACCAGTACGCTCTCGGTGTCGGCACCCACGGCATAGCGCGCGTCTAGCCGGTAGCCCACCACCCACACGATGTCCTCGCCGTGCTCGCCACACACTAGCAGGGGAAGGGTGGCTCGCTCGCGGCTGGGGATCTTGGCGTTGATGCAGTAGTCGCCCAATCTCTGGCGGCGCCCGCGGAGCCCCAGGGGCTCAAACCAGTCCCCTTCGCGCCTGGGGCGCAGCGTCAGCCTTGACCCTGCGCGTATACGCGAGGCATCGACATAGGCGAGATATGGATCCGTATTCTGGGGCCAGTTCCTGGGAAGGGACTTGTGCTCGACCAAGCGAGTCGTCACCCGCCAGTCGGTATCTGGTAGGGTAGTCGTGCCAGGCACCGACACCGGCAACCCTTCGGCCGTGATGCGTGGCACAGTCGGCGCAGGAGGCTCAAAGCCCTCTTCCGCCAGGATAGCCTGCTCATAGTCCAGGGTCAGAGCCAGTCGCCGTGGCAGTGTGGCGATCGCACCCACCTTGCCCTCGCGCACGATGCGGACGGCATCGTCCACGTGCACGAAGCTGATGTTGCGCAAGGAGCGGCGTAGCCGGTGGATGCCCTCACGCATGATGGAGCGCTGCAAGCCCAGGGGAAGAGAGCGAAGCGCGTTCAGATCGAAGGTGATGGCCACGTCCGATTCGGAGCGCACCACGTCGGGCCAGGTCCGAGCCAGATGAACGCGCAGCAGCTCATAGTCGGCGGCCACGACCTCCGCGGTACGGCGCAGCACCTGACGCACATTCGGGTTGTAGGTTTCCAGGAAGGGGATCAACTCGTGGCGCAGGCGGTTGCGGAAGTAGGTCTGGTCCAGGTTCGAGCGGTCGAACCGGGGCTGCAGTCCCTGTTCGCGGCAGTATTTCTCGATCTCCTGGCGGCTGACCTCCAACAGAGGCCGGATGAGACGGATGCGCGCCTGAGGCCCAGGCGGCGACTCCAGGAAGTTGGCGCGCAGGCGCAGCTCGTCCATCCAGGCCAAGGGCCGCATTCCGCGCAGCCCCGCCAGACCAGCACCTCGCAAGAAGTGCATGAGCACGGTCTCCACCTGATCATCCGCGTTGTGGGCTACCGCCACCGACTCTGCGTCCACGGCGTGGGCGCACGAGCGCAAGAAAGCGTACCTGGCCTGGCGAGCGGCCTCCTCGATGGCCAGGCCCCGTCGCTGGGCCAGGGCAGGCACATCGATCCGCTCAACTTTGCACGGAACCCCCCAGCCGCGGCAGAGCTCGGCGACAAATGCTGAATCCTCGTCGGCATCCTGGCCGCGGATTCCGTGGTGCAGATGGGCCACGTGCAGGGACGCGTGGTAGGTGGGAGCGAGTCGGCGGAGCACGTCCAACATGCACAGCGAGTCTGGCCCGCCCGACACTCCCAGGACTACCGTGTCACGGGGGAGCAGCAAGCCGTGGGCGTCAATCGTCTGTTGCACCTGCCGAATGAGACTCATGGCTTTCCGCCCTGATGGCAACCGGCCTGGTCAACCACACAGCGCCAGCCTGCCGTGGCACTCTTGCCTCACTGGTGAACTGGCACCAACCTGCGACGCCGTGGCCACACCTACCCGACCGCAGGAAGCTCAAAGAAGAAGGTGCTGCCTACTCCCTCTTCTGATTCGGCCCACACGCGACCGCCATACCGCTCGGTGATTCCCTTCACGATAGACAGGCCCAGGCCAGTGCCGTGCCGAGAGAGGGCCTTGGCTTCCTTGGTGCGGTAGAATGTGTCAAAGATGCGTCCCACATCCTCAGGGCTGATGCCAATCCCCGTGTCCTGCACCGAGCCACGCACCATGCCTTTGTCATCTTGCAGAGTGATAGCGATCTTGCCGCCTTCGGATGTGTACTTGACGGCGTTGCTGATGAGGTTGGTCCACACCTGCTTCACGTGGTCCTCGCCGGCTCGTACCAGCCCTACCCCGGGGGCCACGTCCACGCTCAAGGATAGTGACTTGTCCTGGATGCCAGCCTGCATCATGTCCAGCACATCGCGCAGGCTCTTGGCTACGTCAGCGGATTCTGCCGCCACACCTTTCTTGACCTCCTCGAGCCTTGCAAGATCGAGCAGGTCGCTGATGAGTTCTAACTGATCTCGCGCCCGCACCTCGGCCTTCCCAATGATCTCCCCAAGCCGGTCTTCAGACACGTAGCCGTCGAGGATGAGTCGTAGATAGCTCTGGATGGCGGCAACCGGCGCGCGAAGCTCGTGAGCGACTATACGCACGAAAAAGGAGCGGGCGCGGTCAAGCTCCCGCAAGCGCTCGTTTAGCCCGGTCAGCTCTCCCGCCCTCATATTCAGGGCAAGATTGGCTTCGCGTAGCCTCTGTTCGTCCTGGCGAAGCCGCTCGACGATGGCTGAGAAAAGATAGGCTGCCCCAAAGTTGACGCTGGACAGGACAAATCCTACAGCAGCGATGTGGACACCTTCCTGATAACGCGTTGCCAACCGGAATCCCACCAGATTGTAGTGGGGCAGAATGCCACTGGCTTCTGCCAGGAGCAAACCGACGCCCAGAATGGTAGCCAGACCCGCATTGAGATAGGTACCACGTCTTTCCATCAGAACGCTGCCCTCGAGCACTGGCAAGACGTAGCACACGAGGAATGGGTTTTCGAGGCCACCCGATAAATGCAGTACTGCTGTAAGCGCCAGGAGATCCGCAGTAGTCTGTGCGTGTATGAGGGCGGCCTGAGGAATACGCGATAACCTCCCACTTCTCTGACGACGCGCCAATGCCCAAAAGACCACATTATAGACGACCACCACAGCAACGGCACCCCACAAGGATGCCACAGGCAGTTGATCGGGAAACTGCTGGGTGGCCACCCAGACCAACGCCGCAGTGACGCCAACGAATACCCAGCGTACGGCGATGAGCCACCTGATGCGGTCGCCCAAGTCGCGCTCGAGCGGAATGCGCAGCAACTCGCTCAAAGCACCTACCCCCAAGTTGTCACAACACCGCACCCGACTGCGTCATATCCAGAGACAAGGAGGGTGACGAAAAAGGCGGTCCGAGCCTCACTGGAGGCGGATTGCTGGCCTGTTGCGCGGATACCCTGGCCGGCAGGGTGTAAACGAAAGCAAAGGACGGGTATAGGCCCTGGTGTAGGGGCGATTCGCGAATCGCCCCTACGCGGTGACGACCACCTTCTCGGCGTCTCTCGGCACCCTCGAGACAAGACCTTTCTGCAAGAGACTCGGGGGCCTGGCGGCTGCCGTGGCCTCCTTCCAGCATCTCCTCAGGCCAGAAAACGCCGGATGGTCCTCAGGAGATGCTCGGGGTTCACTGGCTTACTGATCCAGGAGTCGATCGGAATGTGCACGTCGTCCGGGAGCAGGCCAGCGTGCTGACTACTGTCGATGCTCGAGATCACGACTATGGGAACGTCCCTGAGATGCCGGTCGCGAGACATCCGCCCGGCGACGGCCACACCGTCCAGTGGCGTGTCCATCATCATGTCGAGCAGCACCAGATCGGGCCGCTCCTGGCTCATCGTCTGAAAGGCTTGTTCCGCACTGGAGGCAGACGCGACCTGATAGCCTTCCTTGCTCAGAATCGCGCTCGTGATCTCGACAAAGTCGGGATCGTCGTCAACGATCAGGATGTGAGGCATGACACCGGGCGCCACTTCCACTACCTTTTGTGGCCTCAGATAGATGAACCAGTAGGCCAGCCCGACAAATCCCGCCCCACCGATGATGTTGCCTATGGTCACCGGCAGCAAGTTCTTGAGGAAGAAGGCGCCCCAGGTCAAGTTCGCGTAGTCGGTGGGCAACTTCCCGATGGCCGTCCAGAAGTCAGTCCCCGCCAAGCCCTTGATGAACAGGCCGATGGGGATGAAGTACATGTTGGCGATGCTGTGCTCGAACCCCGCCGCCACGAAGGCGGTGATGGGAAAGAGGACGGCCATTATCTTGTCCGTGGTGGATCGCGCCGATAGAGAGAGCCAGACGGCCAGGCAGACCAGGGCGTTGCACATCAGGCCCAGGGCAAGGGCCGGGATAAAGTCCAACCCGCACTTGCCATTGGCGATGGCCAGGGCGTTGGCGCCCAGAGCCCCGCCTGACGACATGTACTGTTTGCTGAGGAACATGATCAGGGCAGTGACCACCGAGCCGACAAAGTTGCCCACATACACGATGCCCCAGTTGCGCAAGAGCTGGGGGAGGGTGACCTTCCCAGACGCAAAGGCCATGATGATGAGGTTGTTGCCGGTGAACAACTCGGCCCCGGCCACCACGACCGCAATGAGACCGAGACAAAAGACCAGGCCCGCCAGCAACTTGACAATGCCAAAGCCCACACCGGCGGCCGCGAGACCAGTGGTGACGGTGGTGGCAAAAATGGCGCCCAGGCCAATGAAGGCCCCCGCCAGCATGGCCAGGGCTAGCATCGTCCACGTGTTGAGACCTGCTTTTGCGACCCCTACGTCCTCCATCCGGCTGGCCATCTTGGCTGGGGGATGGGCATCGATTTGAACTTGGATGTTGTCTGCCACGTCACTTGCCTCCTCACTGAGAACCTTTCAGGAATGTTGACCGCACTGCCTTGCCAAACGCTGCCGATACTCTCCCGGACGGATGGACCCCGGATTCACGCCATGGTTGCTCTCCTTGCCGTAGACAAATCGCGCCCAACCATCTGATGCGCAGAGTGACTTCTCGTGCGCCATCGCAAGAACCCTTGACCATCAGGAAACAGACTTGACAGTCGCCAGGCAAGCTCCCAGGCATGGAGAACCCCCGTCGCCTCGATCTCGCCTGGCGGTCGCCTCCTTCTCACGCAAGAGGTTCTCGGCGACATACTGGCGCGTCCTTCGAGCTCCGGCCCTAGATCAGCGCCTTCACCCGACGAAGCAGGTCATCGGGCGCGATTGGCTTGCAGGCAAAGTCGTCAAAGCGAACCTGGTCATCAGTCAAGAACAGCGTGGCATAGTCTCTGTTGGCGATCGACGTCACCATGAGGATCGGAATAGTGCACTGTTCAGGATCCTTGGCCATTTCCTGGCTCACGTGGAGACCGTCCAGCACGGTTCGCATGATGACGTCGAGGATCACGAGGTCAGGTTTCTCCTGGCGCACCTTGGACAGCCCCTCGCCACCGTCGGCCGAACTGATCACCTCGTATCCTGCGGATTCCAGCACTATCCGGGTTACCTCCACAAAGTCAGGATCGTCATCCACCACCAGTATCTTCCGAGCGGTCACGGCCAAGTCCTCTTTAGTCTCCCGGGCAGTGCCCCCCACCGGATAGGCCGCCCTGATCAGAGGTGCTTCCTCTAGAAGGAAAGGACAGGCGCGGCGTTCGATGTGATCCCAATACTCGTCGGCAAAGTGAGCGAGGCTACTTCGGATGGGAGCAACCAAGGCATCCCCAAGGGGACAGAACGTGTGTCCTTGAATGCCGTCGCAGAGCGACTGCAGGCGTTCGATATCGCCCGGTTGGCCGCGGCCTACCTCAATCCCCTCAAGTATGGCCAGGATGCGTTGCGAGCCGACCCGACAGGGCGTGCAGCGCCCGCACGATTCGTGGGCAAAGAACCTTGCCGTGCGACGAGCCACATCGACCATGCACGTGTCTTGGTCAAGCACCACGATGGCCCCTGTGCCCAAGGCCGAGCCTGCTGCGGCCAGCGACTCAAAATCCATGGGAACGTCTATCTGATCGGCAGTCAGGAACGGCGTTGAGGCCCCTCCGGGGATGATCGCCTTGATGCGCTTGTCGCCCGGCACGCCCCCAGCATAGTCGTAGATGATCGTGCTCAAGGGAGTGCCCAGCGGAAGCTCGTACACTCCACGGCGATACACGCAGCCGCTAACACAGAATATCTTGGGACCAGTGCTGTTCTGGGTGCCGATGGCGGCATACCAGTCGGCGCCATTGAGCACGATGTGAGGCACGTTGGCCAGGGTCTCTACGTTGTGCACAAGCGTCGGCTGACCCAGATAGCCGACCTGGGCCGGATACGGGGGCTTGAGCCTGGGCTCTCCCCGGCGTCCCTCAAGCGACTCGATCATCGCCGTCTCTTCGCCACATATGTAGGCGCCAGCTCCCCGATGGACGGTCATGTCCAGATCGAACCCACTGTCTAGGATGTTCTCTCCCAGATAACCGTGCGCGTAGGCATCGGCAATCGCCTTCACCCAGCGCTTGACACCCAAGAAGAACTCGCCCCGAATGTAGACGAAGGCTCGCGTCGCGCCCACGGCGTAGGCAGCAATTGTGGCGCCCTCGATCACCTGGTGCGGATCCTTCTCAACCAGAACACGATCCTTGAACGTGCCTGGCTCGCCCTCATCAGTGTTGACACACAAGTATTTTTGCACGTCCTCTTTGGGCATGAAACCCCATTTGAGACCTGCTGGGAAGCCCGCTCCTCCGCGACCACGCAGCTTGGAATCCCTGATGAGCTCAATCAGCCCGTCTGGTCTGTATTCGCGCAGTGCCTTTTCAAGTGCCCGGTACCCGCCGTTGGCCAGGTACACGTCAATGCTCTCTGAGCGAGGCAAGCTGGCACGCTTGAGGAGAATAGGCTCGAACATCATCATCCTCCACGCAACTCGTCCAGGATCATGTCCGCTTGGTCGAGGGTAAGGTTCTCATAGAGAGTGTCGTTGATGCGCATCACCGGTGAGGAGCCGCAAGAGGCAAGGCACTGCACCGTCAGCAGGGTAAACAGGCCGTCCGGCGTGGTCTCCCCGGGGTCGACGCCCAACTTTCGCCTCAGGTAATCCACCAGGCTCTCGGCACCGCCCGCCAGGTGGCAAGATAGTCCCTCGCACACCTGGATAGTGTAGCGTCCCGTGGGCTTCCACTTGTACATCGAGTAGAAGCTGGCCGCCTCGTATACCTCTGTCGTGCTCATGCCCAGGCGCTCGCCGACACGCTCTATGGCTTCGGGCGACAGGTAGCCATGTTGGTGCTCTGCCACGTAGAGTGCGGTGAGCAGCATAGAACGCCTGATCGGGTCTGGCTGTGTGAATCGTTGTGGAGTCATCTCTCCGCTTGATTCCCTCCCTCAGGAAGTCCGCATCAATCCTGCAACGCAACTTAGCAGCGCTGAAGGTTCAAGTGGCTTGCTCATAAAGGCGTCAACACGCCCGCCTTTGGCGCTGGCAAGCAAGTCATCGTCCTCACCACTGACGATTGCCGAAACTATCAGTACGGGAATATCGCGCAGACGCGAATCAGACTGCATCTGCCGGCTCACTTTCCACCCATCCAGAGCATAGGAGATCATCAGGTCCAGCATGACCAAATCCGGGGGATCCTGTCGCATTATCTCCAGGCCCTCGCCGCCACTCCCGGCCGTGCGCACCCGATAGCCATTGGCCGACAGCACGATGGTCACATAGTCCAGAAAGTCAGGCTCATCGTCGATCACCAGGACGTATCTTTCATCGACCATTGTCCGCCATTCTCGCTCCGCGGACTGAAAATCGGAGAGGAGATCCGACCAATCTTTGGTGAGCAGATTCCATCCAAGGGATTGTAGCACAAGATACGGAATCCTTCAAAGGGCGATCTGAAATCAGAATCTCACGATGCCCCTGCGCTCTCGCCGCTCACAGATCGTTGAGACCTGCTCGACGCGGTTCCCCTGGAGACGTCGTCTGCCCCAGCAGCCTCCGAGGAGCTCGCATTGCACGCCCCCGGACTGTCCCCCCTTGCGTATCGCCCTTCTTGTCTACGCGACCTGCGCCGATGCCCTTTCTCAGATCGCAGCACGTGGTAGCGCCCAGTTCTGGCCAGGGTTGCCACCGAGCCAAAGACCTGGGCCATGAGCCGATCGTATGGCAGGAATCGGTTAGCAACCATCACCAGTCGCCCGCGAGGCTCGAGAGCCCCGAATGCCTGACGGATGAACGCCTCGGCCACCGTAGAACTCATCGCATGGCCGATGTGAAAGGGCGGATTGCTCACCACCAGGGTGAAGCGGCCACCAGGCACAGCGGCCAGGCCATCTCCCAGCACTACCCGAGCGTTCTCAACCAGGTTCAACGCCAGGCTGGCCCTGGCGCATTCACAGGCAAGGAGGTCCACATCCACCAGCGTGACCTGGCCCTCGACTGCCAGACTGGCTGCAAAGATGCCTATGATGCCACACCCACACCCGAGGTCGAGCACAGTATCAGTAGCTCGAACAGCAAGTAGGCCCAGCAGCAGGCGTGTGCCGGCATCAAGTCCTCGCCTGGCGAACACACCGGGACGAGTGCACAGGGCATAGGTCCGGCCCCTGGCCTCGATCTGAAACTGTCTATAGGTGCCATTGGCCATTCCAGGTACCCGGTAGATCTCTGGCAGGCTACCTTGCGAAGCAGCTCCCCTGGAAAAGGAGGCCACCCGATTGCCTCCCTTGTAGCCCAGCACCGTCGCCGGGCCGAATAGCTTTGCGCAATCGTTGATCGCGCTCTTGATGCCCCCCTTGTTAGGCCCGGCCAGATAGAGCCGACCGCCCTCTCGCACGGCGTTGAAGATGTGTAGGAACAAAAGCCGGGCCAGTTCACGTCCCTTGGGGAGTTGCATCAAGGCGACATCATAGCCTTCACCCAATGCACCGGGCAATGCCACCTCGACCCGCGCCTCACTGCACCCATTGGCCGCCATCGAGCGGCTCGCGGTCTGCACGGCAATGAAGTTGGTGTCGAGCAGAGTGACGTGTTGCGCATCGGTTTGCGACGCCGCCCAGACCCCAAGCCCGCCATCTCCGCAAGGACAGACCAGCACCTGTTGCCCGCGTTCTATCTGGGCATGGTGAGCAATGAGCTTGGCAGCCTGACCTGTACCCCGTACTTCTGGGGCACGTGTACCCCGTAGTTCTGGGGCACTTGTACCCCCTACTTCTGGGGCACTTGTACCCCGTAGTTCTGGGGCACTTGTGTACTGCCACCCCACGAATCCTGGCCTAACCGCAAGGCGCACGGGCAGCCCGCCCAGTCGATCGACAGCCATTCTCTGTTGACGGCAAGCAGGTTGTGGTCGGTGCTCCAGACTGTTCTCTATGCTGCCGTTCTTTGCCACTATACTTGGCACCTCTCCAGACGCCGGGGGCGACTGCACTTGCTGGCAGGAACAGCCACGAGCGTCCATCTGACATAGGCGCAGGTTCTGCCCAGCCTGCCACACACGCGACCTAGCCGATCGGCCGCGTGCAAAAGACGCGTCCGGACTCCAAGCCCGGACCCTCTGTTCAGCATATCCTCCCTATTATAGCAGTGCTAATCCCGTCTTCAAATCCTGACACGCGCCCGAAACATGCTCCCGCGACCAGCGGAAACCAAAGACCACATCTCACTGCGGGAGAACTGGACAAAGGCGGGCCTTCCAGCGACAATGAACCCAACCATAGAACCATTCCTGGCGGGCCGCCAGGCCACACGAGGAGGTCAGAAGATGACTACACTTGGCGTGATCGTGGGAAATCGGGGGTTCTTCCCATCAGAGCTGTGTGAGGAGGGCCGCAAGGTCATCCTCAAGGTTCTGCAAGAGGAGGGTCTTCAGGCCGTCATCCTTTCCCCGGAGGACAGTCCCTATGGCTCTGTGGAGACCTATGGGCACGCCAAAAGGTGCGCTGCTTTGTTCAGGGCCCACGAGCCAAAGATCGATGGCATCCTGGTGACCCTTCCCAACTTTGGCGACGAGCGCGGGGTGGCCGACAGCGTACGCCTTTCGGGGCTCGACGTGCCGATCCTGGTACACGCCTTCCCCGATAGCCTGGACAAGATGACCATCAGCGGTCGTCGCGACAGCTTCTGCGGCAAGATGTCGGTGTGCAACAACTTGACCCAGTATGGCATCCCCTTCACGCTAACCACCCTGCACACCGTCGATCCCAGGTCAGAGAGCTTTCGCCAAGACCTGCTCAGGTTCGCGGCGACCTGTCGGGTGGTCAACGGTCTGCGGGGAGCTCGCTTCGGCCAGGTGGGAGCGCGTCCGGCGGCATTCATCACCGTGCGCTATAGTGAGAAGCTACTGGAGCAATGGGGCATTTCTGTGGAGACCATCGATCTATCAGAGATCTTTGGGCGGGCCTGGAGGCTTGCCGACGATGAGCCCCAGGTGACGGCCAAACTCGGAGAGATCAAGGACTATTCGCCGACCGAGGGCGTCTCAGATGAGGCCTTGTTCAAGATGGCCAAGTTCGCCGTGGTCCTCGATGACTTTGTCGAGGAGCACGAATTGGTGGGCACCGCCGTCCAGTGCTGGACTTCTATGCAGGAATTCTACGGCGTGGTGCCCTGCGCGGTCATGAGCATGCTCAGCAACAAGCTGATACCGAGCGCTTGCGAGACGGATATCACCGGCCTCATCGGGATGTACGCCATGGCTCTGGCCTCGGGCCGCCCCAGTGCGCTGTTGGACTGGAACAACAACTATGGCGACCACCCCGACAAGGCGATCGTCTTTCACTGCAGCAATCTGCCCCAGGACTTTTTCGGTGGCGAGGCAGTGATGGACTACCAGCAGATCATCGCCGGCACTGTCGGCAAGGAGAACACCTATGGCACGGTTGTGGGCAGGATCAAGCCCACCAAGATCACCTATTGCCGGGTCACGACAGACGACTCGATTGGCGCGATCCGCACCTACCTGGGCGAGGCCGAGATGACCGATGACCCGGTCGAGACCTTCGGTGGATACGGTGTGGTTCGTGTGCCAGATCTCCAGACACTCCTACACTACATCTGCGAGAATGGCTTCGAGCACCACGTGGCCGCCAACCCCAGCGAGGTGGCCGACGCTGTGGCCGAGGCTTTTGCCAAGTACCTGGGATGGGAGGTCTACTACCACGGGGGGTAGCTGAGGCCGGCTTGCGAATTGATGGCCGCGCTCAGGCTTGACCCGAGCGCGGCCATCGATCATATTGCAGAGACTGACAGGGCCTATCAGAGCTCAAACAAGGCGATCCTGGCGATGATAGGCCCAAAGACGGTGGCAGCTAGCGACATCGCGATGATCAAGGTGTTCAGTGAGGGTCCGGCGGTGTCCTTGAACGGGTCACCTACCGTATCACCCACCACAGCCGCCTTGTGTGCATCCGATCCGATTCCGCCATAGGCCCCGGCTTCGATGAACTTTTTGGCGTTGTCCCAAAGCCCGCCGGCGTTGGCCATAAGGATGGCAAAGACGATGCCGGTGACGATGGAACCTGCCAAAAAGCCCCCCAGGGCGTACTTCCCCAGGAAAAAACCCACCAGAAGGGGAGTGGCAAGACTCAACACGCCAGGAAGGGCCAGCTCTTTCAACGCGCCGCGAGTGGCAATGTCCACACACCGGCTGCTATCGGGGCTGACCTTGCCCTCCAGCAAGCCGGGGATCTCTCTGAACTGGCGACGGATCTCCTCAACCATCAGAAAAGCATTCCGGCCTACCGAGAGCATGAGCAGCGCGGAGAAAAGGGGCGGCATCATAGCCCCTATAAGCACACCCACGACCACTGCAGGATTGCGCAGATCGAGCACCTCAACCCCGACTGTCTCAGAATAGGCGGAGAAAAGAACCAACACGGTGAGGGCAGCATCGCCGACGGCAAAGCCCTTGGCGATGGCCTTGGCCGTGTTCCCGGCGGCGTCCAGCCGGTCACAAACCCGTATGGCCTCCTCGCCCTCGCCTCCCGCCACTGCACACCCCTTGGCATTGTCCACGATGGGACCGTAGGCGTCGGAGGAGATGATCATCCCGGTGATGGCCAACATGCCTACGGCGGCCACAGAGACGCCGTAGGTGCCATCAAGCCCGAAGCGCTCGGCCAGGAACCAAGCGGCGAGCATGGCCACACATATGCCGATGATAGATGGCACGATGCTCAGCAGACCATAGGAAAACCCGTCCAGAATCACCAGGGCGGGGCCGGTCCTGGCCGCCCTGGCCGTGTTCTGCACCGACTTTCGGTCGATGTCGGTGAAAAAGTCGGAGGTGAAGCCGATCACCACGCCGGCCAAGAGTCCGGCGATGGT
>DATKWG010000090.1:0-3882 GCA_035529675.1 Anaerolineae bacterium
TCCACCGCCTCATCTCCGCACTCTATCTCCAGAAGGTAGCGAGGGGTCCCCTCAGTGGCCTGGAAGATGCGAACGGCCTCCACTCCTTCTCCCCTCTTGAGCTGAGCCAGAACTTCCCTCGCCTGGTAGCTGTCCACGCCATAATAGGGAACGTTGAAGGCAGACACGATTTTCTTCATTGATGTTGACTCCTTTCGTCTTGTAGGCATCCAGGCCAACTGTCGGCGCCTCTTTCTTACATCATCGGACGGGATCTGTCAATCTCAAACGGCCCAAGGCAGTCTCCTCGCTTCCTCTCCGCGCCATGGCTTGTTGCCCACTGCTCGCTCTCGTGCTACAATTGTTGCTGCCAGGGCTTGAGAAGGGAGGCCAAGCGGCCCAGAGCGGGCTCTTTGGCAGGCAAGGGGGAAGCAATCGTGGATGAGCGGAAGGCAGCCTATCGCGTTCTCGCCGACGACCTGACCGGACGGGGTTTGGACGTAGAGGGCATCAAGGCGGCTCTCAAGGCCCAGCGGATCGAGACCCCATCTTGGGGATATGGCGACTCTGGCACACGTTTCAAGGTCTTCGAGCAACGTGGGGCTGCTCGCACCGTCCACGAAAAGCTCGCCGATGCCGCTCAGGTGCACAGATTCACCGGCGTGGCCCCCTCGGTGGCACTGCATATCCCCTGGGACAAGGCTGACGACTATGGTGAGCTGCGATCTTATGCACGGTCACTTGGTCTCCGGCTGGGGGCCATCAATCCGAACCTGTTCCAAGACGACGACTATAGGCTGGGGAGTTTGTGCCATCCCGACTCGGCCATCCGCCGGAAGGCAATCGATCACTGCCTTGAGTGCATCGAAATCGCCAAGACCACTGGCTCCCAGATCATCAGTCTGTGGTTGGCCGACGGCACCAACTACCCCGGTCAAGACAGCATTCGTGCGCGCAAGCATCGCCTCGTCGAGTCGCTGACCGATGTCTATGGCGCGATGCCCGCGCCGATGCGCCTCCTCGTCGAGTACAAGTTCTTCGAGCCGGCCTTCTACCACACGGATCTTGGGGATTGGGGTATGGCCCTGCTGACGGCTCAGAAGCTCGGCGAGCGAGCTCAGGTGCTGGTTGACCTGGGGCATCACCCCCTGGGCACCAATATCGAGCAGATCGTGGCCATCCTCATCGATGAGGGACGATTGGGTGGCTTTCACTTCAACAGCAAAAAGTTCGCCGACGATGACCTCACCGTGGGTTCGATCAATCCCTACGAGCTTTTCCTCATCTTCAACGAGCTTATCGATGGAGAGCTGGATCCGGCCGTGGAGATGGACGTAGCCTACATGCTCGACCAGAGTCACAACGTCAAGCCCAAGATCGAGGCCATGATCCAGTCGGTGGTCAATGTGCAGGTGGCCTACGCCTGCGCCCTGCTCATCGAGCGACATGGGCTGAGAGAGGCCCAGTTGGCTGGCGACGTGGTCACCGCCGAGGAGACGTTGCTGAGAGCCTTCCGCACCGACGTTCGCCCGCTGCTGGCGGCCGTGCGCGAGGAGATGGGCCTCGGCCCCGATCCCCTGGCAGCCTACCGGGCGAGCGGCTACTATGAGAGAGTCTGCGCAGAGCGCGAGCCAATGGCTGGCGAGGCTTCGGGATACCCAGGAGCATGACCGTGGCCAATTCGGAAGCTGTATTGAAGGCGCTCGTGGAGATGTCGCTGAAGCTCGGGCGTCCCGAGCGTGATCTGGTCATCCTTGGAGAAGGCAATACATCCGCGCTCTGTGACGACGGGACCTTCTGGGTGAAGGCGAGCGGAGCTCAGTTGCCCATCATCGACGCAGATGGCTTCGTGCGCATGAGGTTGGATGCCGTTTGCGACGTGGCCGATCGAGAGAGCCTCTCTGACGACGAATTCAAGGCTGCCCTCCAGGCGGCCAAGGTTGATCCGTCCAAATCGGCACGACCCTCGACCGAGACAGTGTTTCATGCCCTGGCCCTTACCGAGGGAGGTGCCAGGTTCGTCGGCCACACCCACCCAGTGGCAGTCAACGCGCTGGCCTGCTCGGTCGCCGTGCCCGAGGCCATCGCCGGTCGCCTTTTCCCCGACGAGATCGTGGTCTGCGGCCCTGCGCCAGCCTACGTGCCGTACACCGATCCCGGATTCCCCCTGGCCAGGGCTGTACGCCATGCCCTGCGCGGCTATACGGCCGAGTGGGGCCAGCCACCCAAGGTGGTGTTCATGCAAAACCACGGCCTCGTGGCCCTGGGCTCTTCACCAGACGAGGTGGACAATATCACCGCCATGTTCGTAAAGACCTGCCGCGTACTGGCCGGGACCTATGCCTTTGGGGGACCACATTTTCTGTCAACGGCGCACGTTGAGCGCATTCACACGCGCCCCGACGAGGTCTACCGGCGCCGACAGCTCCGAGTCAGTTAGGGCCGGGAGTTGGCGCAGGTGCTCCGATGTTGACCAGCCGGCACGGTGGCAAGGAAAGCGAGGGATGAGCTGCGTGGGATTGTACGCGAACCCAAAGCTGGCCACGTATCGCCAAGGCGACACCCCGATCCCGTCCCGGCATTGGCTCTGGCCTCTCTACGGAGCGGGCCTTGAGAACCTGGGCATCGATGACCGGCCCATCCAGGTGGATGCCCCCTCTTGTGGACCCCATCAACTGCTGGTGCGCCACGACGCTGTAGGTCTCTGCTTCTCTGACACAAAGATCATCAAGGCAGGCAAAGCACACCCCCGTCTGGCCGGTCGCGACATGAAAGCCAACCCTGTGGTCATGGGCCACGAAGTCATCCTGACCGTCCTCGAGGTGGGTGAGGATCTTGCGGCGAGATTCGAGCGGGGAGACCGCTTCATCGTTCAGGCCGACATTCGTTACAAGGGGGTGGGCCTTGCCTACGGCTATGCTCTGCAAGGGGGGCTATCTCAGTACAACCTCATTGGCAAGGAGATCCTTGAAGGGGACGAGGGGTGCTATCTCATTCCGGTCAAGCCTGATACGGGCTACGCTCAGGCCGCTCTCACCGAGCCATGGGCCTGTGTGGTCGCCTCCTATGACATCCCGTACCGTACCCATTGGAAGGGCGGGGGAGTAACCCTCATCGCTTCGGGACCTGGGGCGATGCCTGACCACAGGCTGGGATCGCCCTATCCCGAGGGGGAGCCCCCCACCCGCCTGGTCACCATGGGAGTGACCGAGACCTTGCTGGACGAACTGAGACGCGCTGCCAAGGCGGACGGTTTTGACCTGGTCCAATTGGCCGCGCCCGATGAGGTCAGCCTTTCCAGGGCAGTGGCAGAATCTGGCCAGGATGGATTCGACGACATCGTCTTTCTCGGGGCAGATCCGCATCTGTACGAGTTGCTGGAGCCAACGGCCAACAGTGGCTGCGTGCTGAACCTGGTGGGCGAGGGTGCGCTCTCTGGGAGCGCCCAGGTGGATATGGGCCGCTTGCACTACGACGGCCTGAGCCTCATCGGGACGGCGGAGCCGGTCATTGGAGCGGCTTACAAGCCGATTCGGACCGAGTTGCGCCCGGGAGGGTCTGCGGCCTTTATCGGGGCAGCGGGGCCCATGGGACAGATGCACGTGCAGCGCGCCCTGCAAGCCAAAGAGGGCCCGAGGCTCATCCTGGCCACAGATCTCGTTCCCGAACGCCTGGCCGTCCTCGAGACCAAGCTTGGGCAAGTCATCCAGGCCAGGCGCGGCACAACGGAACTGATATGCCGCACACCCGATGGTCGGTCGCCCAGGGAGTTCAACGCCAGCCTGGTTGAGGACACCGGCGGAGTCGGTTTTGACGACATCGTCGTGCTGGCACCCAGCGGGCGCGTCGTCGCCGAGTCTGTGGGGATGCTTGCTCGCAATGGGGTGATGAACATCTTTGCGG
>DATKWG010000091.1:0-3574 GCA_035529675.1 Anaerolineae bacterium
CATAGAGGGCATCGGCGGCCGCGACCAGGGCGGGCCTGTTGGTGCCCAGGGAGACGATGTGAACCTGGAAAGGGGCCACGCTCGTCGGCCAGATGATGCCTTTCTCGTCGTGGTGCTGTTCGATGATGCAGGCCATGAGACGCCCCGTGCCTATGCCATAGGAACCCATCACCAACGGCTTGGCGATCCCGTCTCGATCGAGGACGGTTGCGCCCACGGCCGCGCTGTACTTTGTGCCCAACTTGAAGAGGTGTCCCACCTCGATGCCCCGGGCAGACTCGAGGGGCTCGCCACAGCGAGGACATGGGTCGCCGGACCGGGCCAGAGCGATGTCGGCGATAGCGTCCACGCTCATGTCACGAGGGTAGTTGACGTTCCTGAAGTGATAGCCCGCCTGGTTGGCCCCGGCCACAAAGTTGCTGCCAGTGCGAATCGAGTCATCAGCTATGACCTGGGGCCCAGACAGGCCAACGGGGGAGGCGTAGCCGGCGACGATCCCGGCGCTCTCCAGCTCCTCCTCGGTCGAGACGTGTAGCTCGACCCCCTCCAGGGCGTTGGACAGCTTGGTCTCGTTGACTTCGAGATCCCCTCGGATGATCGCCACGACCACCTGCCCATCCGGCGTGCTGTAGAAGACCGCCTTGAGGGTCTGCCTGGTCTCCACGCCGAGCATCTGAGCCACAGCGGCAATGGTGGTGGCACCCGGAGTAGGAACGCGCTGCAGCGGGGCTTCGGGGGCTTTCACACCCTCCCCCTTGACAAACTCGGCTCTCTGGGCGTTGGCGGCATAGTCGCAAGCTGAGCAAAGGATCAGGGTGTCCTCGCCAGTCTGGTTAGGGGCCATGAACTCGTGGCTGGTGCCGCCACCCATGATGCCTGTGTCGGCCTCGACTGAGATGGTCTCGATCCCGCACCGGGAGAATATGTTGACGTATGCCTGGTACATCCTGGGGTAGTACCCGTCGAGACTGTCAAAGCTCACGTGGATGCTGTATGCGTCCTTCATGGTGAACTCGCGCACACGAATCAAGCCGCCACGACACCGAGGCTCGTCCCTGAACTTGGTCTGAATGTGATAGACCATCAGGGGCAACTGGCGGTAGGAGTGCAGCTCCTGGCGTGCCAAAGCGGCCACCACCTCCTCGTGGGTCATGGCCAACACCATGTCGTGGCCACCGCGGTCTTTGAAACGCAGCAGAGCAGGCCCCGGCGCGGCCGCGTCGTAGCGTCCAGTGGCTCGCCAGAGCTCCGCTGGGTGCACGACGGGCATCAGCAGCTCCTGGCCCCCTATGGCGTCCATCTCTTCTCGCATGATCTGTTCGATCTTGCGCAGAACCCGCCAGCCCAAAGGCAGATAGCTGTAGATGCCCGCTGCCATCTGTCTGATGAGCCCGGCTCGGACGGACAACTGGTGACTGATCAGCTCCGCGTCAGCAGGTATCTCGCGAAGGGTGCGGCCAAACATGGTGGAAAGGCGCATGCTGGATCCTCCTGGTGAGTGTCGCGCTTCACAACCTACTATACGGGTTTGGCTGCATCGGCGCAACTTGACGGGGCCTCAAGGGGCAGGTATCATCAGCCAGCGATTATCTCGACCCTGGCATGGCCAGTTTCTCGCCGCTCAGATTGCCGCGGGTTTCAAGCGAGGAGCATCTCATTGGCAAGAACGGGGTCACAGCCGTGGAGCCCTGGCCGCAGGAGATGTCAAAGGTGATCTTGTGCACACTGGTTGTGGGCCCCTTGCAGACCAACTGCTACCTGGTGGGATGCGAGCGCACCCGCCAGGCGATGATCATCGACCCTGGGGCGGACGCAGAGAAGATAATGGCCGCGGTGGTCCGCCTTGGTCTCAAGGTGACACAGATTGTCCTGACGCATTCCCACTTTGATCACATACTGGCAGTTGATCCCGTGCGCTCCGAGACTGGCGCAGTCGTGGCCATCCACGAACGTGAAGCCGAGCACTTGACCCGCCCCCCGACCCTCTTTCGATTCTTTGCTTCAGACACCCCGGAGGGCCTTGTGGCCGATCGGCTCCTCCACGACCAAGACGTTCTCAGCGTGGGCGACCTCAAGGCGAGGGTCATTGACACGCCTGGCCACTCGCCCGGAGGCGTTTCCCTCTACATGGCTTCTGAGGGCGTCGTCTTTTGCGGTGACTCTCTGTTCCGCGACGGCATGGGTCGCACTGACTTTCCGGGGAGCAGCCATCACCTGTTGGTGCGCAGCATTCGGGAACGCCTGTTCGCCCTGCCCGATGAGACCACTGTCTATCCTGGGCACGGTCCGCAGACCACTATCGGCCGCGAGCGAAGGCACAATCCTTGGATAGGCACGCCAGAGCAATAGGGGTTGCCCCAGGTTTGCTCAGCCAGGCGCTGCGTAACTCTGCTTGATGATGCGTCGCCCCTGGCTGCTCCTGGCAAAGTCAAACAGCCGGAGCGCTTCGCGCGGCGCCTTGGGCGAGGCGAGCAGCACCAAGGGGTAGGTCAGCGGATACCTGCCTCGTTCTATCTCCCTGGTCGTGGGTAATATGCCGTCAAGAGCCACCAGCTTGACACGGTCATCGGCGTGGGTCACAGAGGCATATCCGATGGCGCCTGGATGCTCGGCGACGTACTCCACCACGCCGCGATCATGGGGCATCAGTATCGCGGAGGACGACACAGACCATTCCCCCATGATGACCCGCTCAAAGACGGTTCGCGAGGCCGAGTCCTGCTCGCGACAAACGATCTCTGGTTGGCCGCTGCCCGCCTCGAGCTGCTCCCAGTCCAGATAGTATCCGGCGAACAGGCTGGCCAACTCTGATGTCGAGAGACGGTGCAAGGGCCAGTCTTTGTGCACGATGATACCAATGGCATCGGTCGCCAGCACCTCAGAGCGCAGCCCGCGGCCGTCTGCTCTCTCTCTGGATAGGATATCGGGATCCACTTCGCCGCCGACGATGGCCAAATCGGTCTGTCCGGCCAGTACGAGCTCTGTGGCGATCCGAGAGGTGCATGACGTCAGGTCGAACAACAGGCGGCTGTCCCCGGCGGCATAGGCGGCTATCAGGTCGTTTGCTAGGGGGAGTGCCGCACTACACGTAGCTATTCGTACCAGCACCGGCGCGGAGGCCTGAGACTCGCTCGCGAGTTGGGCCTCTTTGCGACTGAGCGACTCAAACGTACCGCCGCAGGCACAGAGTGCAAGCAGCGAGAAAACGGCCGCAAAGACTACTCTACATCGCGCAACATGGGGGAGCTTTACAGCCATCGTGGAAACAGGCTCATGGCCAGGCCCGCCAGACTGATGGCCCAACAGTAGTACGCAAAGGGCCGCAGACTGTGCCTGCAAACATAGTTTAGGAGAAAGCGAATGGCGACGTAGCCGGCTAGCAGCGCGGCCAGGGAACCCGCCACCAGCTGGGGGATCTGACTCATGATGAGCCCGGCGAAGGCATTCTTGAGTACCTGAACTCCGGCTGCCCCTGCGATGATCGGAATGGACATGAAAAAGGAGAAGCGTGCCGCCTCATCCCGCCTCAGGCCCAACATCAGGCCAGCAGCAATGGTTGCACCCGAGCGAGAGA
>DATKWG010000092.1:0-7666 GCA_035529675.1 Anaerolineae bacterium
ATGTGGATGGCCACTTTCTACGGCAACCCCGACCTCGGGGGTGAACCAGTGATGTCGCGCTGTGTCGGGGCCATCGAGTTCGACTGGGGTGAGGGGTCGCCGGACGAAGATCTGCTGCCAGTGGACGGCTTCTCGGTGCGGTTCACCACCACCGCCACATTTGAGGCGGAGTACCAATACTACTTCAGTGTGACGACCGAGGGAGGGGTGCGCACAAAATTGGACGGGGAGCTGATTTGGTCGGAACAGTGGTACGACGACTACGGAGTCCCCTTCATCACTGGCTTCTATTGGGCTCCCGGCGCGGGAGAGCACGTGGTCGTCGTCGAGTTCTTTGACTCGAACGGAGACGCATCCATCACGTTCGACTGGTTCATGCCGCAGTAAGACTAATCGACGACGCTCTGGGGAGCGCACGCACTGCCGCTCGCTTCAGGTACGGTCCGGACGTCTGCCGAGAGGGCATCGGGTTTCGCGTCTGTGCGGCGCCTATCTAGTTCCGGACTCTCGGAGACGACAAGGCGGGGGCGGCGCGCCGACACAAGGCCACCCCCGCCGCGATCCCTCACCGCCACACACTGGCAGCACCGGCGGCGTGGGATGAGCAGACGGCGCCTTGTTGCTAGTGCCTTGGCATCGGGATATATGGATGCCTGGCCGCCACCTCCTCGTTGAGCTCCACTCCCAGTCCTGGCTTGGTCGATGGTATGATGTACCCCTTCTCCCACCGGATGGGCTCCTTGAGTATCTCGGCATGGAAGCCCGACCAGGTCTCGATCCCCTCCTGTATAAGGAAGCTGGGGCTGCACACGTCGATCTGGATGTTTGCCGCGCCTGCCACGGGACCGCAGTAGAGCCAGGGGGCGATCTGGGCATAGTTTGCCTCGCACATCCCGGCGATCTTTTTCAGGCCCATGACCCCGTTCAGCCCCACGTGTGCCTGAACAATCTGGGCCGCCTGCTTCTTGAGGAGCGAGTAAAAGTCGTGCATGGTGCAGAGGCGCTCCCCCGTGGCGATGGGAATGGTGGTGTGCTGAGCCACGCGGGCCATTTCGTCCATGTTCTCCGGCGGCACCGGCTCTTCGAACCACAAGGGACTGTATGGCTCCAACACCTTGGCAAACCTTATGGCGCTGTGAGTGTTGAGCTGGCCGTGGGTGCCCATCAGGATGTCAACCTTGTCGCCGACGGCGTCGCGGATGCTCTTCATCACCGCGTCCACGTAGCGCAGTTCGACGAGGGAGATATCCCTTGGCGCGGGGACGAGCGAGATCGGGTCGAACTTGACCGCGGTGAAGCCCTTCTCGGCGAGCCTGGCCGCGGCTTCTCCAGCCTCTTCGGGTGGATCCGGCCTGTGCCATTCGTATATGTAGGTATAGGTGCGGACCTTCTCGTTGTACATCCCGCCCAACAGGTTGTAGACCGGCTGGTTCAATGCCTTCCCGACGATGTCCCAGCAGGCCATCTCGAATGCCGCCACAACCTGGGTAGACACGATCCCAGGATGCCGGAAAAAGTGGGTGCTGGAGTAGAGCCTGTCCCACAGTCTCTCTGTATCGAACGGGTCGGTCCCGATCACGAAGGGCTCGCTGAGGTCTTTGATCAACTGGACCAGGGCGTGCTCCCTGCCGTACGCCTCGTTGCATTCGCCCACCCCTTCGATTCCCTCATCTGTCATCAGCTTGAGAAAGACCCAGTTTCGCCCCCCTCTGTGGGGAGGTGGGTTGCCAACCACGAATGTCTTGACGCCGACGATCTTCATGAGTCTGGCCTCCTTAGCCAACTTTTGCGCGCTCCAGCTCAGCGGCGAGGGCTTCCAGTCCACGCGTTCTGGCTGGAGCACTGATCTGAATGAGGACGTTGCTCGCAACTATGTGAGGAGTGGTGAGACGAGTCGCGGCCCGCGCACCAACGGACGCGTCGCTAAAGATATCATACCACAGAGTCGCCATCGCGCGCCAGAACCGGCGACGCGGTTCCAGATTATGTTACCGGGTTTCATAGCCGTGCCGGTACTCAGCCAGTCGACCCTTGGGACCGGCATTCCCCTTTTTGTTGTCGTTTGGGTAGCAGCACCTGGGCCTGCAGGCGCTCAAACGCACAGGGCATCCAGACACGCGCAGATCAGTGTCTGCAAGTCTCGCCAGCACCACTCTGGTGCGATCCGAGTGAGTCCTCGGTGGCGGTCTAAGAGGTGCACCAGGGGGACATCAGACTGCTGATTGAGAAACTTCCAGATCGTCGTCCCTCGCGGATGTTCCTGCCTTTGGCATGCCTGCGGCCTCAACTCAGCCAGGCAGGCTGCCATCCGTTGACAGCTCTGTGCGCCCCCTAGAGAGCCCGTCAGCCGCGAATACACACACTGATCTGCACGTGTGCCCCTGCACTACGGGGTACGTGTGGTGTTCATGGGCTGTGCTATCCCCTGAGTTGTGCACGCACACATCCCTCAGGATGATAGCATAGCCCTTTCCTGCCATTTGGAGACCCTTCACAGATTCACCAACACACTTTGCAGCCGAGTTGACTTTCACGGCCCTCTCTAGTATTATATGGGTCATGTATAATGGGGGAGTATGGCGTTTTGCCGCCACTATCTGGGCCATTCCTTTCCGGTTGACAGGCAGGCCCCATCGCGAGTGCTGGCGGGCACATTCACCTGGCCCTCGAGTGCAATGACGAGCTCGAATTTCCCAAAGATGCTGGTCAAGGATCTGTGTTCCGCTTGAGTATTCAAGTAGAACATGGTCAAAGGAGCAGCAAAAGATGACAGGCATCGTCACCGCAACGGAATTGAATCTGCAGTTGGACTCAGAGAAGGTCATCCTCAACCCAGATGACAACTGGTTCATCGAGAACCTGAAGCCCTACTATGTGATCACGGCGGATGGGCAGTATCTCTTCGCTTCCACCCAGCCTGGGCGACGCCCTGATCGCGCCTTCTACATGGTGCCCGAAGGGTACAAGCCCGGGAAGGGCCAACCTAGTTTTCCCAAGGACGTCGGCCTGAGGCTGTTCGATGTGGTGAAAGAGTACCTCGAGACCGCAAGAGTTATTGTCCAGGATGGCGTCCAAGGTGAGAAGGCCTACCAGACCAATCTGCGCGTGTTCATCAGCGTTGAGAACATGCACAGCGCCTACATCGGTTGGATGGGGCTGAAGATGGTATTCCCGCCCGAGGATGGCGCCGACCCCCAGTGCGTCAACTACATCGTCCAGGAGCCTCTGCCCGATGCGTTTGTCCAGCAGATTCGCGGCTTCTGGCCAGATTTCGATCCCGATGAGCCCCTCACCCTCTATGACCTGACCCGAATGGATCAAGACTTTCGTCGGGTCATGAGCCTCCGGATTGACTATTTCGGCGGAGCCTTCAAAAAGCCCAACCTGACCCTGGTGTGGAATCGAGCCGAGTCGCGCGGGCTTGTCTCTTATCATGGCGGGGCAACGTCAGACCGCATTCTTAAGGGCCTTTCTGGCACGGGAAAGACCACCCTCACGGTGGGACCGCAACTGGAGCAGGACGATGCCTGCCTGGGTCTACCGGTCTACGATGGCGACCGGGTCGTTGCCTCCAGGATCATCGGTCTCGAGGCCTCGTCCTTTGCCAAGAGCGAGGGGCTGGTGCCCACCAGTCCCGAGTGGCTTGGCCTGATGGCATCCAAGGAGACGCGGCCCGATGGGAGTTGGCCTGTGGTTCTGGCGATGAACATCGATTGCGCGGGCGTCGAGTATGTGACCGAGGAGATCGACGGCCACACCGTCAAGGTCCCGCGCAGGATCGCAGGCCAGGAGATCGGCTCTCTGCAGTGCACCCGTTACGCCAAGAGTGGCACCACCAACGGGCGCTTCGTCTTTGATTTCTCCGAGCTGAACCCCAATTGGAGTCCCGAGACGGAGAAATGGCTCAAGATGGAGGGGTACTCTTTTCGGCGCTTCGACGTCATGGAGCCAGTCATTCGGGTGACCGATCCAGTCATGGCGGTGGCCCTCGATTCGGCCTGCGAGTCGATCGTGACCTCCGCCGTCGCCGGCAGGGTGCCTGGAAGCCGCACCCGTTCCTATGCGGCCACCGACTTCATGTGCCGCGAGCAATCGCAGCAGGCCCTGCTCAAGCTCAGAATGTACTGCGACTTGGGCCTGGGGCTGGATGGCAAGCTGACCTTCTTCGTCCTCAACACCGGGTTCGTGGGCGAATTCGACCTCCAAGGGAGACAGATCCGAATCACCGATGCCGAGGGGAAACTTGTGGTCAAGATAGATGAGGCCACCGGCGAGCCAGACTTGGACGCCAAAGGCGATGTGCGCTACGTTGGCCAGGGGGAAAAGATCACCGTAGCCGATTCCAAGGCGTTTCTGGAGCTGATCGATCATCGCAAGATCCAGAAGTGGATCAAGAACCCCATCTTTGGCTATCTGGTACCCGACCCCGGGGAAATGGAAGAGCTTCACGGTCTGACGGGCTTTCGCAGGCGCTTCAATCTGCTCCGGTTCTACACTCCGGAAGAGATCGTCGAGTTCGCGGAGAGCGACATAAGAGAGCGCACACAGTATCTCAAGGGTCTCTTCAGAGGACAGGCGGGCGAGGAGGAGCTCCAGGACGTTGTTCATGTCTGGGCCAAGTGCAAGATCCCCTCGGCTGGGCGGATCCGGTCCTACTACGAGACGCATTACGGCAAGGTGGACCAGCGCTCTTTCAATCTGAGCATAGCGGAAGGCGACGGGCGCGGTCTCTAGGGGAGAGCGCGTGGATGCTGCCGTTCACCCGATGCCGAGCCCGTTCGTTCATCAGCCTGCAACGGTCGTACCCCGTTCCGAGGATCGGGACAGACCATGGAAGATCAGCCCACTATCCGGCTGGACCAGTTCATGAAACTCGTTGGCCTGGTCAGGTCGGGCGGGGAAGCAAAGCATCTCATCCAGTCCGGTCAGGTGATGGTTGACGGCGTCGTCGAGACGCGGCGGAGCAGAAAGCTGAGGCCGGGCAACCGGGTGACTCTGGGCGACCTCAGCGCGACAGTGGAACTGGGTGCCGAGCCTTGAAGTTGCTGGATACGACTCACCCCGGCGAGCGCAAGTGCCCCGTACGGGGTACAAGTGCCCCGTATGGGGTACAAGTGCCCCGTATGGGGTGCAAGTGCCCCGCATGGGGTGCAAGTTGCAGCGCGTCAACGCGGCTTGGCACGGTTCTGGCCCTCTTGTGTCACCTCTCGCAAGTCCAACGCCATGCGCTGGCGCTCGCCCAGGTCCTCAGCAACGACGAAGCCAAGGTGCTCATAGAGCGTCATCGCGCGGTGATTGGACTTTGTGACGCTGAGTGTCACCCTGCGACACTTGCGGCCGATGTAGAGGCCGATCGCATCTTCCATTATGCGGCGTCCGATCCCTTTCCCCCAGTGGGCCTGCTCCACCTGGATGTGCCGAATGTTCCCCATACCAGGCCTGCTGAGGTCAAGCCAGAGCCACCCGACGAGCGCGCACTCCTGCTCGTAGATGAAGATTTCGCCCCGCTTGGCACCCGAGGCGAGCTGGAAACGGAACTGGGGTTCAAAGAATACCTGGCCGGGGAAGTTGATCTGCCAGTTCAACCGTTGCATGTATAGCAAGCGGTCATAGTCACGCTGGACATCCACTGCCCGTCGCTTCACGAGTACCTCCCAGCGACAGCTTCTGCCGCTGCCAAGCATGTCCTCACGGCTCAGAACCACCGACGTTGCAGGTCTTGAAGCAGTCCGTTCGTGCGCCACTCCTGGAGGGCCGCATTGACCTCTGCCATCAGGACCAGGCTATCCCGACTAGCGGCAATGACGTAGGGTTCATCAGTCAAAGGGGGCCCCACCAGCCGTAGTTCCTCTCCCCGTTTCAGCAAACCGCGAGCAGTGACCATGTCGCACACCAGGGCGTCCACCTTCCCGTCGGTCAACAGAGCTGCTGCTGCGTCCCACTCGCGCTGGGCCAAGACCTCCACCGACAGCCCCCTGTCTCTGGACAACTGACGTACCAACTGGTGCGCCTCTGAGCCGAGCTCCACGCTCACCGAGCCCCCGGCAAGATCAGCGAAGGACAGCAAGTGCACGTTGTCGCCCCTGGCCAGCAACACATGACCCGCGTCGAAGTAGCTCTGCGAATAGAGCACGTCACGGGTCATGGTGCGATCGTAGGGAAGCGCGGAGATGATGAGATCGAACTTGCCCGTCTTGAGCGCGTCGTACAAGGCATCAAAGTGAAGGTTGGTGAACTGCGGTCTCACACCCCAGCGCAGGGCCAAGTCGATTCCCAGGTCCACGTCGAACCCGCTGAAATCGCCCGTGTCATCGACCAGCCCGAACGGAGGATAGCTGGCGTCCATGCCCACCCGCAGGACACCCTCTCGCTGTATCCGCGCCCAGGTGTCGTCGTCGAGCGACGGCCCGGTCACCGTGCGCACCCACAGCCGGCCGACCAGCAAGAGGGCCACGGCCACACCTACCCAGATCCCTGCGCGCAGCAGGAACCGGGCGTCTGATCCACGAGTCGGTTTCGTCGTGCACATCCGCTACTTCCCCAGGTACTCAAAGGGCTCACCATGAGCATAGTGCATGGTCTCCAGGTAGACGGGCTTGGGAATGAACTCGGGCGACACAAAGGTAAAAGAGTCCTGGTAGGTCTTTGCTGGCCAGGGATAGCGAAAGGCCCACAAGCACACAGCCCGGCACCAATCCCACTCGTGCAGGGCCTTTTCGTAACCGCCTACCGTATACTCCAATCGCTGGTAGGGACGAACGGCCTTTGTCCAACGAGGGTGGTCGTTCCATCCGCCCTCGGTAATGTAGCAGGGTTTGTGTGCGTCGCCATTGCTTACCATAAGCTCACGAATCAGCTCGGCCCTGGCGAAGTTGACCTCGCGGGCATCGGCGGGTTCATCGGGAGCGAAGGTGAACCCATAGGCGTGGATGGCCATCCCATCGAAGCATGGCGACGCACCGGCGTCATACATGCTCTGCAAGAAAACCAGATCGTCCATGCCCCACTCACTTCCGGGCGGGGCCATGGTCGGGGCCAACCCCGCGGCCAGCACCTCGGCATCTGGGTTGGCCTCCTTGACACGCGCGTAGGCAGTACAGAGTAGCTCTGTGTAGGCGTCGGGGTCAGGTGGTCGGAAGCCCCACTCAAAACTCAGGTTTGGCTCATTCCAGATAATGATGTGGCTGACCCTGCCGCGGAAATGTTCTGCGAAGGCGTGGACGAAATCGCCATAATCGCAAAAGTGCTCGCGCTCCAGGTGGCGGAAGGTGGTCTCCTCGGGGCGCGCCCACGCGGGCACAAAGTCGATGCGGGCGATGACGGTGAGCCCCTGGGCTATGGCATGATTCACCACCATGTCGGGATGATCCCACCCATACTTGCCCTTCGCCGGCTCATAGTAGCCCCACGGAAAGTACTCCACAATCCATGGACTCCCCATTCGGCGCACCATTTCCAGGGTGCGCTTGACCTTCCATTCGTCCACTTCATCGGTCAGTCGGGTGTGGACGCCAATCTTGGGGTTCCGAGTCTCCACGGTCTGCTGCGGCCCATAGACGACCAATCGCACGGGCTGTGTGTTGAGACCCCAAAGAAAGATCAGCAGCAAAACGCCGCGAAACAGGATGCGTGCCCTGCCCGACGCCCCAAGCCGGTGCACCAACCC
>DATKWG010000093.1:0-4032 GCA_035529675.1 Anaerolineae bacterium
CGATCACGCAGTAGCCCAGCCGACCATACCAGTAGCGCACATCATCGACGAACTTTTCCAGGGAGACGCCTCGCTCGGGCACGTAGATCAGTTGCGGGGGATCCTCGGGGATCTCCCTGGCCAGTGCTGTTGCTGCGGTCAACCAACCCGCATTGCGGCCCATGATCTCCATCAGCTTTATCGGGCTGCTCTCACCCATGGCCATCGTGTCCCATCCAGAGCCACGTATCGCGGTGGCCACAAAGCGAGCCGCGCTGCCATATCCGGGACAGTGATCGGTCATGGCCAGGTCGTTGTCGATCGTCTTGGGCACGCCAATGACCTGCAACTCGTATCCTTTTTGCCGAGCCAGGAGATGCACCTTATGCGCGGTATCCATCGAGTCGTTGCCGCCAATGTAGAAAAAGTGCTCGATGTCGTGGGCCATCAGGACCTCAAGTATCCGATCATAGTCAGCGTCGGTCACCTTGTAGCGCACTGTGCCCAACGCCGAGGACGGCGTATCACGCAGCATCCCCAGCGTCTCAGGAGACTCACGACACAGGTCCACAAGATCCTCGTTGAGAACGCCTTTGATGCCCCGCAGCATCCCGTAGATCCGCCCAATCTCGTCATGCTGCAGAGCTTCATGAATGACACCGACCAGGCTGTTGTTGATCACCGCTGTCGGGCCGCCAGACTGACCCACCACAGCATTCCGTTTCCTTCCCGTCATCAGCCCCTCCTCGGATGGGTGAAAAAGGCGTGAACTATACTATATGTGAACCCGATGTTTTGTCCAATCGCGACGCCTACAGCCGGGCCTTGCTCCGCAATCTCTGGTCACTGCTCTGCACGTGATAGCTGGCGACCGCTGTTCTGCACTGGCAGCCCCGTCATGCTCACAATTGGTCGCGCGTGGCTGCGACGCGTAGTCAACCCGCTCGCTCGAACTTGACGCTCGCAAGCAGACGGACTATCTTGCTACCTGCCGTGGTACTGCCGAGCACCCGCCTGAGATAGGGAAACTGCTCGGCCGAGCCTATCAGTGGGATATTGGGGGTGCTCAGAAGGTGTCTCTTCCCCGCTTGGCCTCACAAAGAGGGTGCGATCGATGACCTCGTTCACGCTGGGCATCAATACCGGCTTTGCCACAAACCGTTTTCCCGAACCAGAGGAGTGGGCCCGCATCGTGGCTGAGGAGCTTGAACTCACCAGCGTGCAGCTCGTGGCCGACTTGCTCAATCCTTTTTGGCCCGAGTCTGTCATTGAGGCAGAGGTGGAGCGTATCCTCGAAGCCACCGACAGGTATCAGGTCAACATCCACTCCCTGATGACCAGCACGTTCACTCGCCTGAACCACTTCATGTACCCTCATCCCGAACTGCGCCGTGCCTGGAGGGACTGGTTCAGGCGATTCGCCGAACTCGCCGCTCGGCTCGGCGCGTGTGCCGTGGGCAGCCACTTTGGCACTTTGTCCGTCCGCGACGCAAGCGACCCGGCGCGCTATCGAGAGCGGGTCGATGACGCCATCCGGCATTGGCAAGAGCTATCCTATCACGCACGCGATGTGGGACTCGACTATATCTTCTTTGAGACCATGTCCATCCCCCGAGAGATGGCCGATACCATCGCGGGGGCGAAGGAGCTCCTGCACAGAGTCAACCAAGATGCTGGCGTGCCCATATGCCTGTGCCTGGATCCAGGTCACGCCCCGCACCCTGATGAGCGGGACCCATATTCGTGGCTCAGTGAGCTGGGAGGCCGTGCGCCGATCGTGCATCTGCAACAGACTGAGCACGGTCACAGCCGGCACTGGCCTTTCATCCCCGAGTTCAACGCGATCGGCATCATCGAGCCGGCTCGCGTGCTGGAGACCCTTGCCCAGAGCGGAGCCAAAGAGGTCTTCCTGGCCTTTGAGATCTCTCACCGTGAGAGATTCGAAACCGATTCGCGCGTCGTGAGTGACCTGAAAGCTTCAGCGGCCTACTGGAGGCGATTCCTGCCCCAGGACGGCCCATGGGATGCCCGGCGGGCGGCTCGCGGCCGCTCCTGACCAGGGAGAACTTGCCGCGCCAGAAGAGGAATGTCGTATGGGGACAAACACGATGCAGGCGCTGGTCCTGCACGCCGTAGGTGATCTCCGCCATGAGAGAGTGCCTCGGCCTGTCCCGAGGGCAGGCGAAGCCCTGGTGAGGGTCGCTGCCGTCGGGGTCTGCGGATCAGATGTGCCCCGCATATTTGAACATGGCACCTATCGGTTCCCGCTCATTCCTGGTCACGAGATCGCCGGTGTTGTCGAAGAGGTAGTGGGCGCTGGCACACGACACCGGGGTGATCGGGTGACCGTAAAGCCCCTCATCCCCTGTGGCCAGTGTGCCTATTGCCAGATCGGGTCCTTCGCCCAGTGTGCTGCCTATGACTACCTGGGGTCGCGCACCGACGGCGGCTTTGCCGAGTTCGTGTGCGTGCCCCAGAGAAACCTGGTTCTGCTACCCGAGGGTGTGGCTTTCTTGGATGCCGCCCTGGCCGAGCCGGCAGCCGTCGCCCTGCACGCCCTGCGGCAAGGGGGCGTCGAGCCAGGCAACGTGGTCGCCATCCTGGGCGCCGGTCCTATCGGCATGATCCTGGCCCAGTGGGCCCGCATCCTGGGGGCTGCGAAGGTTCTTCTTACTGATGTCGATGGCGAGAAGCTGCGCGTCGCGGAGGAGCTCGATTTGGGCATCACCTTCAACGCGCGCAAGGGGGATCCGGTGGCCTGGGTCGAGCGAGTCACCGGAGGGCGGCGTCCCGATCTGGTCGTGGAGGCGGCCGGGGTCAGTGCGACCTTTGAGCAAGCCCTCAGAATGGCCCGGCCCCTCGGCCGGGTGGTGATCATGGGCAATCCGACGGGCGATGTTCGTCTCCCCCAGAGTACGGTCTCTCAGATTCTGCGCAAAGAGCTAACCATCAAGGGGACGTGGAACTCTCGCTTCACCGAGTTGCCAGTCGATGAATGGCAGGTGGTTGTGGAGATGTTGGCCAAGGGGCGGTTGAATCTGCGCGCGCTGATCTCTCACCGTTTGCCCTTGTCCAAAGGCGTGGCAGCCTTGGAGATGATGAGAAGCCGGCGAGAAGCCTACATCCGCGTAGTGCTCGTCAACGAGGGGGTAGAGGAGGGGGAAGGCCAATGAAAGCCGCCGTGTTTGAGGGCCTGGAACAGATGGTGGTCAAGGACGTGCCAGATCCCGAGTTGCCCGACGACGAAAGCCTGATCCTGAAGGTACACGCCTGCGCCGTCTGTGGGTCCGACATCCGCATCTTCCACCACGGCAATCCCCGGGTGACGCCTCCCCAGGTCATCGGACATGAGATCGCTGCGGAGGTAGTGGCTGTCGGCCCCAAGGTCGCCCGTTTCAAGATGGGAGACCGGGTGGCGACCGGCGCTGACGTTCCCTGCGGCGAATGCAGATGGTGCCGCGAGGGGCTGGGCAACAACTGCGCCACCAACTATGCCATCGGCTACCAGTTCCCCGGCGGGTTTGCCCAGTACATGCCGGTCAACAGCATGACCCTGCGCTACGGAGCTGTACACCACATCCCACCGGAACTGAGCTTTGATGAGGCTACCCTGGCCGAGCCCCTGGGGTGCTGCATCAATGGGCTCGAGCTCAGCAACCTCCACTTGGGAGACACGGTGGTGGTGATCGGAGCTGGTCCGGCGGGGTGCATGCTCATGAGACTGGCTCATTGGCGGGGCGCGCTACGGGTATTGGCCGTGCAGCGGTCGCGGGCACGGCTGGCCTACGCTCGCAGACTGGGCGGTGCCGACGTGGTCATCTGCACCCAGGATGCCGACCCAGTGGAGAGCGTGCTGCGGGCGACGAACGGAGAAGGCGCCGACGTGGTGATCACGGCCAACGCCTCGGTGCGGACGCACATGCAGGCGATCCGCATGGTGGCCAACCGAGGACGGATCGTTCTCTTTGGCGGTCTCCCCAAAGGCTCACCGTCGATCCCATTGGAGAGCAACCTGGTGCATTACAAGGAGTTGCTCATCACCGGCTCTCACGG
>DATKWG010000094.1:0-4686 GCA_035529675.1 Anaerolineae bacterium
GGATGGCCAGCACTTGATGAGAAGCGTTACCTGTATATCGGTTACAACGATTTTCTCCTCCCCTTCTTGGAATCTCGTGCGTACTGGTCTGATCCCCGTCCCCTTCACCTGGCACTTCGCACAAGCATCCCGGCGACGCGACGGCCTCAGACTGTTCTGCGGCAGAATCGTGGTCAGCGCGTTGCATCACAGCGCTTTGATGGAACCCTCGTGTCCCCTTTTCACATCATGCGCTTGTCCCCTTTGCGTTTCGACACCAGGTTAGACGCTGAGCACCTTCCCTATCCGCAGGAAGGGGGGCTTTTGCCCGGCTGTGATAGATGTCATTACGGGCGCACTTCCAGAGGGCTGGAGGGCAGAGTATCAGAGTGCAGAGGCGGGAGAGACAGAGGAGGCCACTACACGAAACCCATCGCTGAACCAGACACCGATCGGGAAGTGCCTGTCGCGGTACGCGCAGCGGGCGAGGCGGCGATACTCGTCGAACGCCCCCCCACGCACCACCCGATCGCCACTACCCGACTTATACTTGCTGGCCGTCCACTCCCAGACGTTGCCTGCCATGTCCGTGCACCCACAGGGACTGTCGCCATACGATGAGTAGCGGCCCACCGGTGTTGTGGTGCCGATGCCAGCTTCAGAGCTGTTGCATCGGGCCGCGTCGAACTCGTCCCCCCAGGGGTAGACCCGCCCGTCAATGCCCCGCGCCGCCTTCTCCCACTCCTGCTCGCTGGGCAGCCTCCCCCCAGCCCACACCGCGTAGGCCACGGCGTCGTCCCAGCTCACGTTCACCACCGGATGGTCGCACAACTCATCGAGCGGAACCTTGCCTCTCCAATGCTGTGGCGGTTCGTGCCCCCTGACCGCCACGAAGCGCGCATACTGGGCGTTGGTCACCGGCGTGCGGGCGATGCAGTAGCCATGCTCGAGCCGGACCACCCGCGTGCCTTCGCTCTCGCCATAGATGAACGGCCCCGGTGGTACCCACACCATCCCCCCCGGAACGACCACCCCCGGCGGTGGCGGCGGAGGCCACTTTCCCTCCGCCAACAGGCCATGGACGAAGCCCCGCACCTCCTCGTTGATGCGCATCTCCGGGGCGCTGCAGTCCAACAGTTTCGGCGCCAGCCATTGGGCGACGAAGAACTCGCCAAAACTCTTGTGCACGAAGCAATAGTTCCCTTCCCCGTCCCGGTTCAGGAACGAGCAGGTGCGGATGTCGTGCTCGAAGTAGTCAATCTCGTGCGCCTTCTCCAGGCGGAAGTGGGCGCGCACCCGCTCCGGCAGCCGCGAGAAGTGGATGCTCCACTCTTCCCGGCGCAGCATCTCCAGCGCGAGTTCCTGCATAAAGAGCCGCTTGTCGGCGCGGGTGATCAGCCTGCGGCCCTTCTCCTCGTCCCGCAGTAGCCACAGGTCGGTATAGGCTTCGTACAACCGGGCCGCGTTGAGCGCCTGCCCGGGCTTCAGGTGGGGCAGGGAGCGGGCGATCATGTCCAGCAACACCGGCCGCTGGGCCAGTTCCTTCAGATTGTACGTGTCCTCGATCTGCTGCCAGTAGCCCTGCCACTCCGCGGGGAAACGCGCCCGCAGCATCATCTGAATATCCTCCGGTTGGAAGGGCAGCAGGTGCACGATCTCGAAGTTGGGTCGCTCCGTCAGGTCAATCACCGCCCGCTCGGGCAGGTCGCGGGCCTCGATCGGCGCTTCCGGTCCCCGCCAGGAAAGAAGTTTCTCGGCCTCTGCGCGGGTGCGGAAGTAGGGCGTGCGGCAGGTGAGAAGCACCTTGCTCCTGGCCTCCACCGCCCGCGCCAGTTCCTCGAAGTTGTCCACGGTGGTCGGGTAGTCCACCTTCTGGGCCATCTCGTCGAAGCCGTCGAACAGCAGCACCAGTTTGCCGTCGGCGTTGAAGCGGCGGAATGCCTCATACCCGGCCTGAATGGAGTAGCGGTTGACCAGGAAGTCGGTGACCAACTGCTTCAGGTTCACCGCCTTGGCATAGTCGCGCAGCGAGATAAGGATGGGGATGCGGCAGTGGTCGGGGTCCGAGAGCCAGCGCCGGCCCAGCCTGGCCGCGTACTGGCGGCAGAAGGAGGTCTTGCCCGTGCCATAGTCGCCCAGGATCGAGATGTGGTTGCGGGTAGGGTCGTCCAGCCAGCGGTCCACGTAGCCGTCCATGGGCTTGTAGACGCTCCCGTCGCCGCTCTGGCAGCCCAGGTTCACATAGTAGGTGCTGAGCTCGTCCCCCTCGTAGTCGGCCACCAACGCGCGCACGTAGGGCTCGAAGTCAATCAACTCGCGGTAGAACTCATCGAGCGTAAAGGTGCGCACCAGGTCATCCGTCTCGACCGCCCGCTCCCTGGCGACAGGCGAGACGCGGGCGTGCGTGACCAGCACGCCACCTCCCAGACCCTGCGCCTGCACCTCGGCCAGGAGCGCTTCCACGTGGCCCCGCTCGACCGTGCCCTCCTTGCATATCACGGCCATCGGGCGGGCGAACGCCCCCTTGCCGGTGCACACCAGCCGCACCCGGTCGGCGGCGGTCTGGCGCTCCTGGCAGACAAAGCCCATTGCTGTGAGCAACCCCTCGACGGTCTCGGCCAGCGTGCCGGCAGGGGTCAGTGGTTCTGGTTTGGACGGGAGGAATCGTTCGCGCACGTCGGGGTACTGGTCCAGCAGCCGGGTCAGGTCACCTTCGTGCCAGACTGTCGCTCGGTAATGGGGCACGGTATTGGGAATACCTGCCAATTGGGCACGCACTTTCTCGCTGGGGACGGTGCTGGTGACCAGGATGTAGCGGTCGCAGTTGTGAGTTCCCATGCGCGCGATGGGGCTGCCGATGTCCTCTTCCCGCACCGACTTCCCACCCTTGGCATGATGCTTGCACTCGATCAAATAGCGATGCGTCTCTGAGAAACCAGCCCGGTCGGTCACCGTCTGAGTGGTAATAATGTCCTTGCCCAGGTCGGGGCCACGGGCGACCTTGGCCTCAATGGCGAATCCCATCGCCCGCAGCAGGTCTTCGCAGAGCAGTTCAAAGTCCTCGCCAGATTCGATCTGGGTGAAGTCAATAGGCATACGTTCACCTCATACGGAGAGTGCTGGTCTAGCATTACCTTTGAACGCGAGACAGAGAATAGCATAACTGAATCAGAATGCCCGACCTACCCCGGGCATCACCTGCCTTAAGTGTCTCCGGTGAGCGGTTTTGCAACTCAATGTAGCAAGCCCGGATGATTCGATGGGCAGATCGACAGATGAATTGCCTTGTTGCGTCTTGCAGATCATGCGCCCTTGCCAACTTGCATTCCTACCTTGCGGAACAGCGCGTTTGACGACCAGAAATGTGAGCAGACTGGGCCGTCGAGTTTCAGTTATGCAATTCATTCCAAGCGTACAAACCTGATGCTAGCACTCGATTCGCTTGGAGTGCCACCACCATTGTCTTCAGCACCGCCGCGCTGTTGTGAGCAATATGACCTCCTTATTCTACTCAAAAGGCAGTCTCAATGCAAACGAGCACCACTTGCCGCCAAGCCATTCTGATCAGCGCATGTACCTTCTGCGCTCGTACCCCGATCTGACCTAATCGTCGCCTCAGCACTGACGACAATCCAGGAGCTGGACCTGGGTATTACCGACTCACAGAGCCCCAGGACAAAGAGATTCTACAACTACGGTAGGAACGAGGCGTACCGCACGGAATTGCGAGAGCGTGAGCAGGTATCCCTGTCCAGAAGGGCGCGATCCCGACACCCCCGACCTTTCCGGTCGTGGCTCTGTCTCTTCTGTCGGGCCAGCCCAGCCACATGTTCGCCGAAGGTATTCGCCGAAAGGCCGCCGCAGGCGGCCCAGCGGCCCGGCCAGAGGGTCCGGGAGATGGCCGGGCCGCAAAGCGAGCGCAGCGAGCTGCGTGTCGGCGTCTTCGACGCCGACTGCCGATCCCGATAGTGAGGGGCTTGAGCCCCGCAGGGGCGAAAGATCCGAGCGTGGCGGCTCCTCTGCGAGCGAAGCGAGCAAAAGGAGCCGCAGGGATCGGCAGTCGGGGTCGGCCCCGGCGCCAGACGGGGACGACGCCGACACGCACGGCTTGGCGAGCGGGGGGCCTGGCCCAGAAAAACGCCCTAAAAGGGCGTTTTTGGGCCATGGCCCCCCCGAGCAAGCCGTTTCTCCCGGCTCAAGCCGAGGGCTCGATGCCCGAGGCTTGAGAAAACCTGTTCACCTTGCCGAACAGGTCGGTGAACGAGTCAGTGAACCGGTCAGAACGAACACAAATCGTGATCGTGTACGGATTGTCCTCAGCCGTCGTGCTCAAGGACTGCTCTCTACTCCAGCCGTGAGACCATTGCGGAAACCGCCTGGGCGAACTCGTCTGCATCCTCCGGAAACACGTTGATGCTGTTGCGCTCGAAATGGTGATGAATGGTTCACGGGCCGGGCTACTCCCCAACCTTGATTCCTTGTCGTTTAGCATAAGCAATGATGGCTGCGTCCAGGACCTCCCAGAGCCGCAGGGCTCTACCGGTCTTTCTGCGGTGACGGCGCTGTATTTCGGTAATGGCATCATAGGCATCCAGGGTGACCCGGGCCGTCAACTTGACCCGCGGCACCTCCGTCTCAGGTTTCTCATGGTGTGGTTGGCCAGGCATAAATGTATGGGCATCATTGCGTCTTGGCATCTCGACGTAT
>DATKWG010000095.1:0-33058 GCA_035529675.1 Anaerolineae bacterium
CGAAGGTAACTGCGGATCCCTGGGCAGGGGTCAAGTAGTAGGCAAGGTCGTGGTTCATATACTCTGGGCCGTAGGTTTCGTACACGGGGCGTTCGTGTAAGATGCCGTAGGCGTCGTGCAGGGCGATATCGAATGCCGAACAGCATACCAGGGCGGCGAGCCAGGGCATCGCCTCCCTCTCGGCGCCCCTCCGCTCGTTAGCGCTGGCCAATAGCCCGGGCAGGACCTCCTGCTGAAAGGCATGTCCAACTTCCATCGGGTGCCCCATCGTGGCGAAGCTGGCCCACGCCTCGGCGAGTGCCATGCAGAACCCTTTCAACGCCTCGTGGCGCTCCCCATAGGTCAGACTGCTCGGCCAGACCCACTGCACGCTCAAGGGGGTCTCCCCCCACCCCTCCGCAGTCCTCCCCTCGGCGTCGGCCACCACCAGGCGTACCCTCGCACAGGTTACGTGGGTTAGGGTCTCGGGCCCGAATTTGAGCGGCATGCGCGTCGCGATCGGCAGGAAGTACAGAGACACAGCCACGGGGCGAGCATCGGTTAGCTTTCTCATGATTCATATCCCTCCACTGGCCTTCTTCCACTTGCACAGTCCTTTGTACCCCATGATGCCTGGGATAGCAACTGTGTCCTTCGCTCTCGGGATGGGTGCGTTCAATCGGGCAGCCGCTTGCCTGTAGGATGTCGATGCTTGATGACGCCGCACGTCGGAACATCTTCGCGATGTGACCAACTCATCGAGGGGGCATGTCACGCGCGTCAGCCGGGTTCGCGCAAGAACTCCAGGGTATCGAAAAAAGGTCTGGGAGTAGGGGCGGGTTTGCCCGTCCTGGCCGGGCCAGGGAAACCCATCCCTACAAAACGCAAACGACTGGCACAACATCTATACAACAGCACAACTGTTGCAGCGGAAGCGCGAATTGCCGGCGTTTTTCGATGCTCTCAGAACTCCCATCTTGACGCAAGCTTTACTCGCTGATCATGGCAGGTTTATGGGCGCACACACAGTTGCGGTCGATAATGGAGTGTAGGAGTGTGACGTGCTTTGCTGCTGCCTGCCCAAAATGGCGGGGCACGCTTCTAGTGCTAGTTCGTTACTTTGCCTTCAAGCCCGCGGAAGCTGGTCGCCGGGTACGAGAAGTGGCCTGCAGAGCCATTCTGATGTGCGTCCGGTGATACGCGTCCCTTCACTACAGGGTGCACGCCTTTGCACGCCTCTACTGTGGAGTGAGCATTATGACGAAGTAGTACTTGGCATGGGGCAGCCGCCGATCGGAGGTTACGGAGACATGCGCTTGACCTTTCTTCTTCCGGGAGTTCGACGAGAAGAGATCAGCCTGCCACTTGTCTGTCCTTACGAGGATTGTCAAGGTGTCCGTCTGCGCTTGCACCAGCGGGTGGCCAAGTATCTGAACGATACTGTCTGCCCGGAGGTAACGGCTCATCGCTATCAGTGTCTGACGTGTGGGCGGACGTTCCGGGTGTACCCGACAGGGGTCAGCAACGCGCAGACCTCTGTGCGGGTGAAGCGAGTGGCGGCGATACTCTACCTGTTGGGCTTGAGCTACGGAGAGACCACCGTGGCCCTGGAGACCCTGGGGGTGTACGTTTCCAAGAGCCAGGTGTACTACTTTGTGCAAGAGATGATGGAGCGAGTGCCCGGCTTGAGCCGGAGGAGCGTCCTCCAGGATGTATGGTCGGCGGCGCTGGATGACGATCCAGCCTCGGAAAGATCCAGTGGCGAATGGCTCCCACTGCGGTTGACCGTGCATGATCCCGGCGGAACAGTCCTGACCGTGGACGCGATTCAGGGAGAGGATGCGGACACGCTCAAGGCACGGATGGCACCCATCGCCGAAGCCGTGGGCGCAACGCTCTCAGTCAGTGACGGTGTCGATGCGCTCGAACGATTACCTCATAGTGCGGGGGCACGAGTACCCCTGCAGTGCGGGGGCACGAGTACCCCGCAGTGCAGGGGCACGAGTACCCCGCAGTGCAGGGGCACGAGTGGCCAATGGCCTGGATGTGTAGGACCGGATCCGGGCCGACCACCTGCTGCCGACATCGCCACTGCCTCCGCGTCCTTCCGAGTCTTCGGGGGAGGCTGCTCTCGCGCCGGCCGCAGTTGGACTGAGAGACCGCTCGCCGAGGCAGTTCTCCCCACCCCTGAAGCGCACTGGTGGAGATCGTTGCCTTGCGGAGGTTCCAGGGTTGGGCGTTGCCTCATGCTGACTAGCCTTCTCCACCAGTTCTCCATCCACCCTCTCTCCCCGCGATGGGTGATTCCCTTCCCACATTGTGTCATCCCCGTGCCCCGGGCAGGCGGGACGGGGGTTGTAGTCGCCGTGCCTGATCCGGCCGTGGCGCCCCTGCCGCCCCCCCCCCCCCCCCGGGGGGGTCGCTCCTCACCCATGCCAGCAGAATCCCCGGCTACTGGTCCTCTGTCGATCTCCTCGCCGTCGCATCCACGGCCTGCTGTCCCCTTGGTTTCCGGTAGAACCAATCCCCAGCCTCTCTGTCGAAATGGCGCAAATGCCCCGGGATCCCCTGGCAGCACAAACGCTTGTGCGTTGACGCTCGGGCAGTGGCTCAGGCAAGGCCTCCGGGCAATGCTTGACCATAAGCGTTGCGCGTCTGCTACTAAGGTCAGTCGGCGACCGGCCCAAGCATTGGAACCATCCGACTTGAGCGTGCCCGGGCGCTAGTCACGTCCTCCTCTCAGACGAAAACAGAAGGAGCGGCTCGCGGGCGAGGCTACCTTCTGTTTTTCTCTCCTGCCACCAAATTTCGAACGGCCAGAGACCGCCTGCGCCCTAGACTTTCTTTACCATTCGTGGTATAATTGACGCAAGATTGATGGAGGATTGACGCAAGCTTTATGGGGAAAAGGTCGGGACGGCCGACGCGTCGCGCTCGACAATGATGCCTGGTTCACGTCTCCGAATGCGTTGTGGTGAGCGACTTCTTGTGCTACTTGGGCCAACACCAACTCATTCCCTCCTTCTCTCATAGGTAGTCACTTGCTGTCGCTGCTAGTCAGCTGTCTGCCAGGCCACACCGGAGCCTTATGAGATTCATTTCGACGGTCCGACACGGCTCGGCCGGGCGCACCCGGCCTCGGCAATCAGCGAGCTCCGCAGCGACTACCTCAGTGTGGATACTCCCTCTCCCACCTCACTGTTGAATCTGTCGCCGGCGCGCTCATGCATGGTGGCCGCTGCAACACGTCGAGTGCCTGTTAGACCCATGGCAGTCGCTTTCAGCCGAGTGCCGTGGGGGCGTGCGCAAAAGGCGCTAACGGGAAGCGGCGTCCCTCTGGCCTGGTAGCAAGACAGAGCCGTTCTGCAAGGAAACAGAAGATGCCAATCCGGGAATACGCTGGCGTGTTGGCGCGACGCAAGTGGACAATCGCGCTGGTTCTGATTGGGACGCTCACGGTAGTTGCCGTGGGCAGCTATGCGATGACGCCTGTCTACTCATCCTCGACGATAGTGCGCATCGCCCCCGCTCAGAGCAGCGCCTCGGGCTACTACATGGACTACTACTGGGTGGCCAAGTACGCGGACCGGTTGATGAACACATACGTACACTTGCTTAGGAGCCGGCCCTTCTTGAAAGAAGCTATCCGACGTCTTGATCTCGACGTGACGTGCGAGGATCTGGCCAACGCGCTCAAGGTAGAGACCACCGCCAACTCGGAGCTGCTGACGATTACCGCCAAAGATCCTGATCCATGGCTGTCAGCGGCGATAGCTAACACCCTCGGTCTGTTGCTGGTCGAAGAGGGGCAGAAGGTATACTTGGGACCCGGGAAGAGCACACAAGAGATCCTTCAAGAGCAACTGGCAAGAGTAGAGACCGATCTGAGACAGCAAAGAGCGCACCTGCAAACTCTGCTCGACAGCAAGGAGGGTCCAAGCGACTTTGGGGGAATCGAGGATCTGAGCAGGAAGATTGAGGTTCAGGAAAAGACCTATGCCATGCTCCTGGACGAGTATGACAGTGCCAGGCTGAGGGACGCGATGCTGGCCAGCAGTATCACTGTCGTCGAGTGGGCTCTGCCTCCCGACCAGCCTAGTGAGCCTCGGACGACGCTGAACCTGGCCGTGGGAGCCCTTGCTGGACTGATTGGCGGCACTGGTCTGGTTTTCTTGTTCGAGCACTTGGATCGGAGGGTATACTCCACAGACAATCTGGAGGCGGCGACGAGTGTGCCGGTGCTGGGGTCTGTTCCCCTCTTTGAGGTTCCAAGGAGATCTCGAGGTGATATAGCGCTTCTAGCCGGCGATGTACAGAGCCCGGCGGGCGAGGCCTTTCGGGTGTTGAGAAGCATCGTTCTATCCGGTGCCGAAGGTAGCTGTCCGAGAACGCTACTGATATCGAGTGCGGAGCCTGGCGCGGGCAAGTCCACGGTCCTGGTCAATCTGGCGACGGTGATGGCACAGGCCGGGCGCAGGGTGATAGTGGTGGACAGCGATTTGAGGCGCCCTTGCTTGCATCGAGCCTTTGGACTTCCCAACAATGTGGGACTGAGCACGGTCTTGGTCAATCTGGCAACGGTGATGGCCCAGACTGGGCGCAAGCTAATCGTGGCGGGCGGCGATTCGAACCATCCTTCGTTGCCCAGAGTTTCTCAACTTCGCAACACGGTGGGGCTGAGCAATGTCCTTCTGGAAGGGGGATCGATAAGCACAGCATTGCGCGACACCAAGGTCCCAGGGGTACGAGTGTTAACCAGCGGTCCATTGCCCCACTATCCTGCGGAGTTGCTTGGCTCGGTCGGCATGCAACAAGTGGTGAGGGCGCTCTCCAACAGCGCCGATGTGGTTCTGTTCGATAGTCCCCCGATGCTGGCCGTCGCCGACGCGGTCAGCTTTGCGCCCTGGGTCGAGGCAGTCTTGCTTGTCGCAGCTCGAGGGGAGGCGACGGATGAGCAACTTCAGGGGGTGCTGCAACAACTGGACAGGGTTGGGGCAAGAGTCTTGGGCATCATCCTCAACAAGGCCAGGCTGGGTGCTGAAAGCTACGGATACTACTACGATAACCTGATGACCGATCCGAAGCAGCTCGAAAGAATCGACGACCCGCGGCAGGACCCTGGCCGTCGTGGGTGATTGGTGGTCCACCTTCCCGCAGACCAAGACAGCCGGTCAGGTATGACAGCGAAAAGGGATCAGGGTGCTGGTTGGCGGGTCAGGGAGAAGCAGGTTCAGCGAATGAGGAATACAGGCGGATGACGACAGTGGATAGAGCTTCGCTACATCTTGTGCGAGAGCGTTGTCTTTTGGGGTCACTATCGCCCCACAGCGGCGATCTCTACTTCTGGCTGAAGCGGCTCATCGATGTTTCGCTGGCGTTCGCCCTCTTGATGCTCCTGTCGCCATTGATGTTGCTGATCGGGGTGCTCGTAAAAGTGGATTCTCGGGGGTCAGCGCTTTTCAAGCAGGAGCGCATGGGTTTCAACTGGCGCAAGCGGAAGCCACGGCCATTCCTCATGTACAAGTTCCGCTCGATGTATCAAGACTGCGACGATGCCTGTCACAGGGATTACGTGCGGCGCTGGATCAATGGAGGACTCGATGGGGAGGAAGGGACTGCCAAGCTTGCCGGTGACCGACGAGTAACGAGGGTTGGGCGGATTCTGCGCAAGACAAGCCTTGACGAGCTACCCCAGTTGTGGAACGTGTTGAAGGGCGATATGAGCCTGGTGGGGCCGCGGCCGGTTCCTCTCTACGAGGTCGCTGAGTACGAGCCATGGCATATGCGACGACTCGAGGCCACTCCTGGAATCACCGGACTATGGCAAATCAGGGGGCGGGCCCGGGTCGGCGTCGGCGAGATGGTGAGCCTAGACATCGAGTACATCAACCGCCAGACCCTTTGGGTCGATCTGAAGATCATGCTTCTCACCATTCCGGCGCTGATATCGGGACGTGGGGCTGCGTAATCTCCCCGTTTGGTGGGGGCATTGGGAGCAGCCAGGTCGCCGGTCGCTCTTGAATGATGGTCCAGATATGCGAGGTGACAGCGGCGTCCACGGCGGGCGACCGGACCCGCCAAGAGGGAACCTATTGTCGAGCTCTGCGTGCGACGATGCGGTGGAGGGTGGGGGGCGTTCTGACGATAATCTTAGTGACAAGGTGATTCTTCTTTCAGCGAGGACGGTCAGTGGAGCAAATCGGGATCGCAGTTATTGGGTGCGGCTATTGGGGCTGGAACTATGTGCGCGTTTTCAGTGAGCTGCCCGGTTCGCGGGTGGTTGCTGTATGCGATAGGCGCGCGGATCGACTTGAAAGGGTAAAGCGGCGGTTTCCTGGTGTAGAACTGACCACGAGCGTCAAAACTACTCTCGCACTGAACGAAGTCGATGCAGTGGTGGTCTGTACCGAAGCCACGAGCCACTACCAGATCGTCACCGATTGCCTGGCGGCGGGGAGACATGTTCTGGTCGAGAAACCGATGACCACGAGCGCTGCCTCCGCTGAAGACCTGATCAGGCGAGCCAGCTCGAGGGGGGTGACCTTGATGGTTGGTCACACGTTCCTGTACAACGCTGGTGTCAGGAAGGTCAAGGAGTATATCACACAGGGTGACGTGGGCCGGGTCTACTACCTCTACGCTCGACGCACCAACCTGGGCCCCATCCGCGACGACGTGAATGCTCTGTGGGATCTGGCGACTCACGATGTGTCCATATTCAACTACCTGATGGATAGTGGGCCACACTGGGTCTGTGCCGTGGGAGCCAGGGTCTTGGGGAATGGCCGGGAAGACGTTGGGTTCCTCTCGCTGGGCTATCGGGACGGCATCGTTGGACACGCCCACGTGAGCTGGGCTGATCCCCACAAGGTGCGAGAGGTGGTGGTGGTGGGCAGCGACAGGCGGATTGTCTTCAACGACCTTGACGCCCAGGGAATGGTGCGGGTCTTTGAGAAGGGGGTCAAGCCCACGGAGCCTGACGCGAACGGCTTTGGCAAGCACCACCTGCTGATGCGTGATGGCGATATCATCATCCCCAAGCTTGAGGTGAGCGAACCCCTCAAGAATCAGTCCAGCCACTTTCTTGATTGTGTCTCTCAGGGTCGTCGTCCTCTCACCGACGGGGCGAACGGCCTGGAAGTGGTGCGGGTGATGGAAGCTGTTGACCGCTCGATACAGCTTGGGGGCTCGCCAGTTGAGGTTGCCCAGGAGAGAGCGTTATGACTGCCGAGGTGGTAGAAGTACCTTTCGTTGACCTGGCCGCCCAGTATAGTACCATCAGAGAAGAGATTGGCCAGGCGATCTCAAGGGTGCTGAGCGACACAGGCTTCATCCTGGGTCGCGACCTGAGCCTCTTTGAGACGGAGTTCGCCGCCTATTGCGGAGCCGAGTACGCTGTTGGTGTGGACTCTGGCACGTCGGCGCTGGAGCTGGCTCTGAGAGCCTATGGGGTCGGCCCTGGTGACCAAGTCATTACCGTGGCCAACACCTTCATCGCCACCGTTCTGGCCATCTCTTACACTGGAGCAACGCCCGTCCTTGTGGATATCGACCCCCAAACCTACACCATGGACCCTGATCTCTTGCAGGCTGCGATCACGACGCAGACAAGGGCGGTTATCCCTGTCCACCTTTGTGGCCAGCCTGCGGACATGGAGGCAATCCTGGAGATTGCCCGAAGCCATCGGCTCGTGGTGATTGAGGATGCATGCCAGGCTCACGGGGCCAGATACAAGGGGCGACGGGTTGGCTCTCTGGGCGACGCTGCCGCGTTCAGCTTTTATCCTGCCAAGAACCTGGGCGCCTATGGTGACGGGGGCATGGTCGTTTCCGACGACCAACAGGTGGCCAGTTTTGTCAGGATGGCGCGCAACTATGGCCAGAGCGAAAAGCATCATCACCTGTTCATCGGCTTCAATCGCAGGCTAGACACGCTTCAGGCAGCCGTGCTGCGGGTGAAGCTTATGCACCTGGATGCGTGGAACGCCGCGCGACGACGACATTCTCAAAGGTACGGGGAACTTCTCGCCGATGGTCCGGTGGCGCTCCCCACCGAAGCAGACTATGCAGAATCTGTCTATCATCTCTACGTCGTCCGGGTCCGCGATCGAGACCGATTGCAGAGGAGCCTACGTGAGCGGGGTATCTCAACCGGGATCCACTATCCCGTCCCGGTTCACCTGCAACCAGCATATCGAGACCTTGGCTACGAGAGAGGAAGGTTTCCGGTTACCGAGGAATACGCCGGGCAGATTCTCTCCCTGCCGATGTATCCTGAACTGACAGCCAAAGCGATAGAATATGTGGCTCAGACCGTCAAGGCTGCTGCGCCAGAATGGCGGAGCAAGCGCCTGGATGCTTGCGGCGAGACGCAAGGTTAGGGCGCAGCCCGTGGCTTGCGCTCAGAGCCGGGGAGCGAACACCGTGTCGATGCATTGTTGGGACCACCTGTGCCGGAGTCAGAGTGGCCACGGTGCTTGAGCTTTGGACTTGCCACCGCAATGGGCACCCCTTTTGATGATGGCAACCCGTTGCCCGTTTGTGGCCATGATCGTCGAGAATGTGCGCAAGTTGCCCCTGGCCATCATACTCCTGGGCATTCCCTTCAACTCGATATCCACCTTGGCTACCCGGCCGAAGCCACTGAGTTCGGCGCCATTGGCGTGTGCATGATGCGGAAATCCGTTCGCCGTTCGCTTCGGCGAGGCGGCAACGTATCACGTCTGGCTTCGCTCTGCGCTGCGCTGGCGCTGGCAATGGCGTTGGGCTTGCTGGTTCTGAGACTCGCTCCAGGAGGGTCAAGCTGGTCACGGCACAGCCTGGTGCTCATTTCGCTGATGGCACTTGCGTTGGTCGGCGCGCTGGTGGTGGGCGACATCCGTCGGATCTTGCTGTTGTCCCTTGTGCTCGGCATTCCCTTGAATCTGGCCTTTTCTCCACTGGGCGATGTGCCGTATCGCGGCGGCGGGGCCAGCGATGGGGTGATCCTGTACCCTTACGATTTCCCTTTGATCGGCCTGGTAGCCATGTGGTGGCTGGATGCTCTGAGTGGGAGGAGGCCGGTCCGCTTCTCCGGCATGGACGTGGCGGCCATTTCGCTTATTATCTGGAGCGCTCTGTCGATATGCAACTCTTCATCTGCCAGGCTCAGTGTGTTCGAGATCGTGAGAATGGCCAAGTTGTATCTTCTCTCACGCGTCGTCGCTGCCAGCGTCAGGACGAAGCGAGATATGCAGGATGTGCTCATTGCACTGCTGGTCGGGTTGATGGGTCAGGGGGTGATCGGCCTGCTTCAGTACACCATTGGCACCGATCTGGGTCTGGGCTTGTTCACCGTGGGAGAGCTTCGCAGGGTCTCGGGCACGATCGGCTGGCCGAACACCTTCGGCACATACGCCGCGACCATAGTCTGCGTCGCATTCCCCCTTTGGCTGGGCCGGGCAGGCATGCGATCTAGGATCGCGGTCGGCGCGATGTGCGCGGCGGGGTTTGTGCCTTTGATTCTGTCCTTTTCGCGGGGGGCCTGGTTTGCCCTACTGCCTGGTTTGGTCACGGCCGTTCTGCTCTGTTGGCACAAGGGGTGGCTCGATGCCAGAAGCTTGGCCAGACTAGCAGTCCTCGGGTTGTGCGCGGTGGTGGTGGGGGTGTTCTTTGGCAGCTCTGTGGTCTCACGATTGACTGAAGTGAGCGTCAACATGCCAGTGATTGTCAGTCGCGTGCAACTCAATCGTATTGCCCTGAAAATGATCGCTGCTCATCCACTGTTGGGCGTTGGCATCAACACCTTTGTCGAGGAAATGTGGCAATACGACATGACCGGCGTCACCGAGTTGTTTCCCGAGCCGGTACACAACGTGTACCTGCTGGTGGCGTCTGAGACAGGTCTGGTAGGGCTCGGCCTATTCCTCCTGCTGCTAGCTAGCGCCTTCAGAGAAGGACTGCAGGCTGTCAGGACCGGTGATCGGTTCACATCAGTCTGTGCGATCGGTCTCTTGGCTGGATTCGTCGTACTGGCGGTGAGCAACGTTGCAGATGAACACCTAAGAACAGAGGTGCTGTATGCGCTTTTCTGGCTGTTGATTGGTTTGGTTGCTGCTGCCAGGAGACCGCTCGCCTCGACTGCTCTTCATGGATTTGAGGAGGGGGTGATACAACTCAATCGTGAGCAGGCCCGCGGTCGCGCCCAGTTGCCCGACCAGGGCTCTGCCAGATCGGAAACCTTGTTTGCCGGCGCGGAGGGTTTTCTACCATGAGAATAGCTGTGCTCGTACACAGCCTCAATGGAATCGGTGGAGAGGCGAAACAGGCCCTTCACGTGAGCCGTGAGTTTGTGGCTATGGGCCATGAGGTGGTGGTGTGGTCAGTGGAACATGACAGAGACCTCTGCTACCCGGAACTCGCTGAGGGGCTGGACATCAGAACGTTGCGGCCGGCAGGTCCTCAGAGAGCCGATGCCCCCCAGAAGCTTCTGGGAAGCAGAATGCTGGCCTACATGTGGTCGTTGGCGAGATACTACCACGATCAGCGCAGACTATCTCTGGCTATGCCAGGTGGATACGACCTGGTCAACGCTCACGGAAACGCGATTAGTTGGGCGGCAGCAGCCTACAAACGACGGCATAACACTCCCACTGTCTGGCTGTGCAACGACTTCTGGCCGATGGCGAGTCACCGCTATGAGGTGGTCTCCAATACCTGGCCAAAGGTCAAACACAAGCTAAAGGAGGCTCTTTGCTTCCCCTTTGATCGTCATGACCAATCCGCTGTCCGTGAGATGGACAGGGTTGCTGTCTTGAGCGAGCGTGTCAGGCTCCAGATGATGGAGCACTACGGCATAGACCCTGTTATCGTTCGACCAGGTGTTGAGAGCTCGCGATTTGCGGGCGGTGGTGGTCAACGAGTGAGGGAGCGCTATCTTGAGAGTCACAGAACGTTTCTCCTATTGACCGTGTGTCAGTTGGCGCCCTGGCGCAGGATCGAGGACGTTGTTGAAGGGGTTCGTATTCTGGTGGATGAGGGGCTTGATATCACCTATCTTGTTGTGGGCGGAACGTTGAGGCCTGCCTATGCGCGGTCTGTGAGAGAGGAGGTATCTGCCCGTCATCTCGGTGATCGCGTCGTATTCACCGGCGAGGTCTCGGAAGAAGAGCTGGTGGACTGCTATCACGCCTGCGATGCTTTCGTATGGGCTTCCGACGAGAACCAGTCTTGGGGACTGGCTGGCATGGAGGCGATGTCGGCAGGCAAGCCCGTCATCGTGTCCAGCGCGAACGGGCTCGCTGAAGCCTTGGAGGATGGCAAGACCGGGCTGTTGGTCAGCCCCCGATCCCCTGAGGCGATCGCGGATGCAGTCAGACGGCTGGTGAGAGAGCCCGCCCTGGCCCAATCGATAGCCGGGGAAGGCCAGAGGCTAGTCCGCGAGCGCTACTCATGGCGCAGACATGCGGAGGACCTGCTCGCTCTATCTCGTCAAGCGGTAGACGGTCACCAGGGCTAGAATCCCCGCGATGGAGGCTCATTTTCTGCTTTTGGCTCGTCACTGCAAGGCCTTGTGGATGAACGCTATCGCCAGGTTGGGCAAACACAAGATCGCCAGAAACACGACGTCTCTGATAGTGGCGCAGATTGTCTCGCGAGGCCTGGGAGTCCTGTACGTCGCCGCTTTGGCCAGGTATGTAGGGACAGAGGGCATTGGCAAGATCTCGACGGCCACTGCCCTCAACGGCCTTCTGGTCTTGCTGGTGGGCCCAGGCCTGAACACGCTGCTGGTCAGAGACGTTGCTCCGGACAGAACCAGAGCGGGAGCATATGTCTCCAACATGCTCTTTCTAAAGGCCGCGCTGGGGATTCCCTTCGTTCTGCTGACCATGGCGTCGGCTCGTGTTATCGGGTATCCATCCGATACCGCTCTCGTCATCTATGCGTACACCCTGGTGTACCTGATCGGCGCGCTAGGCGAGACTCTGTCTGCTGTGTTCCAGGCCTTCGAACGCATGGAATACCAGGCTGCCAGTCAGGTTGTTCGGGACCTGATCAACTTCTCGCTCTCGCTGATTGCGATCTATCAACGTTGCTCACTTCTCACTATCGTACTTATGTCAGTGATTGCCGAGTTCTGTAGGCTGTTGCTTGTAATAGCTCTGGCGTATAGCCGTTTCGTTGGCCCCCGGCTGGCAATCAGTCTCAGCATGAGCAAAAGGCTGCTCATTTCTAGCCGCTCCTTTGGAGTTCTGCTGATCCTGCACACCTTGCAGTCCCAACTGGGCATCTTAGTCCTCTCTCTTTTCCACCCTGAGCATGTGGTGGGTACCTTCTCGGCGGCAAACTCTGTGATTACTATGCTTCTGCTGTTGCCCGCTGCGTTCTCCGGAGCCATATTCCCAAGTTTCTCCAGTCTGTACGGTCAGGCCAGACACGACCTCGCCCGTTTGTACGCGACCTGTTTCAAGCTACTCCTGGTGCTGGGCTTTCCACTGGGCTTGGGCGCCATGCTGGTCGGTGATCGAATCATGCTACTTGTGTATGGCGGCGAGTTCGAGGCCTCGGCCACCGTCCTGAGGATACTGGCGGTGTTTCTCTTTACCATTGTTGGCTACAGTAATGGTCCACTCTTGAACGCAGCCGGGAGAGAACGTTTCTTCGCCTGGACTCAGGGACTGGCGGTCGTGGCTAACGCGGTGCTGTGTCTCTTGTTGGTGCCGACGTGGGGTGCGATCGGCCCGGCCATAGCTTTTGTCTCAGTCGGGATCGCCACTTTCTTCGTTCACTCCATCGCTTCCCATCGACTGCTCGAGTTGCGTCTGCCATGGCTCACCATCAGCAAGGTGCTCCTGGCAACGCTGGCTATGGGCCTGGTCGCGCGCGGGTCGCTATGGGCGGGTGTGCCCTGGCTAGTTGTGGTGTTCACGATCGCCCCAATCGCATATGGGTTGGCGAGTCTGGCGCTGGGAACCTTGAAGCGAGAGGATCTCCGTACTCTATCTGATGTGCCCAGCGGTGCCTGGACCAAAGAAGGGGCCGCGCCAGCATAGGAGTGCCGCGAGGAGGGCTCACCGGATGAGCGTGCGGATATCAGCAGTCGTGTGTACTCACAATCGCGCAGCCTACTTGCGCAAGGCTCTTCGGAGCCTGGTTTGCCAGACTCTTGCCCGGGAGCTATACGAGGTCGTCGTCGTTGATAACGCCTCGGCGGACAGCACCAGGGAAGTGGTGGCCGAGTTCGGCGACGTATCCAATCTGCGTTATCTCTACGAGCCCGTCGTCGGTGTCTCCCGAGCGCGCAACGCAGGATGGCGCGGCGCCAAGGGGGAGTACGTCGCCTATCTGGACGATGACGCGGTAGCGTCTCCGGAGTGGCTGGAGAAGTTCGTGGAGGTCTTTGAGACGTTTGAGCCCAGTCCAGGGTGTGTTGGGGGCAAGATCGAGGCGATCTGGGAGGCATCAAGGCCGGACTGGCTTGCAGACGGGATGCTCGGTTATCTTTCTGTTCTGCATTGGTCCGATGTTCCGGTGGTTCTAAACCAAGACCAGTGGTTATCGGTGTGTAACATGGCCTATCCCAAGGAGTTGTTGCAGGCGGTGGGGGGATTTCGGGAAGAACTGGGCAGGCAAGGCACCACGCTGCGGACAAATGAGGAGAACTATTTGCGACAACAGCTCGACTCCTTGGGGCGCTGTTCTCTCTATCACCCCGAGATCGTGGTGCACCATCACGTGTCTGCCTCGCGGCTAACCAAGAAGTGGTTCAGACAAAGAGGGCGTTGGCAGGGCATATCTGATTCGACAATGCTGTATCTTGATTCTGGTGAAGGTCTTTCCCTGAGTCGCCGAATGCGGCTGACCCTCAGCAAGATCGGCTGGGCACTTCTGAGGCTACCGCTCATGCTGATTGCGGCCACTTCAGCAGCCCGTTTCAGGCGACAATGCCAGGTTCTTGAGGTCATCGGCTTCGTCTCAGGGTTGTGGGCACGAGGAAGCTCGATCAGCGGTTGTGGCCACGAGCCGGGATGAGGTGGGCGATGCAGAGAGGGCACATGAAAGTAGCGTTGCTTGCCTTCGACTTTGCAGAGGACTGCATTCGGCTGGCCAGTGGCCTGGCCCGAGAAGCAGACGTTTGCCTGTTGCTTCCTCGCCAACTGGCAGCGGCGCATTCACGCAAGCTTCATCCGGCTGTGAGCTTTCAGCCCTTCACCAAGCCGAGGTTGCGCCAGCCCCTGCAGCAGGCTCGGATGATCCACACGATCCTTCGGCGCATCAGGGACTTTTGTCCAGATGTGGTCCACATACAAGGGGGGCATTTTTGGTTCAACCTGGCCTTGCCCCTGCTGAGACAGTATCCTTTGGTGTTTACTATTCAGGATGCCAGGCACCATGTGGGCGATAGGGAATCGCGCAGGACACCTCAGATCATATTCGATTTTGGCTATCGTCGCGCCGATAGGATCATTGTGCATGGCCGGCAGTTGAAGCAGATGGTTGTTGACCGGTTGGGCATTCCCAGTGAGATAATCCACGCTATGCCTATGATCGCGCTGGGCGACGACACGGCCCAAAGTCACATTCAGGAGGACGAGCACCTGGTCCTGTTTTTCGGGCGCATCTGGGAATACAAAGGATTGGAGTACTTGATTCGGGCGGAACCGTTGATCACCGCCCAGGTGCCTCAGGCGAGGATCGTCATTGCTGGTCGGGGAGAGGACCTGGCCCGCTATCGGAACATGATGGTTCACCCCGAACGTTTCACCGTCTACAACGAGTATATTCCCGGCGACAAGCGGGCCGAGCTGTTCCGGCGAGCGAGCGTCGTCGTGCTCCCCTATATCGAGGCTTCAACAAGTGGCGTCATCCCCGTGGCCTATACATTCGCGAAGCCGGTGGTTGCCACGACGGTTGGGTCGCTTCCCGAGATGGTCGAGGACGGTCGAACGGGGTTCCTCGTGCCGCCGCGCGATCCACAGGGCCTGGCCGATGCTATTGTGCGCCTCTTGCGCGACAGGGAGCTGCGACACGAGCTTGGCGCCAAGGGTAGGCAGAAGATCGATACCGAATGGTCTCCAGAGTCAGTGGCCCGGCAGACGCTCGCCGTGTATGAGCGGGCCCTGAGCGATGCAGCCGCGAGTACTCGCCGTGACCGCAGTTGACCTACCACGCTCCCCTGCTTCCGCGCGGGGAGACTGAGCGCCTGGTCCGGGGCCACCCAGAGAGGGACTTGATTATGGCCCAGTTCGCTATTCTGCATCTGATGAACGGATTCCAAGATTGCAGCATCAGCCGCATCGTCAAGAGTCTCGTGCTGGGTCTAGGGCAAGAAGACTACGATTGGCACATAGGTGGGCTGAGCGGGATGGGAAGCATGCAGCAAGAGTTTCGGAGTCTGGGCACACAGGTGGTGGATTTCTCGCATCGGCAAAACGGGGCAAGGAGTGCCACAGGTAGGATCCGGGACTATGTTGCGGCTCACCGAATCGGTATAGTCCACACTCACAACCCACGTGCGATCCTTGCCGTGGCAATGGCTCTCGCTGGTAAACGCGAGACGATACATCTAGCCACAAAGCATCTCCTGTTTGCGCCGCGAGACCGCCGCTGGGGGCTGATATACACCCTTGTGGATCGACTCTCTCTTTATCTGCCGGATCACCTGGTGTCCGTGAGCAAGACGATGTGCCGTCAGATCATCGCCTACCCCGGGCTCGACTCCAGACAGGTGACTGCAATCCGATCTGGCAAAGACTATGATTCTTACCATGTCGCAGAACAGCGTGCTCCCTGTCGCCAAGAACTCGGCCTGGCCACCGAGTGCGAGGCAATAGGCTATGCGGGGCGAATGGAGAAGGCCAAGAGACTCGATGTGTTGGTTCGAGCCTTTGCCCAGGTATCGGCCCGCCATCCCCAGGCTCGTCTCCTGATGATCGGAGAAGGCGAGCTGCGAGCCAGACTGGAGGCGTTGGCCGCCAGTCTGGGCGTTTCCCATGCCGTGATCTGGACTGGCTTTCGCCGGGACATCCCCCGGCTTTTGGCAGCGATGGACGTCTACGTTCAACCTTCGGCCAACGAAGGCTTGCCCCTGAGCATACTTGAGGCGATGGCTGCGGGCAAGGCAATCGCCGCGACTCGCATCGGGGGGGTGGTCGAGCTGATCGAGGATGAGGTCACCGGGCTCCTGGTTCCGCCTGGCGACCCGGCAGCGCTGTCTGCGGCCATCCTGCGGCTGCTGGCGGATAAGGCCCTGGCTGAGCGAATCGGTCGCGTGGCCCGAAGCCGCGTCGCACACCGCTTCAGCTTGCAGAGCATGGTCAAGGCCTACGACGTACTCTATCGAAGGTACGTGGAATAGGTTCGCGCTCAAACTTGCGGGCGGGCTCCCGGCCTTTCCCGAACGCCTGTCTGGTGGCAAGTTCTTTTTGGGGGAGTGGACAGGTGAACAGCAAACTGCATGTCCTGATGATTAGCAACGAGCGACCCTCCAAGTGCCGGCAGCGTGCCTATCCCATCGCCAAGAGCCTGGTTGAGCGAGGGCATGACGTTACCCTTATGCTGATTGCCGAGCGGCGTCGCCTGGGCGTCGTAGAAGGTTACTGGGACGGCGTCTGGACCGTCGAAAGTCCGGACTTGTTGTGGGGCAGGCTCAGATCAGGTTGGGATCCGTGGAACACTCTGAACAGGGCCTTGTATCTGCGGGCCGACAGACGACCTTACGATCTCATATTCTGCTGGGAGACGCGCCCGGCCACTATTCATCCGGCCCTGCTCCACAAGAGGCGACACAACCTGCCGCTGATTACCGATTGGATGGATTGGTGGGGTCGAGGGGGCATCATCGACGAGTTCCGTCCAGGTTGGTATCGACTCCTGTTCGGCCGCATCGAGACCTACTATGAGGAAGCATTTCGGGCCAGGATGGAAGGGCTGACCGTGATTTCGACAGCTTTGGCCAGGCGGGCCGTGGGTCTGGGGGTTCAGCCGGAGCGCATTCTCCACCTGCCCAACGGCACGGATCCCGAGCATTTCAATGTGCCAGACAGTGCAGCCTGCCGCCGCAAGGTAGGGCTTGATCTGGACGGGCCTATCATCGGCTACGCCAGCCAGGACACGCATTTCGACCTGGCGCCAATGATAGAAGTGCTGGCGCGAGTGGTGCGCCGATTCCCGCGTGCGCGACTGTTGGTAACCGGCGACGCCCCCAAGCAGATCGCCAAGCTCGCAGGGGCCTCGGGGGTGGGCCGGAACCTGATCTTGACCGGGTTTCTTCCCTATGAAGAGTTCCCCTGGTACCTGGGATGTGCCGATCTTTTCGTGATGCCCTTCCCCGAGACGGTCTACAACATCGGCAGGTGGCCGAGCAAGGTCGGAGCCTATATGAGTGTCGGTCGTCCCACCGTCTCCAATGCGACGGGAGATGTGAAGGGCCTGTTTGAGAAGCACAACATCGGCCGGCTGGCAGAATGGGACCCTGAGGACTTTTGCCGGCAGATCATCTTCCTCCTTGAACATCCAGAAGTTGCGCAGCAGTTGGGTGAAAACGCCAGAAGAGCAGCCGTCACCGAGTACGACTGGAAAGTGTTGACCAGAAAGCTGGAGAGCTTCTTTTACAGGATACTTGGGATGGCTTAGAGTGACGATAGCGGTTTCTGCGATTCGCCGATTGCCTCCGCACCAAGGTTGGCGACCGCAGGTGTGGTCTCCTCCGGGTCCGAGGGCACGCCGCAGTCACTAGCAGGGGGTGAAAGCTCATGTCTCTCAGAAGCCGACAGGCACGCTCCAAAGTCTCGCCAGGAACGATGGTCCTGGCCTTGGTCGTCAGCTTGCTTTCCATCTTGTCGTGTGAGGTCCCACAAGCCGACACCGGCGATGAAGTGCTTGCTAGGCCTGGCACCAGCGTCCCCTTGGTGGCCACGACTTCTGGCGATGAGGCGTCCGCCGCAAGCCCGGTCGAGGATGCGAGTCCCAGCGTCGAGCCAGTCGCGACCCTCACCACCAGCGTGGTTGAGACCTCTGCTGCTCACCAACCTGAGGCGGTCAGGGCCAGGATCGAGATAGACGTGGGCGAACGTGTCGGGCCGGTGAACGAGTTGCTCTTCGGCAACTCTGTCATTGCTGCGGGGAGAGGCAACGGCATCCTGGACCCGAATCACCAGTTCAACCCAGAAGCGTTGCGGATGGTTCGTGAGCTAAAGCCTTCGATCCTTCTCTTCGGAGAGCAGCCCATTTTTGAGGATGGTATCGGGGATCCGCGGACTCGACCGACGGCGCGCTGTGGATGGGAGTACTGGCGCACCTATGAATATGGCGTGGATGAACATATGGCGTTGCTGGAGGCCATCGGGGCAGAGGCCCAAGCCATGTTCACCATCGCTTATCCCTATGGGTTGGAGGATAGCGCCGATCCTGCCTCGTGCGTGATCTCATCCACCAGCACCAGCCTCAGTCAGTTGGTGAGACGAGCAATGGCCTGGGTGGCCTATGCGAATGGCGATCCGGCCGATACCACGCTGATCGGCTTGGACAACCATGGCTTCGATTGGCAAACGGTTGGCCACTGGGCGCAGCGGAGGGTGTACAACGGACATCCGGAACCATATGGCGTCAAGTACTGGGACATCGGCAATGAAAGCTACAATACCTCTCGGCCTGTTACCCCCGAGGAATACGGTCGGGTCTATGTTGTCTTTCAGAATGCCATGGAGCAGGTCGATCCCAGCATCGTGGTGGGTGCCAGCGCCGGGCTCGGGCCCTATGCGCAGACCAGTTGGAACGCCCCGCTGCTCTCGGTGATCGGTCCCTATGTGGACGCTCTGGTTCTTCACGCGTACTATCCCCACAGGATCTATCAGCGCGACTTCCAGTCATCGGTCATGGCGGCGGCAACGCAGGCCGGCCACGATCTGGCGGAGGTTCGTAGACTCCTGGACGCCGAGACGTACCGCTCCAGGGAGATCAGCCTGATCGTGAGCGGAATGGGGATCAGCTTCGACTTTGCCTACGAGGACAAGATACCGGCTCCCTGGAACACACTACTCGTGGGACTGTACGATGCAGATCTCTTTGGGGTGCTCGTGGAAAACAGTGAGGCATACGGGATTGAGCTGACCATTCGCCACTGGCTCCACGGTGAAGCGCCCCCATGCGACATATACTTTGACTGGGACACCGGGGAGCGCTACAAGCGGCCCGGCTACTATGCCCTGCAGATGTGGACCAATCACTTTGGCGACGCGCTGGTGCGTAACAGGGTGGCTAGCGACAGTTTTGACGTGCCCGCAACCTACGGCAACGTTGGCCCGCTGGACGATGTTCCCTATCTGGCTGCCCACTCGAGCATCGCTGGGGACAAGCTCTACCTTCTGGTGATCAATAGGCATCTGACCGACGACATGGCCACTGCTGTCCATATCGACGGGTTCATCCCCCGGCCAGAGGCTGCTGTCTACACCCTCAACGGGCCAGAGCTCGAGTCTACTAACGAGCACGGCAACCACGACACGGTGGTGATCGTACGTTCGGGTTTCTCGCAGGCTTCCAACGATTTCACTTATGTCTTCCCGGCGCACTGTGTCACCGCTATCGAGCTGCAGCAGGTGAGTGAGGAATAGCAGAACGACACGAGAGCCGCTGACAGCTCGTGTGGCAGGCCAGCCGATGCCACGGCTTGAAACTGGCTTCTCGTTGCCTTGTCTCCGCCGCCGACGGAAAGGTGCTCTACGTGCGGACCGTTGCCGGGGGCACGACCCCCATGGTGACCAAGGCGGGAAGGAGCTACCCGCTGGAGGAGCTGATGGCCACGAACCTGGGGCAGGGCCCTGTCCAGATCATTGGAGCGGCGATGACCTTTCTGGGCGTGCACGTGACGCGACGACAACCCAGGTTGCCTCACGGCTCGCTCGTCGCGGTCGTGTTGCCCGTGGGAGGGGGACTAATTGTCGCGGTGAAACCGGGCGACCAGGTCACAGCCGGTGTCTCCGGGCTCGCATGTCTTGGCGCAGGTGAGGGAGACCAAGCAGTTGAAGCTTAGGGAGTGGTTTGCCCTGCGAGGCCCCAGGTACGTGGGTGATCGCGCGGTGACCTTGCTGAGCAGATACGGCATCACCCCATCAAGGGCGGCAGCCCGCGTGGCAGACTGCGTTGCGATGCTCGCCGAACACGGTTGCGCGCCCACGTTTCCTACGCCGGGTTCTGTAGTGCAGCGCCACCCACGGCTCATTCGCCGGCTACAGGATGCTGGAGCCGAGCTGGCCGTGCACGGCTATCACCACGTGGATCTTGGTGTCTGTTCCCCCGCTGAGGCGGCCAGGCAGCTTCAACGAGCCGCCCAGACCTTCTCCCGGCATGGTATCGAAGTATACGGTTTTCGCTGCCCATACCTGAGGTGCGGCGACAGCCTGTTCAGTGCACTGCCCAAAGGCCTGTTCAGCTATAGCAGCAACAAGGCGATCTGGTGGGACGCGGTTCCCGCCGCTGACGTGGGCAAGGCAACCGCTGTCTTTCACGCTCTTCAGCGTTTCTATCAACCGGTCTCCGCCCTGGATACGGTATCGACGCCGCTAACCCGGTCTCACGTGGTCGAGATACCCGTGTCCTTGCCCGACGATCTGCAACTGCACGACGGCTTGCATCTTGGCCCCCAGGAGATGGCTCAGGTATGGGGCCGTATCTTGGATGAGAGTCATCGGCGCGGCGAGTTGTTCGTCTTGCAGTTCCATCCCGAGCTGGCCTGGGGGGATTGGCATCCCTTCTTGATGCTGCTGCGCCAGGCGAAAGCCCTCCAGCCCAGAGTCTGGGTTGCGAGGTTGCGGGATATCGCCAGCTGGTGGCGAGAGAAAGCCAGCTTCACCGTTGACGTTTCGTACAGCCCTGAGGGTCTGCACATCTCCTTCTCTTGTTCCGAACGGGCCACAATCCTCGTCCGTGGCGTGGATGCGGGCCGCGGCGAACCATTGTGGGACGGGACGTACCGCCGACTAGAAGGCCGTTCGCTGGACGTACCCGCCGAGCCACGTCCCTTTGTTGGGCTGGCTGTCGGCGCCCCTGGACGCCTGGCTTCTTTCTTGCGAGAGCAGGGCTACATCCTGGACTGTGGTGAAACGGCATCGCGCTGTGCCACGTACCTGGACCTGGCTACTCTGGCCAGACTGAAAAGCGAGGTGGAGCTCACGGAGCATATCGAGGACTCGACTGCGCCTCTCGTGCGATACTGGCGCTGGCCAGACGGGGCCAAGAGCGCCATGTGCATTACCGGGGACTTGGATGCCCTGTCGCTTGTTGACTACGCTTTCAGGCTGTTCGTCCGATAGCAAGACGTGGCCCTTGAGGCGTCTTTTCCTGGACACGGGGTGGTGCGGGCACTCCAGGCCCGAATCATCCGTCCAGCTCCAGTGGTGGAGACTGAGCAGAGTGACAGACGCCAGCAGACCAGTAGCTGGGCATCAGTTTGCTGGCCTATTTCGAGAATGGTCGCTACGGCTGCTGCTCCTGGCGTATGACTACAAGGGGCAGGTAGATCGAAGGGGGGCGCCCCAGGTAACCGCCGCCAAGAGACACGGGCACGCTCCCCTCGTTGACCTCTCCTCTGCTTAGCAGCACTGGCGTGCCCGCTCCCGAGGGCTCGGCCATCTGGAAGGCTATGGTGAGCAGTTCCACCCTCCCGGAGGTAGGCGAGTCTCCTGCCAAAGCCAAGCGCACCTGGCCGTCGGTTGTCAGGTCATGGCTGATGGCCATGTCTCCAGAGAGCGGGCCAGGCTCCACCGACAAGGCCACAGCGTCAAGTGGCGAATAGTCGATGACCAGGTCCAGGCTGTAGACGGGGATCTCGCCAGCATCCAGCTTGAGGACAATGCTTGCCAGGCCTGATGGCCCGATCTCTCCGCCAACGAGCGAGAGGGATGCCACGGCTGTGGTTCCCCAGTAGGTAAAGCCCCGCAGCAGGGTGCCGGTCTCTCCATGAGCGTTGGTGATCGCAACATCGACCACCGCGGGCAGTTGCGGCGGGGCTGTGCAGGCAATCTCATCGACGCTGATCACCGTCACGCTGTCGCAAGCCACGCCCCCGAAGGTGACCGTCGCACCAGCTCTGAAGTTGCTGCCAAAGACGCTCACCGACATCCCTTCCCCGGCTGGGCCGTGATCGGGGCTGACCCTCGCAACTGTCGGGACATCTAGGATCGGCGTACTTGTGGGCGGCGGTGTTGGCGTATTCGTGGGCAGAGGTCCGACATACGCCAGCTTGATGGCATCGGCAGCTATGTCGGTTCCCTCGGAGGAGACATCGTCACTCACTGTGACAGAGCCTTGATCCAGAAAAGCAAAGACGCCCAGGAGATTCCATTGCCCGCCATTGGCCTGCTGGTTCACTCTGGTCGTGGTGGAGCCATCAGAATGGCTGATAGTATAGGGGACATCGGTTGGCCGCCAGGTTCCTTCCCACCACCAGGCGTGGACGGCATAGGTTCCTGGCCGGGGCACGGTGAAAGACCAAGTGGCGACATCGAGGCCCGCCCCCGCTTGCCCGTTGTAGTGATGGGTATCACCGTAGTGCTGCCCGCCCACCGCCGTGTACTGAGTCCAAGAGTCTTGAGAGAAGCTGGTGGCGAACCCGCTGTCGCTGTCGTCGATGATCAGCTCATCGGGGTCAGGAGTCGGGCTCGGTGTGGCAGTAGGTGGCACCGGGGTGTTGGTAGGGATTGGAGTGGGGGTTGGCGTCTCTGATGGCGCCTCTCCTACGTACTCGTAGGCGCCAATGTCCGTAGCTGCCCCCAGAGGCACGGCATTGTCATCATAGTCAACAGGATATCCCAGATAGGCGCCCGCGTCGATGGCCGGACTGTCCGGCTGCAGGCGAAAGTCATGCCCAGGCAGATCGACAAAGAGCGCGTCGGCAAGCTGCTCCCCCTCTTGGAGCTCGAAACCTAGTGTGGTGAGATCCGGCGAGGCTAGGTAGTACAGATTGTGCTCGTGGGTGAAGCCGTCGTTGTTGGCCACGAGCCAGAAACGGTCCACGTGTACAACATTGTTGCGCATGATGACGGTGTCGGCTGCAGGCGCGCCATCGATGAAGGCCGTCACCGCCCATTCCATCTCCTCTGCGCCCGTTTCCACGATGCTGTTGTTTTCTATGCGAAAGTTCTGCACGTCCGCCAGGAAATGACCGCCCAGGTGAAAGGTGCCAAAACGGCCGTTCCCAACGGCAACGTTGTAGGCCACCATCGTGTTCCTGACCGAGCCGCCGGCGACCTCCATGAACCCCTCGCTGCTCTGGGCCCAGTTGTGGTGAATGTAGGAATTGTGTACCACGCCCCACGACTCGACCGCCCCGCCGTCTGAGCCATAGTCGTAGCTGGGAGCGATGCAATTCAACATGGTGTTGTACGAGACCTCGTTGTTCGAGTTGAAGAGCCAGACACCTACCGCCCCGTAGTCGTCGTCGCCGCCAGGCGTGTTGACAACCATTGCCAGGTCATGCACATAGTTCTGGTTGACCAAGTTGTGCTGGCCATGGACTGCGACCCCGATCCCCACATTGGTCGCCTCGCAATCGCGGACGATGTTGTGGTCGGATCCGTCAGAGATGAAAACACCGGCTTCGTGCGCATCTCGCACCAGCAGGCCTTCTACGACCACCCAGTCGGCGTCGATCTGAACGGCGCGGCCCCAGGTTACGTCAGGCCTTCTTATGGTCGGCTTTGCTCCGCTACCGTAGCTGGTGAGGGTGATGGGGTTGCCCTCGGTGCCAGAGTGGTCGATGGCGAGGCCGCCGTCCCATGCGGACCCACGGCGAAGATGAATCGTATCCCCGGGCAGAAAGTCGTGAGCGTGGACCGGCGCAAGAGTTCTCCACGCACTGCTCTCGGAGGTTCCCGAGTTCGAGTCGGAGCCGTTGATGCTATCGACGTAGTAGTTGGCTTGGGCGGCACGGGCAACGGGAAATGACGAGGCAAGGAGGAGGAACGCGATAGCTGATAGCGTCAAGAGCCTCTTCCACTCTCGGTATCTGTTCGATTCAGCCATTGACTCTCCACCGCGGTCTCTTCACGATCAGACCATGCGAGGCGAGTCTGCTGCTTTGTGAGAATTCCACCGACAACCCGCACGCCCAAGAACCCTATCTGCCCGCCTCCCCTGTTATGTCGGCAGACACAGTCTTCCTTACGTAAAGAGCTCATCAACCCCGTGCGTGGGTTGTGTCAAGGTCATGCAAGGCCCGGATGGTCGTTTCACCGACACCTACACAGAGATGGAGCCAGCTCGATCTCGACAGGGATAGTCGGACCTTCGGGCGTTGGCACGGAGAGCGGCGGGGGCGCATTCAGAAACGGTCGAGCAGTCGCTGGCTATCCAACCAGCGGCCGACGGCCAGTAGATGGATGTGCTTATCAGGCCTCTTGGGCGCGTGGCTGGCTCATCCGGGTTGGGGCCACACGGGATGTGTCCCGGTCGTGGCCGTCAAACTGTGGCTTGGACCGAGAAAGACGGTGATCGGAACGGCTTGGGGGAGACCAGTGGAAGGCCTTGAGAAGACGGCCGGAGGACGTTGTACGGAGGAGAAGACTGATGAGAAGGGAGTTGGCCAGTCGTGCTGGGTGTAGGTCGGCGGGCTGCCCGGACGCAGACGCGGGAATTCAGACCGTTGACCAGGAGAGGTTTGTCTGCGGTTCGCTGGAAGGGTCAGGGGCGATGCCGACTATCTGGGGAGGGCCGCCCAGCTCTTCCGGACGGGCACCCGCGATCCCCCGTACGAAGGAGATGTCAACACCTACAGTGCGAGAGCATCGAAAAACGAGCGTTGTCACAGATGAGCCGCAACGCAGCCAAGGCTGCCTGCCCTGAGCGGAGCCGAAGGTAAGAATGCCTGTTTTGTGCCGTTGAGACCCTTCGCTTGTACCCCTGAAGTTCGGGGCACTTGCGCTTAGGGTGACAAGCACAATCGCCGGCGCTGGCTTTTTCGGCGCCCTCGGGGAGGTGCGACATTGACAACCCTTCGACCAAGTGCTAACATCAAGATTGACCGTCAGGACCAGTGTGGGCCCACCCACATGTCGCGCCGGGAGATCGGGTCCTGGACTCGCTTCCAACCTGCTGCAATCATAGTCTATTGAACGACGGCGAGCAGGATACACACAGGGAAAGGAGCCCAAGAGATGCGAATCATCATCACCGGCAAGAACCTGGAGATCACCGACAGACTTCGGTCGTATATCGAGAAGAAGGTCAACAAGCTAGATCGCTTCCTACCCAACATCGACGAGAGCAGAGTGGAGCTGTCGGTGCTGAGCGCCAGAAGCGCCAAGGACCGCCAGGCTGTTCAGCTCACTCTCCGCACCAACAGCACCATCCTGCGAGCGGAAGAACGGTCGTCCGACATGCAGACTTCCATCGACGCAGTGCTCGACAAGATGTATCGCCAGATACAACGCTTCAAGGGGAAGCGCCGGCGATCTCGAGGGCGAGATCAGATCGCAAGGACAGAGAGCGAGGAGGGAGAGCCCACCCTGGAGGGCGACATTGTGCGGGTGAAGCGATTTCAGACACGCCCCATGGATGTCGAGGAGGCCATCGACCAGATGGAGCTGCTGGAGCACGATTTCTTTGTTTTCTATGATGTCGCCACAGATGGCTTCAGCGTAGTGTATCGGCGTCGCGATGGCGGTTATGGCCTCCTACTACCAGAGTTGTCCTGACGGATCGACGAGAGCAGGGCAGGGGCAATTCCCTTGCCCTGCTCTTTGCTGTAGGGGACTTCCGCTCGAGCATCAACCATGTGTCTCACGTTGATGGACAACCCGCCCGAGACGAACGGAGACCGAAAACCCGTAATAGTAGGCCACCAGGAGACACAGGGCCAGACCATGTAGCCCGTCCTTGTAGCCCTTGAGCACCACGTAGCGCCGCCAGAACTCTCGCAGTGGCTGCAGGACATAGGTCCACAGCCTGGGGCGCACCCCGCGCCCATGGAGGATGTCTGCCTCGTATCCCACGTACTGACGCTGCTTGTCGATGAACTGGCCTATGGTACGGTAGTTGTAGTGAATCAGAGGCTCCTGCAGGTGGCCCTCCTCGCCATCCAGGGCGACCACCTCGTGCACTGGGCGGGTCAGGTCATAATGGGCGTGCCCCAACTTGACCAAGCGCAACTGGTAGTCGGGATACCACCCTCCGTGGCGAATCTCGCGGCCCCAGATGATGTTGCGGCGCGGCACCAGCCAGCCGACTGGCGTCTCGTCGCGGATGACGCGGCGCACTTCCTCGGCCAGACTGGGTGTCGCCCGCTCGTCCGTGTCCACGTAGAAAAGCCATTGCCCCGTGGCCAGCGAAAGGCCAAACTCGCGTTGCCTGGCAAAATCTTGAAACTGGTGGGGGACCACTCGCGCCCCAAGCTCTTGCGCGATGGCCGCCGTCCGATCCGTGCTGCGTGTGTCGAGCACGACGATGCGCTCGTCCGCCCAGGCTAGGCTACCCAGGCAATCCGCGATCTGGTCCTCATTGTCACGAGCCAGGACGGCCGCAGTCAATCGGGGCATCCTACATCTCCGCCAGTGGCTTTGCCACATCTGCGACTTGACGATAGGCGGCGATGCGTCGTGTGGCCTCATCTGGACCTATCTGGCCGCGTCGCAGCGCTCTCTCTGTCTGCCTGATCCTGCACGCCAGGCCTGCCCGCACGATGACCCGCGCCAAGACCCTGTAGGTTCGACTGTAGTGCTTGTCAAAGAGCCTGTAGCGGCTGCGCCAGAGGGCCACAAACATCTGGTGGCGAAACTGTTGCGTGCTCTGAGCCACCAGGTGAGTGATCCTTGCCTTGGGAACGCAATAGACGTCCCAGCCGGCTGCCTTTGCCCGCATGCACCAATCGATCTCCTCGCAGTACATGAAAAAGCGCCCGTCCAATGCTCCGATTTGCTGGATGGTTTCCCAGCGGATCATCAATGCGGCCCCAAGCGGATGATCGATGGGAAAGGGTTCGCCGGCCTCGTACAGCCGGTGATGGTAGCGCCCGTTGAGCCGTGAATTAGCGAGGCGATGATTGACCGTCCAAAAGTCAAAGAAGGCCATCCAAAGCGTCGGAAAGCGAAAGGCCCCATGCTGAAAGCTGCCGTCGCCATACAGAAGTTGTGGGCCGACGATCCCCACCTGGCGATGCTCGTCCAAGAAGGCGACCATTAGGGCAAAGGCGTCCTGGGATACGATGGTGTCGGGATTGAGCAGCAACACGTGACGGGGAGGGCCCTCCATCCTCTCCATCATCTCGATGGCCACATTGGTTGCCCGAGCAAAGCCCAGGTTCTCCTCGTTGGCCACCAGAGTCACCTGCGGGAAACGTTCGCGCACCAGGGCGGCGCTTCCATCTGTCGAGGCGTTGTCTACGACCCAGACATGGGCCCGCAGGGCGGACCCCTGCAGGGCGCGGTAGACCGAGGTGAGGCAGTCTATAGTGAGCTGCGCCGTATTATAGCTGACTAGGATGATGCCCAGGTCCATGGAGACAACACCATTAGAGACGCCTGATGTAGGTTATGCTGGCTGAAAGATCGCCCTTTGCCGTCGGATGCGCCGATCATTCCAACAACACGATGAACGTCGATTGTAGGAGTCCTCATCGGCGCCGGCAAGCTGGACGCGGCAAGGCCAACGACAGCCTGCAGCTAGGTCCCTACCACCTTTTCCAAAGGAGAGGCGAGTTTCCTCTTAAGGTGTTCAGCAAGGAGACCTCTGGCTTTTGCCAATCCTAGCTGGATCCAGTGGCGGGGATGAAGAACATGTCACCTGCATCAGCCCAGAGGTTGAGGACCAGTTTGCCCTCATGGAAGACATAGGTGCGCACGTGACCCAACTTGGCCAGGAATTCGCTGTATAGCGAACCGGGCTCACACTCGGCTAGGGTAGTAGGGCCGGGCTCCAGTATCAACTGGCTCCCATCCAGCGTATACGATCCGCTGGACAGGTTGCAGTCAGCTTTGACCTCGTAAGTACCGTCGGGGCGCAGGGTAAGCGTGTACTTGCTGGGGTCCTCCACCTCCATCTTGCTGCCGTCACCGCCGGCGAAGCGCTCCCACTGCCAGGTGGTGCCACGGATGTCCGTGCCGAGCACCTCAGTCGAGATCATGACCAGTTGGTCGCCGCCCAATTTACAGCGTTGCTCCACGCGCTGGGTGGGGCAGCACATCGGGTCGTCGGGGCCCTGGGTGACCATCCGAACGACAATCTCAGCGCCCTCGACAGCCAGGGAATCGATCCTCACTCGGTCTCCCAGCTTGGTCGCGGCCACATGCATCGGCTCGCCGTTCTGTTGAACAACCGCAGCCAACTCGTAGAACGTGCCGCTGCCCCCGGCACTGGTGAACAGGATTACGGCAGAGAAGGGCTGGCCATCACCGGTGTAGCCGAAGGCCATGCGGGGGTGCAGCCTGACCACGATCTTGCTCGCCGCACCAGGCACAATCGACTCGACGTATTCCCCATCGGTGAGCGGAGCCTGCTTGGAGTTGGTCCATTCCGATTGATACGTGGCGTTCCTAAGCGCTTCCACCATCAACCCAGATTGCGCACTCTGGATATCGGGAATGCAGAGCTTCCAGTCCGGCTCGATCAGATAGGGATCGGTGATGGTGGCGTAGTTGTCGTCTGAGGCTGCTTTTGCGTTGGTCGCCAACACGATGGCCGGGTATAGGGCGTAGTCACCGTAGTATTGGTCGGCGATCTTGGACAGCCAGTCGCCGGACTTGACGGTGTAGTCGCTCTCGCACCCCGTCGGCCCCTGAGCCACAACCGATCCGGGGAGCAGCAGAAGCAAGGCTACGGCGAGACCGATCACCTTCCTCATGTTTCCCATGGTCAGATACCTCCATTTTCCGTACCGTTGGTTGATTCATCCAGGGACACAGACGTTGTGGTCACGCGAGAGGTTCCGCTGAGCCGTGGATCCAGGTGGATCAGGTCCACCGACTCGTCGGCCATGTACTCCTCCAGTGTGTCCAGGCTGTCGCCGTAGTAGAGGGTGTTCGCGCGCACGACATCGAGCCTCTATCTATCCGCTGGATTTGATTCATTCCCAATGGTTTGCGTATCGGTGCTCATGGGGGCAACGATGACGGCACGCGTTGGCCCAGTTCCATCATGCACAAAGGACATGACGGGAGTCCTCATCGGCGCAGGCAAGCTGAGCGGCTCGCCGCTCATGCTTCCACTACGGGCACACGACCTCGAAGGCGTATCCCTGGCTGCTCAGGGTCTCCAGGATGGTCTTCAGAGCCTCTACGGTTTGTGACCGGTCCCCACCATCGTCATGCATCAGCACTATGGCACCCGGATAGGCCTTATTCAGCGCTCTCGATGCGATCGCGTCTGCCCCTGGACGTCGCCAGTCCTCTGTATCGATGTTCCACATGACGACTTTGTAGCCTAGCTCGGCGGCATAGGCGAGGGAGTATGCGTCGGTGGCCCCATACGGAGGTCGTACACACTTGGCCCCCCTGTCTCCCAAGATGTCCTCCGTCCTTTGGGGCTCATCGAAGAACGCCTCGCGGCCGATACCATCCAGGGTGCGGTAGACCGAGGTGAGGCAGTCCATGGTGAGCTGGCGCGTCTTGTAGCTTACCAGGACGATGCCCAGGTCCATGGGGGCAACACCATCAGAAGCCAATGGAGATCGAAGTGGGCTCGACACGGTCCTGGACGATCCACACCTGCTCGTGAATGAGACCTATCCAGTAGTACGGAGCGGTCTTTGGCGGGGGATCGTCGACGCGAAGGTGCCCCACCACGGTGACGGTCTGGCCCGGCATCAGATAGGTCTCCGAGCCGATGTCGGTCTCGATCTGGGTGAGCTCTTTGTCGGTGCCCAATTGCCAGCGGAACGGATAGATCCGCCCGAAGCTATTGCCCTCATAGTCCAACCCGACGCGGAATATGCCGGGCTCCTCGTACTCCTTCAGGGCGTTGAAGTTCTCCGAGGTGCTGTAGGTCGTGTGCGGCTCCGGGCCCTTGGTGCGCACGGGCACAACGCCGATGTTCTTCACCGTGCAGGTGAAGGTCAGCGTGCCGCCCAGCGAGACCACGCTGGGGGAGAATACTGCCGCCCCATTGACGATCTCCACTCGCGGCACCCCCCCATCCTTGATGACCAATCTTCCCTCGGCCCTGGCCTTGTTCCCGACGGCGTCCTCGGCCGTTACCACCACCGTGTACTCATCGTCCATCGGCGGGGTGGCACCCAGATCGATGCCCGCGTCATAGTCGTGCTCGTGCCTGCCGGGCGCGCCCATCTCTCGAATCTTGTCCTCAGCCACCGGGTACTTGTTTCCCTCCCTATCCAGCAGATAGACCTCGACACGCGTCGCCGTCTTGTTGAGGTTGTAGCCGATGGTGACCCGGTCGGTGATGCCGTCGCGATTGGGGGTGAACTCGTTGGGCCAGATGCTCAGGTTATCGATGCGCATGTACTCCTTGTCGCCGTCGATCAGGGCTATCGCGTGTTCCACGCGCTCCTTGCGGCCGCGCGCGTCCACCGCCTCCAAGACCATGGTATAGTCCCCGTCGGGGAGCAAGCGCCCGTCGATGACCCCGCCAAAGTAGGCGGTGCGATCTCCCTTGGAACGATGCTTGTCTACCCGGAAGAATTGTCGCCCGCCCGACTGATCGACGAAGTAGAGGGTGATGGTAGATTGGCGCGAGAGAGAGTACTTGATCTCGGCAACATCGGTCACCCCGTCGGCATTGGGCGAGATGATCGGAGGACGTATGCTCACGTCATGGATGAGAGTGCGCGAGCCGCAGCCGCCAAACAGCCCGGCCAGCAGAAGGGCGATGCCGGCATAGATCAGGTACCTTCTCACTTGGATGTGCAACCTCCACAGGGAATTACACGGGACATGTGCCCGCGCCCGTCGATCACTTAGTCTACCAGTCGGGCCCGCTCGGGTCAAACGGCGCAAGTGCTTGCGCCAACCTACAGGGGCGGAAGCCAGGTCTCCGGGGCACCCTTCGGGCGCCGACACACCCAGTAGTCCGCTGGCGCCTTCTGCCATTCTGGCATGGTCAGGCCCGCCGGATCGAATACGACCTTGCCACGGCGCATCGTGAGCACGCACTCCAGCTTCTGGGTGCCGGCCATCCTGGCTTGCCCACAGTCGGTGAAGCCAAAGCGCCCCTCCCGAAGCTGCCAGACGGCGACGTCGGCCTCTGCCCCGACGTCGAGGGTGCCCAGCTCGGGACGTCCGATCTCTCGCGCTGGGGCAACCGTAGCGCGCAGGATCAGATCCTCGAGAGTCATGCCCAGGTTCAGCAGCTTGGATATCACGTTCTGCATGTTGACGACAGGCCCATTCACGCTGCCAGTGTGCAGGTCGGTGCCGATCGAGTCGGGAAGGAATCCCTGCTCTATGGCAGGCACCGCGTTCCTGAACCAGAAGCTTCCCATTCCGTGACCCAAATCAAAGATGACGCCCCGTTCCCGGGCCTGCAACAGGATCCGGTTGACCCGGCCATCCCCATCCAGGATGGGGAACTGCTGGGCAAAGACGTGGGTGTGGATGTCCCCTGGGCGCAGCTTGCGCAGAATCAGGTCTGCGTAGCTGCGTTCCGGCGGCCTGGGCCAGAAATCGACCATCACTGGCTTGTGGCACAGCTCCCCGGCCTGCAGGGCGCGCTCAACGTTGTCCCAGGGGCGATGGTCTGCGTCCCACGGCTGCCAGGTCCAATAGTGGGCGCACTTGATTCCCACTATCCATTCGGGATATTCATGGGCAATGCGAGCCGCGAGCTCGGCCTGCATCCTGCTCACGTCTTGCTCGAAATCGCCTTCCATGCCGATGTCCACGATGTTGAGGAAGGCCAGCACCCGCGTCTCGGACTGGTCGATCACGCGCCGCTTGAAATCGGCAAAGTTGGCCCCGCCCATGGTTCCCGCGTCCACCATCGTGGTCACCCCAGAGGAGAAGCTGTGCCCATCTGCCACCAGGCCGAGGTTGCAATGGCTGGGGTATACGTGGACGTGTATGTCGATGAGGCCCGGGGTCACATAGAGGCCGGATGCATCGACCGTTCTCTGGGCTTGGGAGGAGGGAATGCCTTTGTCCACCGAGGCGACCCGCCCGCCGGCCACGGCCAGGTCCATCCTCTGGGAGATGGCCCTCTTGGGGTCTATCACGTGGCCGCCCTTGAGGAGGAGGTCGAAGGGGGGAGGGGCGTTAGCTTCATTCAAGGTCTTATCCTTGCCCTGTGATCATCACCCGCCGGTCGTTGCTTCAACACAGCCAGGCGAGTGCGACGCGCAGAGGGGACGCCCACGACATCGCCACTTGATGAGTGCCGATCCACAACATTCGACGATATCTCGGCCAGGCATTCCAGGCGTTTAGCCTTTGACCCAAGAAACGTCACTGGCGATAAGCAGTTCCCTCATCTTGGCGTGGTGTGTGTTAGTCATGGCGATTGTCACATAGGCGAATCCATGTTTTTCGGCCAGCCTAACAATCGTTTCATCATTGTCATAAGTGATAAGGAATTGGCCTTTGAGCTTGGCCGTGAGGTTGAAGAGACGCTGATGGTCGAGGGAAAAATGAGTATAGAGCCTACTTCCAGCCCTCTTGCTTCCAGCAGTATAGGGAGGGTCAATGAAGAAGACCTTCTTTTCATCATCGGCATGCAAGGCTAGATAGCCCAGGCCGTCCCCCTCCATGAAAGTGATCCGATCACGGATAGTCACAATTTCCCGAATCCTGCGAGAAAGCGTTGTGGGGTACCACCTAGAGGTTATCCCTTTTCCATTCTCCCCGTATCTGATTGGAGCTGAACCAGGAGCCAGGATTCCACCATGATAGATTCGGTTCCTTAGGATGGTCTGGAAAGCCAGTTCTCTAGTACACGTGGGTGTCGCTTCAATGATCTCCATAGCGATATCACGGCTAAGTCTAAAGTCAAGAATCCGCTGTGCTAGCCATTCTCCGCCACCATTGTCGGAGATGATCGTTTGCCAGACTGCCGCCACCTGGTGGTCGATCTCGATCATCGTCACATGCTTCGCTAGGCCCTCAGCGGCTACCGTCAACGAAACGATCCCACCGCCGGCGAATGGTTCAATGAAGTGATCGGG
>DATKWG010000096.1:0-7542 GCA_035529675.1 Anaerolineae bacterium
ATCCTTGGCCTTGTTGGAGGCGTTGACGATGACAAGGTAGCGCCCAGGCAGGTGATAGACAAAGGTGTCATCGACCACGCCGCCGTCTTGATAGCACATCAAGGAGTAGTTGGCCGTGCCCTCGGGAAAGGCGCCCACGTCGGCGGTCATTACCCTCTGCAGGAAGCCCAGGGCGTCGGGGCCATCCACCACGAGCTGACCCATGTGATCGATGTCAAAGAGGCCGGCTGCCTCGCGCACGCGGTTGTGCTCTGCCTTGGGCCCGGACGGATACTGAACGGGCAACATCCACCCCGCGAATGCCACCATCCGCGCGCCCAGCGCCAGGTGACGATCGTACAACGCCGTCCTTTTGGCCATACCCCTCTCTCCCTGCAATCATGGAATCAGATGAGAACGTACCCGCCCCCTGCACTTCATCGCCAGCCGTCGGCCGCTAGCGCAGCCCTGCAACCAGGGCTTCTACCTCCTCGCGCGCCTCCTCCTGTGTCAGAGGCCGAGGGTAGTTGTACATCACCCCCCCAGGACGCTCATTGTAGTATGGCCGGTTGCACCCGGCGCACCCGGAGGTACGAAAAGCGTCGCCCCCTGCCAGCAGAGAGTGCAATCGCTGCGCGCCCATGCCATAGCGGCACAGCCTACTATCCTGTTGGTCGTATTCGAAGCCCTCGGCGCGAGCCAAGCCATTGACGATCAGCCATCGCGCCACCTGTATGCGCCGATACCGGGCCAACGAAGGAGGCGCCCAATCTTGCAGCGCGGTGCCGCGCACAGGAGTGAAGGCGAACAGACCGATGCTGACCGAGAGAGCGGCCAGCATCTGCACGCACTCGGCCATCTCGCGCTCGGTCTCTCCCAGCCCGACGATCAGGTGGGTGCCGATCCTGCCCGGATAGGATCGAGCGCTCGATTCCAGCAAGGACATCGTCCTGTTCCAGGAGCCCCCCTTGACCGAGCGGTGGACCCGTTCGCAGGCCGCGTCGAGGGCCATGGTCACCCGCTCAGCTCCCGCGCCCAGAAGCCGATCCACGTCTTCTGCGCTGCGAGGCACTATGGAGACGCTGACGGGCAGGTGGCAGCGACGCGCCAAGTCAGCCACCGCCTGCTCAGTCCTGGCCAGATACCCCCGACTCACCGTCACCTGGAAGCAAGCGCGTTCGATCGTGCCTTTCAGATAGGCACGTGCAACAGCATCGGCCGCCGCGCCGGCCGGGAAGAGGGGCCAGGTGACCCGCGACAGCGCACTCAGGCGGGCCACACTCTCCCGCGCCTGGGTGCAGAAGGCACAGTTGCGGCTGCACCGGTCTCCCAGCATCAGATATGCCGTGGTGGGCGCTGCATCCATGGCCACCTGCCGCAACCCCAACACCGCCGCACTGCCCGACGAGACACGCCAGCATTCCTCAGTCGCGACTGTTGCATCATGCAGCCGGCCTTCTAGTCGAGCGCGCAGCATTCATCTCTCCATATGCTCTGCAGGCCCATCGCAGCCGCCCGGCGAACTGCGCCGCGCGAGGGGTTCACGATCCCATTGAAGCCAGCCCTCAGAGCCAGCTCGTCCACTGCCTGGCGATAGGTCCCGAAAGGGCGCATGCAGCCCAGGCATAGCCGAGTTTCAGGCAAGGTAAGGCGAGCTTCCACCAGCAGCTCGGCCACTTGGGGCAGTGCGGGCGGGGAGCATCTCGCATACTCTGTGCCGTCAGTGGGGATGAGAATGATCAAGACCAGGGCATCGAGCCGCTGGCGGTGCATCGCCTCCAGCGCAGCGCGCTCGCCGCTCAGCCGGCCGCCCCGCAGACCAATGGTGATATGAGGCACCACCGGAACGTACCGGCGCAGCATCTCAAGGGTCTCAATGTAGTCGGACAGGGCCAGGTCCAGGCCGTACACTTCGCGCGCGGTTTCGGCATCGCCCACCAGGTCAAATGAGATCACATCCACCAGGGGGGAGATGGTCCGCATCGCCTCCTCGTCGATCAGACCCACATGCCAGTTGAGCCGCCGCCCCGGGCGCAGCTCGGCCACCCTGTCCAGATGACTGGTCACCGGAACCCGCCCCCGCCGATCACACCCGCCGGAGATGAGGTAGCTCGTCGCCCCATTCGTGCGCGCACGCTTTCCAGCGTCGCTCAGCAAGCTGTCCGACCAGATGGGCCGCATATGCTGGAGATAGTGCCCCCCACAATGCGCGCAGTTGAGCGCACAGGCTCCCCCGGTCAGGCTCACCGGCAGCGTCTTGGTGGGGCGATAGAAGCGGATGGTCGGGGGATGACAGCTCTCGCGGACACGCCAGGCCTCCGACCAGCGAAGGGAGTCGGAGGACAGCGCCCGCCGGAACCCCTGGCCCGCCTCCTCGCGGCCGGGCCTCTGGGAATCGGCTTCGTTGGATCTGCGATCTGTCCCTTGCTGCACACCCATCATACACTCTCGGCTGGATCAGTTGCGTCGAGTATATGGGCCATCGACCAAGGGGTCAAGAAGCCTCGATACAAGAGCCCGACAGGCGCTACCGCCTGCCGGATCTGTTGGCATGGAACCAATGCATCGACGAGGCCCCGTCAGCTCTCCCGCGCCCCCCGATCATGCCCGTGCGCGTCTCGCTTCCCACACTTGGGAAGACCATTCGTATCGTGGGAGTCCCCGGCCCCCGGGGAGGGTCGATGCTCGTGTGCGCCGTGATGACCGGGTGCAAGTTCTTCTGGGTGTTGGTGCCCGTGGAGCGGACATGGTGATGGTCCAGTTGAGAAGTGACACTCCTCCCCGATCCAAACGCGCACCACGTTCGGCCAGGGGAACTCCTTGGAGCCAAACCCGTAGCCCACTCGGTGAACCGCCATCGCTGGCCTGGAAAAGGTCGCCAGCGTGGTGAGTAGAGCCGCACCCGTTGGGGTCACCAACTCGCCCTTTGCCGCGGAGGGCACAGTGGGCACCTTGGCCTCCGCCAGAAGCGCCAGAGTCGCCGGTGCGGGAACGGGCAAGAGGCCATGCTCGGTCCTGATGGTTCCGCTGCCCAGGGGCAAAGCAGAGGCGTGAATAGCCTCGATCTTGAGCCGCTGAATCGCCCAGCAGAACCCTACGATGTCCACCAGCGTATCGACGGCTCCCACCTCGTGAAAGTGTACCTGGTCCACAGTAGTACCGTGCACCCGGGCCTCCGCCTCGGCGAGCCGCTCAAAGACGCGGAGGCTGCGAGCGACGACCTCCGGATCCAGTTCGCTGCCCTCGAGCACTTCCCGAACCACCTCCAGGTTCCGAGCCGGGCGAGTGTGCGCCTGATCCAGGACACTGAATCTGCTCCCGCTGATTCCCTGACGCACCTGCTTGCTCAGAGTCAGTTCGTAGCCCGAGACGCCCATACCAGCCAGAGTCGCCTTCAGCTCGGCCAGCTCCAAGCCGGCGTCAAGCAACGCGCCCAACAGCATGTCGCCACTAGCACCTGAGAAGCAATCAAAGTAGGCAATACGTTTCGCCATATGCTCCAAACTCGCCTCTTCGAGGTCCGAGAACGAGACCAGCGGCTATGCCATCACCTGGAACGAGACTCGGGCGCGCCGACAGACTCAGAATCGGCCTGTCGATCGCAAGCCGCTTGATGGAGCTCCATCAGAGCCCAACGGCCCAAACCTGAAGCCCCCGCGTGGCGGCATCATGCTGGCCAGCAGACCTGAGTATCCGAGTCAACGAAACAGACCTGGTGCCCGCCCTGCCCCTTGGCGAGGTACAGTCCCTGGTCTGCCAGGCTGACCACGCTATCGGCGGTTTGCCCCCCACCAGGACGGAACACAGCGGCTCCAGAGCTGGCCGTCACGTGTACTTCCGTGCCGGCGATGGGGAAGGGGGTACTGTAGAGACGCGCCAGGACGCGCCTGGCCAACAGAACGACCTGTTCGCTGCCAGTTTCCGGCGCCATGATGATGAACTCATCCCCGCCATAGCGGGCCACCACATCCGCCCGTCGCACGATGCTCTTGATGAGCTGTCCAATAGCGCGAAGCAGATCATCTCCTGCCTGGTGGCCATAGGTGTCGTTCACCGCTTTCAGACCCACGCCCTTGCCCCTGTTGTCGATGTCTAGCATGATGATGGCCACTTCCTCATCGTGGCGTTCGGCGCGACCAATCTCGGTCTCGAGGAGCTCGAAGAAGTGCCGATGGTTGTACAAGCCGGTCAGACCATCCCTTGTGGCTAGTTCACTCGTGCGGGCAAACAGGTAGGCATTGGCCAGAGCGGTGCTTGCCTGATTGACCAGAATAGCGAAGAAGTTGAGGGCCTCTTCGCTAAGCGGCTCTTCAGCATGGCTCGCCAGAACAGCCACCCCATTCAACTGGTCACGCACCTCCAGCAGGCGAAACTCGTAGCGCCGCCACGTCTCTTCATTCGGCTCCCCTGCTCCTGCGGTTCGCAGGTCCTGCAGCTCAACCGTCTCCACATCGGGTCTCGAGAGTTCAGGAAGCTGGCCCAGCATCGCTTCTACCAGAGCCTCTTGGGCGAGGGGCGAAAAGCCTTTCCTGCCGTCGGTTAGCGCCCAGGCGTGAGTCCTGTCGAACCGGGGCAATATCAGCACGCCTGCTCCGTCACATCCTGTCGAGTCGAGAACAGCCTGGAGCAGCACGCGAGTCACATCTTCGCTCCTCAGGGCTCCTCCCATCGCCTGGCCGATGTAGTTGATGTACTGTAGATGTTGTCGTCTACGTCGCTCGAGCTCCTGGTTGGCCTCTTTCAGGTCTGTGAGCAATCGGGCATTGTCTTCGGCCAGCCTCCAACGCTCCAGGGCCCGCGAAACGCTCGCCCGGATCAGATCGGTGTCCGTAAGAGGCTTTTGCAGATAGTCGTACGCTCCCAGCCGCAGAGTCTCGACCGCGGTCTCTATGTCGCCGTACGCGGTAAAGATGATGACCTGAGAGGTGGGGTACAGCTCCTTGACGTGACGCAAGACCTGCAACCCGTCCACGTGAGGCAAGTGCAGATCCACGACACACACGGGAAAGAAAGTCTTTTCCAGGATCTCAAGCGCCGTCGCCCCTTCACCCACGGTGACTACCTCGTATCCCTCCCGCCGGCAAACCTCCGTGAGAAGGCGCCGAACGGCCGCTTCGTCGTCCACGACGAGAATCCGCTCCTTCTCCACCAGCTATCGCTCCAAGATGGTGATACCTGAGGGCGAACCGACCACGACCATATCGACGACCCCCAGAAACAACCCATTTTCGACCACGCCCGGTATCGCGTTGAGAGCAGCCGTGAGCGCACGGGGCGACTCTATCCCGTCATACGTGCAATCGATTATGTAGTTGCCTTCATCCGTCACGTAGGGCTCGCCTCCAATCTCTCGCAGGACGGCCTGAGCCCCAGTCTTGGCCAACGCAGTCCGAGTATTCCTCCACCCAAACCGGATCACCTCAACCGGCACCGGGCTTCTGAAGCCAAGGGTCTGAACTAGCTTTGAGTGGTCAACCACGATGATCTCTTTGGCGGTGGCAAAAGCCACGATCTTCTCACGAAGAAGACAGCCTCCCAAACCTTTGATCACGTTGAGCTGCGGGTCCACTTCGTCCGCGCCATCGATAGTCAGGTCCAGGTGGGCGTGATCCTCCAGGGTGGAAAGGGGGATTCCTCCTCGATGCGCCAGCCGAGCCGTCTCCTCCGATGTGGGGATAGCAACCACGTCCCGCAACTGATTCCTGCGCAACCTATCGGCAACACGCAAGACTGCATAGCGAGCTGTTGACCCACTCCCCAGCCCCACCACCATCCCGTCGCGCACCAAATCGGCCGCGCGATGGCCCGCCGCTCGCTTGAACTCCTCGATAGACTCCCCGCTTCTCTTTCGTTCCGGTCGCAAGCCAATCGCCCCCAGTAGATCGAGTCGGTTCCCAGGCCATTATACGCGCTGAGAAGGCGGACGCAAGAGAGCACCGCATCCATTGACAAGACGTTCAGTTCCGCCTGCCCATTTCAAGAGCAAGACCCATGTAGCCCACCGTGGCCTCAAGCAGTTGATCGATCTCTATGCGCTCGTCGATGACGTGAGCCATTTCCTCTTCGCCCGGCCCAAAGCCAATGCAGGGAATCCCCGCTGCAGCGAGAGAGCCCCCGTCGGTGGAGAAAGTCCAGACATCCACAGCGACAGGCCGGCCCAGGGCCTGCTCCAAGATTGCCTGGGCCGAGAGCAGCCTGGGATCGTCAGCCTCGAGGCAGAACCCTGGCATGTTTAGATCGAGGGTCTCCTCCAGTCCCGTGTAGGTGCGCAATGAACGCTCGTGGATATTCACGGCCACCCGTATCCCTGGCTCGATCGTCCTGTCCAGAACCTCCAGCAGGCGCCTACGGGCATCGTCCGCAGTCTCTCCGGGCACAGCACGCCAGTCCAGGTGCACCGTCATTTCAGCAGGAATCACGTTGCTGCTGGTCTGATCGACGTAGGCCAGGGTTGGCGTCACACTGCTGCTGCCAAAAACTGGGTCGGGGGCCATCGGCATTTGCCAAAGTTCGAGCAGAAAGCGGGCCATGGAGAAGTGGGGATTCAGACCCTGGTCTGGTACGCTGGCATGGGCAGAGCGCCCCCGCATGGTTACCACCAACTCCAGGCGACCGCGGTGCCCTCGCCGCAGGGTGTTGCCCGAAGGCTCACCGATCACGGCGAGGTCGGGCCTCAGCCACCGCAGCAGATGACGCGTCCCCAGGCCAGCGGTCTCCTCCATCACCACTGCCGACACGTATACGTCGCCAGCCGGCCGCAAACCGGCCTCCTGCAAAAGCCCCACCGCATACACCTGGGCGACTACTGCGCCCTTTGCGTCGCTGGATCCCCTGCCCCAAAGGCACTCCTCGGCCATCTGTCCAGAAAACGGACCGTAGCGCCACCGAGAGGCTTCTCCTGGGTCCACAACGTCCATGTGGCCGTGCAGCAACGTGGTGCGACCGTCGCCACCTGCGAGCCTGCCAACGACATTGCCTGCCTCATCTACCCGCGTCCAGGTGTAGCCCAGCGCTCGCATCTCCGACTGGACCAACTGAGCCACTTGCTCCTCATGCCCCGACAGACTTGGCGTCCGTAGCACGAACTCGGCGAAGCTAACGATCCGGCTACGTGCATCCTCGACCAGAGACCTCAGCGCCACAGTTCGAGACATCGCCTCATCCCCCAGGAGGGACCGACCCTCATCTGGCCAACGCCACTTCGCTGGCACGACCTCCGCAGATCGACTGCAGCACATACGCCGCACATTCCCTGGTTCACCAGGTTGGCAGTAGCAGTATCGGCAGGTCTACGGACAAGCCACAGCCTGGCGGGGGCCTCAAGTAGCGGCCGCACCATCTTTCCAGCAACCGATGGCCGGCGGTCTCGCAATGCCCCGTTATGTCAATGCAAGCGCAGCCGGGGCAGGCCATCGTCAAAGCCACTTCTGGACCCGATTGTATCTGCCGCGTCGGATTCTGGCAAGGATCCGTTCCGACGCATCTGGGCAGTACGACCAGCGCAAGCCAGAGCTAGGCCCGTCGGACCCTGGGCCGTGCTGACGCAGGCATGGCTTCGACTTG
>DATKWG010000097.1:0-20184 GCA_035529675.1 Anaerolineae bacterium
ATGCGCATCCTGATGCCCCTGGAGGCGGCGCTGGGCATTTTCTTTCTCGGGCTCCTCGGTTTCGTCGCAGGGAACCGCATCAGGCGCTCGTAGGGGTGCATGGCCATGCGCCCCTACTGCTTCCACACCCTGGACGCGCCATCGCTTGACACCATCCCCTCCGGGCGATAGACTGGGTCACACTCTGCGAGTCTACCCGGAGGCAGCTTGCACGACAGAAGAAAGCTGGAGCATCTCGAGATCTGTCTGCAGGAAGACGTGCGCTCGGCGGCGAGCATCGGTCTGGAGCGCTATCGACTGATCCATCAGTGCCTGCCCGAGATGGCCCTGGGCGACGTGCAGACCAGCACGCGATTCCTGGGCCAGAAGCTCCGCGCTCCCCTGCTTCTCTCATCCATGACCGGGGGAACCGATCTGGCGGCTGAGGTGAATCGCAGGCTGGCGACGGCCGCGCAAGAACTGGGTCTGGCCATGGGGCTGGGCTCGCAGCGAGCGGGGATCGAGGACCCGGAGCTCATGGCCACCTACCAGGTGCGTGATCGTGCCCCCGATATCCTTCTGCTGGCCAACCTGGGCGCCGTGCAGCTCAACTATGGCTATGGCGTCCAGGAGTGCCTGCGGGCCGTGGAGAGCGTGGGGGCGGATGGGCTGATCCTACACTTGAACCCTCTGCAGGAGGCCTTGCAGCCGGAGGGGAACACCGACTTTTCCGGGCTTCTGGCCAAGATTGAGCGGGTGTGCCGGGAACTGCCCGTGCCAGTGGTAGTCAAGGAGGTGGGATGGGGGCTCTCGCCCCAGGCGGCAGAACAACTCTGCCGTGCCGGTGTAGCAGCCCTCGACATCGCCGGAGCTGGTGGCACGTCGTGGAGCGAGGTCGAGCGTCATCGCAGCGGGGAGTCCGTCGCGGCTGAAGTGGCCAGCGCCTTTGCTAGCTGGGGCATCCCCACTGCCGACTCTCTGGTGTGGGTGCGCCGGACCCTCCCCGATCTGCCGCTGATTGCCAGCGGGGGTCTGACCAACGGCGTCGAGGCCGCGCTTTGCCTGGCCCTGGGCGCGAACCTGGTGGGGATGGCCCAACCTCTGTTGCCTCCTGCGATGGAGTCGGCTCAAGCGGTGATCGCCAGGCTGGAGATCGTGATCCGGCAGTTGCGCGTGGCCATGTTTTGCTCGGGAGCACGCAACATGGGCGAGTTGGACAGGTCCCGGGTCACTACGAGGAGTTGATTCTGGGCCATGGAAAGCGACTTCTCCGTCTGTCTCGCGGCCCTCGAAGAGGACCTGCGCGGTGTGCTGTCGACATGGGAGGAGGCGGTCGCACCCCTCTACCAGATGATGCAGTACCATCTGGGTTGGCTGGATGAGCGTTTCCATCCAGTGAATGAGTCACAGGGAAAGCGACTCCGCCCGCTCTTGTGTCTGCTTAACTGTCAGTCGGTGGGCGGCGATTGGCGACGGGCGTTGCCCGCGGCCAGCGCAATCGAACTGGTTCACGATTTCTCTCTCATTCACGACGACATAGAGGACGAGAGCGATCTGCGCCGGCACCGTCCCACGGTGTGGCGTCTGTGGGGGATTGCCCAGGCCATCAACGTGGGCGATGCCATGTGGGCTCTTGCGCGGCTCAGTATGCTGCGCCTCTTGGATCGGGGATACCGTGCCGACACAGTGCTCCGCGTGGTGAGACTATTGTGCGAGACTTGCCTGGAGCTGTGCACAGGGCAGCATCTTGATCTCGCTTTCCAGTCGGCTCAGTCGGTGTCGGTGGCGCACTATGAGCGAATGATCTCGGGCAAGACCGCTGCCCTGTTCTCGGCCTCAGCGGCCATCGGGGCCATCCTCGGCGCAGCCGATGGACGTGGCGAGCCGGTGGTGGCTGCCTACCGTGATTTCGGCAGGGAACTCGGACTAAGCTATCAGATCATGGACGATATCCTGGGCATTTGGGGAGATCCGGCGGTAACGGGCAAATCCGCGGCCAGCGATCTGATTGAGAGAAAGAAGACTCTGCCCGTGCTCTATGCGCTGCACTGGGAGCAGGAGCATGGCCACACCGACCTGGAGGCCATCTACGCTCAACCGGCCATGTCCCCAGACGATCTCTTGGCCGTACTAACGCTTTTGGCCCGCTGTGGATCCCGCGAATACGCGCGCAACCGTGCGCGGCAGCACCGTCGGCGAGCTCTGGACTATCTCAATGCCGCTGAGGCCGCAGATGCCGGGGAGCGCCCAATTGGTGGCCAGGGCAAAGATGCCGCCCGGCAGATGCTGCGACAACTAGCACTGGCTTGTGTGGATCGGGATTCCTGAGTCTGGAATGGAACCCTTTGGCCACCACACACGTCATACGCACGAGTCCCGTCCACACGGCCCCGCACGACAGGCGGGTTCGCCTGCGCTCTTGCGGCCATTCATCTTGTGTTCATCCCCTGGGTGGAGGACTTGCAGGATCCGAAGGATGCTGAGTGGCATAGGCATGGCAAAGCCCCGAAAGCTCTGGCTCTTGATTGGTGGGTTGCTGGTGTTGGCCTCCTTGCTGGCGGTGCTGATCTGCCAGCCAGGGGTTTTGCTGCCCCTGCCATCGGCTGTCGAGATTCGGGATCGCACCCTGGCTCAATCAACTCTCATTCTGGACCGGAATGGACGCTTGCTCTACGAGATCGTCGATCCCCACGCTGGTGCGCACCGTCCTTTGGAGCTGGACGAGATCCCTCTCGTGCTGCGCCAGGCCATCATAGCCACCGAAGATGTGTCGTTCTACCGGAATCCTGGAGTGGACCTTCGGGCCATCGTGAGGGCCCTTTGGATCAATCTACGTAGTGGGCGGACCGTGTCTGGGGCCAGCACCATCACCCAGCAGTTGGCCCGCAATGTGTTGCTCGGTTCGCAGGAGCGATATGAGAAGAGCTGGTCGCGCAAGGTGCGCGAGGCGGTGCTGGCCTACCACATGACCCGCACGATGAGCAAAGACGAGATTCTGGCTCTCTACCTCAACGAGACCTACTTTGGCAACATGGCCTATGGGGTGGAGGCGGCGGCTCAGGCCTGTTTCGGCAAGCCCGCATCCCAGCTCGATCTGGCCGAGTGCTCGATGCTCGCAGGTCTGCCCCAGGCACCTGAGGCCTACAACCCTCTCTCAAACCTGACGGCGGCCAGAGGCCGGCAGAGCGTAGTGCTCGATCTCATGGTAAAGGCGGGGCACGTCACCCGCGAGCAGGCGGAACTTGCTCGTCAAGAGCCTCTCCGATTCGCGGCCAATCCCTTCGGCATCGAGGCGCCTCACTTCTGCATGATGGTGCGCGACGAGCTGGCCCGTCGCCTCGGCGAGGAAACACTGCGGCGGGGCGGGCTGCTGGTTCACACCACGCTGGACCTCGGCCTGCAGCACGCGGCCGAATCCCATGTGAAGCGCCACCTGGCTCGCCTCAACGAACAGACCGACCAGTCTCCCGGGCACAACGTGCAGAACGCCGCCGTGGTCGTTCTCGACCACCGCGACGGAGCGATACTGGCCATGGTTGGCAGCCCCGACTACTTTGATGCCCGAATCAGCGGGGCAGTCAACACTGCGCTGGCCCTTCGCCAGCCTGGCTCAGCGATCAAGCCCCTCACCTATGCCGCTGCGTTTGCCCGGGGCTACTCGCCGGCCGCAATGATGACCGACGTGCGGACCTCGTTCCTTACCCGAGAGGGTACCCCCTACGTGCCCATCAACTACGACTATCGCTTCCACGGCCCGGTGACCTTGCGGCGGGCCCTGGCGTGCTCGTACAATGTGATCGCGGTCAAACTCCTCGACGAGATGGGCGTCCAGGCGCTGGTTTCGACCGCCCACAAGCTGGGTATCACCTCCCTCGACGAGGTGGAACGCCAGGGCCTGGCCCTGACCCTGGGCGGCTGCGAGGTGCGATTGATCGAGCTGACCGCCGCTTTTGGGGCCTTGGCCAACGGTGGCTACCGGGTGGACCCTCGATTCATCGACTATGTCGAGGATGCCGAGGGCAAGGTCATCTATCGCTCGGAGGCAAGACCGTCGGAGAGAGTCGTGGACCCGCGCGTCAGCTACCTGGTGACCGATGTCCTGTCGGATGATCGCGCGCGGGTGCCGGCGTTTGGTGAGGGGAGTGTACTGGACATGCCTTTCCCGGCGGCGGTCAAGACGGGCACTACCACTGGCTGGCGCGACAACTGGACCCTGGGCTATACCACGGACCTGGTGACGGGCGTGTGGGTTGGAAACGCCGACAATCAGTCGATGACCAGCATCTCCGGTGTTTCGGGGGCCGCTCCCATCTGGCACGCCGTGATGAGCAGCGCCCATTCGAGCGCGCCGAGACCATTCCCACGACCTCCGGGCCTGCTCGAGGTGGTGGTTTGCGCAGAGTCGGGGCAGTTGCCCGGCCCGGCCTGCACTCATCGCAAGAAGGAGATCTTCTTGCCCGAGAACGCGCCCGTGGACACCTGTCAGATGCACCGACTGGTCGCACTGGACGCCGCCACGGGCGAGGTGGCCGCCAGCGACTGCCCGCCCGAGCGCCGCGTCTATCGGCGGCTCACCTATTGGCCTCCCGAGGCCCTGCTCTGGGCGGAGGAGGAGGGGCTACCGTTGCCACCGAGCGTCGCCGAAGCGCACAGGGTGGCACCGCAGCCAATCGATGTCCAGGGGGACGCTGGGCGCGGGCCGTTGGCCGCCACGGACGCCGAGACCGCCAGCAGCGGCCTCAATCTGGCGAGCCCCTTTCCCAACAGCAGTTATCTGATCGCACCCGACATACCATCGTCTTTTCAACGCATAGAGATAGCGGCGGTCTGTGCCCCAGAACTGGGCCTCAGCGACCTATCCTTGTGGATAGACGGCCAGCGATGGCACACCTGGCACGGGCCTCCATACCGGGTGTTCTGGACTCTAGTTCCAGGATCTCATACGTTCAGGCTCGAGGGCGTGACCTCGCAGCGGCAGACGGCCAGCAGTCCACTTGTTCACATCAGGGTAGAAGAAGCGTCTGCCACGATTGCTCGGTAGTCGAAGGCCAAATGCCCACAGTTGCATCTGACACGGCAGGCGCAGACGCGGCAGCAGCTCGCGGCTCGCCCACAGAAAGGACGCACCGATGAAGAGACAGAGGATCCTGGCCTTGCTGATGGGTGTTCTGACGGTCACCGTGACCTGTCTGATCGGCTGCGCCGAGGCCAGACCCACGGTCACGCCGGTGCCGCGAGTCGCGGAGGCTGTGCCTACAGCAGCGCCGAGCGCCACGCCGTTGCCGAGCGCTACTCCGTCACCGAGTGCCACCTCGTCGCCGAGCGCCACGCCATCGCCGACGATAACGCCCACGCCGCTGCCTCCGCAGCCTCCCCGGCTATTGAGTCGCTCGCCCGAGCGCGGCGAGGAGCATCGCCCCGATGCGCCGCTGGTATTCCGATTCGACCAGGAGATGGACAGCGATTCAGTGGAAGGGGCATTCAGCATCGAACCGGAGGTGACCGGGGCTCTGTCCTGGGACGATCAAGGCACCATGTTGTTCACGCCCGACAGGAGAGGCTTCCAACGGGATACGGAGTACCGCGTGGCCATAGATGTCACCGCGCAAAGCAAACACAAGATGCCTCTGGCACGTCCCATCGCGTTCCGCTTCCGAACGGTGGGCCTGCTCGAGGTGACCGACGTCTTTCCTCTGCCGGACAGCGAAGGGGTGAGCTCGCGGAGCGTCGTTCGGGTGATCTTTAACCGGCCAGTGGTGCCTTTGACCTATATCGAGGACCAGGCTGGGCTGCCCGATCCCCTGGAGTTCTCGCCGCCAGTCCGTGGCAAAGGAAGCTGGACCAACACGTCGATATACACCTTTGAGCCCAGCGAGCCACTGTTTCCTGGGGCCAAATACACAGTTCGGGTGCTCGCGGGACTGGAAGATACCACCGGCGGCGAGCTTGTCGAGGCGTACGCCTGGAGCTTTGGCACCGAACTCCCCGACATAGTCTCCGTCGCCCCGAGGCTCAAGGCCCAGTACGTCTCGCCCCGCACCTCTATCAAGGTCACCTTCAACCAACGGATGAAGCAAGGAGCCACCCAGGCCCTGTTCGGTATGGCAAGCGAGGACGGCTCCCCTGTGCCGGGCACCTTCTCCTGGACAGAGAACTTGATGTTCTTCCACCCGAGCCGGGAGCTGGAGTCGGGCGTGACCTATAACCTATGGCTTGAAAAGGGCGCGCCTTCGGCAACGGGCGAGGCCGCCATAGAGAAGGACTATGCCTGGCAATTCAGCGTGGCCGCTCTGCCCCGGGTGGTCACGACCAGCCCCGGGGATGGCCAGACCGGTGTGGATGGGAGCAGGGGCATGAAGATCACCTTCACCAGCCCCATAAGTACCCCCACCGTCTCGGAGGGTCTGGTTATCACGCCGACCGCCAGTTTCTACGTCTATAGGACGGACAGGGACACAGAGATCCAGGTGTATGCCCAGCTTCAGGCATCCACGTGGTATACGGTCACCCTGACGGAGAAGGTGTTGGATCAGTTTGGCCGCCCCCTTCAGGAGAGAAAGACCATCCGCTTCGAGACCCGACCGCGCGAGCCCATGGTGGACCTGGATGTGCCCGACCGGGTGGGGACCTACAACTCGTACGCTGAGCCGATGGTGTACGTGCGCCACCTGAACGTTTCCGACGTCGATCTGGCCCTGTACACTCTCTCGCCAGAGGAATTCGTGGGGTTGCATGGCGAGGATAGCTGGTCCAAGTGGGAAAAGTACCGGGGCAACCCGCGCAACCTAGTGCGCCGCTGGACGGAGTCTGTGGAGGCGCCACTCAACGCCACCAGGTCCATATCAGTCACCCTTGTGGCGGCGCAGGGCGCTCCCCTCGTTCCTGGTCTCTACTATCTGGAGGTGACCTCTCCCCAGACCACCCTTGTGAATCGTCACGTCCTTGTCCTCTCGGATACCAACCTGACCCTCAAGTGCGGCACCACCGAACTGCTGGTGTGGGCCACAGATTTGCGCGACGGCACGCCAGTCTCTCAGGTGCAAGTCTCTATCTACGATGGCAAGGGCGTGCGTGTGGGCCAGGCCAGAACCGATGGCAATGGCGTGGCCCTGGCCGAGATTCCCGAGCTAGACCCCTGGGAGCCGCTCATCGTCTTGGCCAAGCGCGGCGACGGGATGACCGCCGTCCTGAAGGACTGGACCAGAGGAATCAGTCCCTGGGAATTCGGTGTGCCGGTGGCCTACGGGAGCGAGAACTATCGCTCGTATCTCTACACCGACCGACTCATCTATCGCCCCGGCCAGACGGTGCATTTCAAGGCGATCCTGCGGGAAGACGATGATGCGCGCTATAGCCTTCCCCCCGTTGGGACGGAGGTCACGGTGACCGTGCGCGATGCCGAGGATCGGCAGCTTTGGCGCAGCACGCTCCCGGTGAGCGACATGGGCACGGTGTATGGCGATTTCGAGCTGGGAGAGGAGGCTTCTCTGGGGTACTACCGCATCGTTGCCACCTACCAGGATGTCTATGACTTTGGTACCGATTTCCAGGTGGCCGAGTACCGCAAGCCAGAGTTCCAGGTCGAGGTTACCCTGGACAAGGCCGACTACCTGCAGGGAGATCCGATCCGGGCCATTGCCCAGGCGGACTACTTCTTCGGAGGAGGCGTGGCCAAAGCCAAGGTCACCTGGCGGGTCATGCGACGGCCCTTCTACTTTGACCGGTGGCAGGGCGAGGGCTACTATAGCTTCTTCGAGTATGACGAGGCACGCTTCTGGTGGCAGCCTTCCGAGTTCGGCGAGTTCGTCACCGAGGGTGAGGGCGAGACTGACGAGGAAGGGCGTCTTGTCTTTGAGGTGCCTGCTGACATCGCCGATCGGAAGCAAAGCCAGGTCTACACGATCGAGGCCTCGGTGGTCGACATCAACAACCAGGAAGTGAGCGCCCAGAGCGGAGCCGTGGTGCACAAGGGCGACTTTTACATCGGGCTCTCGCCGATGAGCTATGTGGGGACTGCTGGAAAGGAGCTGAAGGCGCGGGTGATCACCGTGGATACCCAGGGCGTCACCCGTACGCGCCAATCGCTCGAGGTGGTCTTTTATCAGCACGAGTGGTACAGCGTCAAAGAAAAGGCCGATGACGGCAACTACTACTGGACCAACAAGGTCAAAGATACGGCAGTGGCCACCCAGACGGTGAGGACCGATGCTGCGGGCCAGGCACTGGTTGGCTTCATCCCGCCCGAAGGCGGCGTCTACAAGATCGTGGCCAGCGGGCTGGACCAGTATGAGAACGTCGTGCGCAGTGCGGTCTTTGTGTGGGTAAGCGACCGCGAGTTCGTCAACTGGCGACGGGAGAACACTGATCGAATCGAGCTGGTGGCCGACAAGAGATCCTACCGCCCAGGCGAGACTGCGCAAATCCTCATCCCAGCGCCCTATCAGGGTGCCACCACAGCCCTGCTGACCATCGAACGCGGACGCATCCTCGAGTACCGCATCCTTCAACTGGAAGGCAACAGCGAGCAACTCGAGATACCCATCCTCCCTGACTATACACCCAACGTGTTTGTGTCGGTGGTCGTGGTCAAGGGGATGGATGAGCACAACCCCGTTGCCAGCTTCAAGATCGGATACGTGATGCTTGCCGTCTCTACCGAGCGTAAGGAGCTCTCCATCACCATCACGCCCGATCGCTCAGACCCCTACAAGCCACGCGATAAGGCTGTCTATGACATAGAGGCACTCGACTATGAGGGGAACGGGGTCGAGGCCGAGTTCTCCCTGCAGCTCGTGGACCTGGCCGTGGAATCGCTGGTGGGGGCCGACCCTCGCAACATCGTGGACGTGTTCTACGGCCAGCGCGGTCTGGGCCTGTCCACGGCGAGCACGCTGGTCATGTCGGTGGACCGCCACAATCTGGAAATAAGCAAGGAAGGCAAGGGCGGAGGCGGTGGCGAGGGCGAGCCAATGGTGCGCGCAGAGTTCCCCGATACCGCCTTCTGGGCCCCGGCGGTGCGCACCAACGCATCGGGAATGGCCCGCGTGAAGGTCGATCTGCCCGACAACCTCACCACCTGGCGCATGACCGGACAGGCGGTGACCGCTCAGACGGAGGTGGGCAAGGAGCGAGTAGACATAATTACCACGCTAGACGTGTTGATCCGGCCGCTGGCCCCGCGCTTCATGATGATCGGGGATGAGCCTGTGCTGGGTGCGGTGGTGCATAACAACACAGAGCACGATCTGGAGGCGGTGGTGACCCTGGATGCCAAAGGCGTGGCCGTGACCAACAGCAGGCAGACGCTGGTCGTACCTGCTCATGGGCGCGTGGCTGTGTCTTGGCCAGCCACCGTGGAAGCCGTGGACCAGGCGACTCTCCTCTTCACGGCCACCACGCCGCGCTACTCTGATGCGGTGGAGCTGAATCTGCCGGTATATCATCCCAGCTCCCCCGAGATGGTGGGCACCTCGGGCCAGGTAGAGGATCGGGTCATCGAGCTGGTGCGCCTGCCCGAGGAGGTCGATGCCAGCATGGGCGAGCTCACCGTCGAGTTAGAGCCCTCTCTCGCGGCCGGTATGCGGGAGGGTCTCAAGTACGTGGAATCCTACCCCTACGAGTGCATCGAGCAGACGGTCAGCCGGTTCCTCCCCAATGTGGTCACCTATCGGGCGTTGCTTGGCCTGGGCATCGAGGATCGAGAGCTGGCGACCAAGCTGCCCCAGCAGGTGGGGGTGGCCCTGCAGCGGCTCTACGCGCTGCAGAATCTGGATGGAGGATGGGGCTGGTGGGGTGGCGACGAGAGCTCGCCCGATCTCACCGCCTATGTGGTCCTGGGTCTGGGCGAAGCTGAGGCGGCCGCCTTTGGCGTAGACGAAGCCTCTATGCAGCGCGCCATCGCCTATCTCTACGACTGGCTGGAGCGAGAACCTGCGGACACGCGCTGGCACACGGAGCGCATGGCCACGGTGCTGTATGCCCTGGCAGAGGTGGACTCTGGCGACCTGGGGCGCACCGTGGGGCTCTTTGAGAAGCGTGCCGGCATGTCGCTTTATGGCAGAGCCTATCTGGCCATGACCCTCCACACGCTCGCCCCCGACGAGCCCTCCCGCCTGGATACCCTGGTCAGCGAGATGATGAACGAGGCCATCGTCAGCGCCACCGGCGTCCACTGGGAGGAGAAGTACAGGTTCGCCTGGGCGATGAACACCGATCTGCGCACCACGGCCATCGTGCTGCGGGCCCTGGTGCGGCTGCAGCCCCAGAGTGGCTTGCTCCCGAACGCGGTGCGGTGGCTCATGACCGCGCGCAGCAGTGGGCGCTGGGAGACCACTCAGGAGAATGTCTGGGCTATCCTGGCCCTGACCGACTATATGGTGGCCACCGGTGAGCTGGAGGCCGACTATGACTATGAGGTGCTGGTGAACGGTTCTCGCCTGGCGCGTGCCTCGGTGAGTCCCGCCACAGTCGCTCAGCCCGTGCGCTCCCAGGTGCCGGTCAGCGAGTTGCGCATCGGCGAGGACAATGACATCATCATGGACCGCACCGAGGGGCCGGGCACGCTCTACTACAGCGCCTTCCTGCGCTACTTTTTGCCTGCGGAGACGATGCGCCCCCTCAACCGGGGCATCATCGTGGATCGGCAGTACTACCTGGCCGACGACGCGGAGGAATCGGTGACCGGGGCCTCGGTGAACGACATCCTGGTGGTCAGGCTCACCTTGATCGCACCGAACGATCTGCACTACCTGGTGGTGGAGGACCCCCTGCCCGCTGGCTGCGAGGCCATCGACACTAGCCTCAAGACCACCAGATCCCTGGTGGAGGAACCGAGCCTGGAGAGGGAGCGGGCGCCTTGGGAGTTGGCCTGGATGTGGCGGCAGTACTGGCCGAGCCACACCGAGCTGCGCGACGAGAAAGTGGCCCTGTTCGCCGACTTTTTGCCCAGGGGAACCTACGAGTACGTCTACTCGGTGCGCTGCACCACCCCGGGCAAGTTCAAGGTCATGCCAGCCATGGCCTACGAGATGTACGCTGCCGACGTCTTTGGGCGCAGCGCGGGCGCGACCTTCCTGATAGAGGGGGGGGACTAGCGCACCCGCCGTCCTGAGAGCGATCGTTCCTGGGCCGAGACCCGAGGCATGCCGCCGCTGGCCCTGGGCAAGTGCAGGTGGCCCTACATGCCACCGCGCACCAGGTCTGGAAAGCGTTCGGAGAGGTAGGCGACAGCAAAGGCCAGAGCGTTCATCGCGCCGTGAAGGGCGACACAGGGCCAAAGCGAGCCGGTGTGCTCGTAGATCAGGCAAAAGACCGTGCCTATGATGAACAGGGGAGGCAGCACGCCAGGGGTGGCGTGGGCCAGGGAGAAGAGAATAGAAGAGAGCACCACGGCTGCCCCCGTGCCCCATCGCTCTCGCAGGCCGGCAAAGAGGTACCCACGGAAGAATATCTCTTCTGCGGCGGGAGCCACGGCGCCACCCAGGAGCAGCGCGATCAGCAGACCTTGTACGCCTCCACCGAACACGGGCAGGTAATCGGGCTGTCCGGGCCATCCCAGTCTCTGGCGGGCAGTATCCCATGCGGCGTTGACCAGTAGGATCGCTGAAAAGCCCAGGAAGAGCAGGGCGAGCGACTTGCTCAGCGAGCAGGCGCGCAACCCCAGGCTTGCCCATCCGCCGCCGTATTTGCGCGGACCCCACAGCCAGGCGGGGATGATGAGCAGGGCCTCGCAAGCAAACACCGCCGGCACCAGAATGCCGGGGGGAAGTCCGAATGCGCCCAGCCCGGGCCATAGCAGTGCCCCGCCCGCGAGCAGAATCGCACCGGCCCCGAGAAGGCCCAGCGTCGTAAGCCCGGCGAATGCCATGTCGCGCAGCCCCCACCTTACCCGATGCGAAGGTATCTCCAACTGGTCTGACCTCCTGGCGCGCTGTCGAACTCGCAACATTTTGGACCTGCGCATACAGCATTGTAGAGCAAGGTGTGGGGGGCGTCAAAGTGCCGTTCAGGCCGGGTGTTGAATGGCTCTCAGGCAGGCGGGCCGTCGGCCAGATGCGATCAATCGGCTGCGATCCGCTCTCCCGGCAGCGTGTGGCTGTTGATGCCCCCACCATTTGCTGCCCAGTCGCCCCAAGCCCTTGAGGAAGCGAGCATTGACAAGCAAAGACCATCTCATATACTGAAGGCACGCGGACGGGGGCCCCGAGGGTGAGAAACACACTACATGCTCGTTACACTGCAATGAGCGATGCGAGAAGGATAGACCTTCACACCCACTCTTTTCTGAGCGACGGCGCTCTGCTGCCCTCAGAGATGCTGCGCAGGGTCTCTGTTCTGGGCTTTGGGGGGTTGGCTATCACCGATCACGTGGACGCCAGCAACATGGCTGCGGTCATCGCCAGCCTGCGGCGCGTTCTGGAGCAGCAGCCCCGCGATTTCGAGACCGAGCTTCTGGTGGGCGTGGAACTCACCCACGTCGGGCCGCAGAGCATCGACAAGCTGGCCCAGAGGGCCAAGGCAATGGGTGCTGAAGTCGTCATTGTCCACGGCGAGACCATCGTTGAGCCGGTGGCCCCGGGCACCAACCGGGCCGCCGTGGAATCGGATGCGGTGGATGTTCTGGCACACCCTGGGTTGCTCACCCTGGAAGATGCACGCTTGGCAGCGGCCCGTGACTGTTATGTGGAGATCACCACGCGCCAGGGCCACTGCCTCACCAATGGCCACGTGGCCAGGGTTTGTGGGCTGGCTGGCGCCAAGATGGTGGTCAACAGCGATGCTCATGCGCCGTCCGATTTCGTCACCCTGGCCTTTGCCCAGCAAGTGGCCGCTGGAGCCGGGCTCACCGAGGCGGCGGTCTTTGCGGCAACGGTGACCAACCCTCAGTACTTGCTATCACGCGTTCTCGCAGGGCGCCAGGGCTGATCTCGAGTGCTGGCACCCCGTACGGGGCGCTGGTCTGCCCTGCGGTAGTGGTCTGGCATATCTATTGTAAGGAGCAAGGGTCATGCCTTTTCCCCCCATGCCAACCCAGGTACGCTGCCCGAAGTGTCAGGCGAGCTTCGTCGTCGAAGTAAGGACGCTCATCGATGTGGGCGAAGAACCCGATCTCAAGCAGCAGTTCCTGCGGGGCCGGATCAACTATGCCAAGTGTCCCCAGTGTGGAAGTGGGGGGACGATGAGTGCGCTTATCGTCTACCACGACCCTGACAAGGAGCTGCTGATCTCCTACGTGCCGCCAGAACTGAGCCTGTCTGCCGACCAGCGGGAGCAGTACGTGGGCTCCCTGGTGAATGCGGTGATGAACAGCCTTCCCCCCGAGAGACGCAAAGGCTACTTCCTCCAGCCCAGGACCGCGCTTACTCTGGACAGCCTCTTCGACGCCATCTTGGAGGCAGATGGGATCACCAAGGAGATGCTGGAAGATCAGCGTGCCAAGGTGAAACTCATCACCACGCTGCAAGAGGCCGTGGAGGATGAGGAAGCCCTAAGCAAGCTGGTCGAGGAGCATAGACAGGAGCTGAACTACGAGTTCTTCCTGTTGCTGAGCAATGCAATCGACGCTGACGAGGAAGCTGGAGATCAGGAACACGCTGACGCGCTTCGCGGCCTCCGTGAAAAGCTGCTGGACAGGGTCACCCCGGCGATGCCCGCTGCCGCGCCTGAAGATGCTACTTACCAGGATCTCATCGACATGCTGCAGGGCGTGGAACCAGGCAGGGCCTGGCGCACCACGATCGCTCTGAATCGGGCACGGCTGGACTATGGCTTTTTCCAGGCCCTCACTTCTAAGATCGAGGCCGCGGAGGGTGCAAACGACACAGACACAACCAAGGCGCTCAGCGAGCTGCGGGAACGCATTCTGGACGAGATCGAGGCTCAGAACAGGATGGCTCGCGAAGCGCAGGACAGGGCCAGCCTGCTCATCATGGAGCTATCTGAGGCGGAGGATCTTGAGGCCGCGGTGCGCGAGCACCGCGACGCGATCAACGACGTGTTCGTAAGCCTGTTGGCCCGCTACCAGGAGATCGCCCGCACACAGAACGACGTCGCCCGCGCGGAGAAGCTGGGTGCCATTCTCGAGACGGTCATCGACGTTCTGGACGAGGACCTGAGTCCTGAACTCCGGCTCATTCATAAGCTCCTGCTGGCCGAGTTTCCGGACGGCACCGATGCCGTCTTGGAGGAGAACCGTGGCCTGCTCAACGAAGCCTTCCTGGCGAGCTATGACCGGTACGTCGAGGACCTGAAAGGACGCGAGGACGAGAAACTGCTGGAGCATCTGAAGCAGGCCAGATCGCAGATCGTGGCCAAGATATCCATCCTGAGAGCCTAGTGCCCCAGATGCGCCGTCGGGAGACGGTCAAGCTGGGGCGATCGCGTGCGCTCGACCGTAGCACGACAAACGATGAGCAAGCCCAGGTGAGGCACAAGAAACAGCACGCCATGCAGATCGACGATGGCCTCTACCGGCGCTTCGACGTGAGAAACACCGCCTTCCGAGCCTTGTCGAGGGATCTCGGCCGGGACTGGCGAGACGAATGGCATCGCAGCATCGTATCCCTCGTCGCCCAGGGAAAGACTGCTCCCAAGCTGGCGTTCGAGGATCCGGCCGATGCGCTCTTTCACTACGGGTTCCAGGCGGGCTTTGGCATCGTGGAGGACCTGGCAGCGAGTTGGGGGCTCGGTCAGTCCAGCGGGAAAGCTCTGTGCGGCGTAGACTTCCCAACGGAACTTGCGGACAGTCGCTGTACTGACAAGGTCAGGCTGACCCGCGAGGCGCGACGGGTTGCCCGACACTGCGGCGCAGTTCTGACAGGGGTGGCCGAGCTGGACATGCGATGGATGTACGCGCATGTACAGCGGCGCAACGATGGCCCCGGTGACACCGTCGGTGCCGCCGGTGGCAAAGGCCCGCCGAGTAGCGACGAGGCGTTTGCTCTGCCAGCCGGTATGAAGTATGTGATCTTGGTCGCTGTGCCGATGAATAGAGGGATGGTGTCCACTGCACCTTCGCTTCTTGCCGGGGCAGCCACCGATCTTGGGTATTCGCAGGCTGCCTTTTGCGTTCTATCTGTTGCAGCCTATGTCAGGGGCATCGGCTACCAGGCCATACCGAGTCTGAACGATACGGGGCTCACCATTCCCATGGCCGTGGAGGCAGGTCTCGGTGAGCTGGGCCGGAACGGTCTGCTGATCACGCGCGAATACGGTCCCTGCGTGCGCCTGGCCAAGGTGATCACTGACATGCCTCTCCTGGTCGATCATCCCGTGGACTTTGGCATTCAGGCCTACTGCGATTCATGCCGCGAGTGCGCCCGTCGGTGTGCTGCAGGCGCGATCTCCGACGGAGAGCCATCCCACACCGGGCATAATCCCTGCAACAACGATGGCGTCCTCAAGTGGTACGTGGACGCTCCCAAGTGCTTGAGGTACTGGATGGCATCGGGCACCAGTTGCAGCGCCTGCATCGCAAGCTGTCCCTTCACCTGGGGCAGGGGCTGGTGGCTGGGTCTGCCCCAGTGGCTGATCAGCCACACTCGGCTTCTGGATGGCCTGATCTCCTGGCTGGACAGACGCTTTGCTTCGCGCAAGCAAGTCGAACCGGCCGCTTTTCTGGCCATGGATGGTCGCTGAGCGCACGAGCCTGAGCCACGGGCTTTTTCGCGCCACCAGCGAGGGTGTCATCGGGGCTTGCGCTGTCGATGGGCGATGCGAATCTCGGTATAGATCCGCTCCACGCTTTCGCGCCTCCGCCGCTTGATGCATGCAGCCTGCTCCTCGGCGAAGGGGAACCAATCCAACATGCCCACCTTCTCCACCGTTTCACGCCGGCTGGCGCCTCGCAGAAACTGCTCCTCACTTCGCCTGCGCATCTCGGTGATGTACGCCGCAAGGGGATCGATCACTTCTTTGCCGCATGGCTCGCCCTCGCCTGGAACGATGACATCCACGTCCATCTCTCGTATTCGCTCCAGCGTGTCCAGCCACGCCAGCGAGTTGGCGTGATATGCAGCCGGGTGCTGATTGTTGACGATGTTGTCGCCCGCAAAGAGGATGCGCTCCCTGGGCAGGTACACCCCCAACGAGGCTGGAGTATGCCCTTCCAGATACAGTACCTCCACCCGACGGTCGCCGAGGTGCAGCGTCACTCGATCCTCGACACAGATCTCTGGGCCAAAGATCTCGATCTTGGCGATCTCTTCGGCCAGGGCGGGATCGCGCTCACGATAGAGACTGCTGATCTGCTCAAGTCCCGACGTCTGATACCTGGCGATCGGCCTCGCAGAGAGCTCGTGCCCCCAGGTCATCGTGGGCATAAAGATAGCGTTCCCCCAAGAGTGCTCGGGGTGATAGTCGGTGTTGACGATCCCGTAGATGCTGTCCACACCCAATCGGGACAGGCTGGACTTCCACTCCCAAGCCTCTGATGGCATCATTGGCGTGTCTACAAGCAACCCGCCGCGCTGGGTGACGATGAGCCCGACATTGACACCATCGTATCCCGTGTAGAGGTAGACCCTGTCTGCAAGCTCCTTGAGCACCTCGCCTCCTGCAGCAATTCCCTGGCTATACCCCACCCCCAAGGGGAGGGGTAGAATGGGTTGCAGCCCTGGATGATCGCTAGCCTCCCGCCGCAACCCGCTCGCGAGCCTCGCGCAGCACGAGGGGCAGGTCCGCCGCCGACATGCCTCCCCCCTGCGCCACGTGGGGCTGCCCGCCCCCCCGCCCTCCGTACTGGCCGGCCGCGCCGCGCAGCAACTGGGCCATGTCGATGTCTACGTCTTGGGACCGGGCAAAGCATATCTGTGGCGAGGGATCGATCACTCCCAGCAGGGCCACCACGCCGGGCTGCTGGGTGAGTCTCTGGGCCGTGTAGCGCATGTTCGCAGCGTTGTAGCCCTCTAGCAGTCTGGAGACCACTCTCAGATCGCCCACTGTCTCTGCCTCGCGGGCCAGGCGGGGCACTTCCAGGGTCACGAGTCGCTCCTGCAGCTCCTTCACCCGGCGCCTGGCCACTTCTTCGGCCTCAAACAGTCGCTCCACGGCGTCGGGGAGCTCTTCCAGGCCGGTGCTGAGCCTGAGCCCGAGTCGCTGGCAGGTCAGGTTCATGGCGCGGTGATCTCGCAGCGCCCGCCACCCGCAGAGGAACTCTACTCTGGTCTGCTTGCGCCTTCGCTCCCATCGCCGGATGTGGATGCTTCCGACTTCGCCCGTGGCCCGCACGTGGGTGCCGCCGCATGCACAGTCGTCGAATCCCTCGATGGACACCACCCGGATGCGACCGCGGCTGGGGGGCGGCTTGCGCAAGGCGAGGCGACCGAGCTCATTCTGGTCATACACTCGGGTCACGACCGGCCTGTTTTGCAACGCGACGCTGTTGCACGATTCCTCGATCTGGGCGGCGGTGTCCCAGTCAAGTGACGGCAGTTCCACGTCGATGGTGCTGGACTCGGCTCCCAGGTGAAAGGAGACCGTCGCCGCGCCGAACAGGTCCTCAAAGGCGCGCGAGAGGATGTGCTGGCCGGTGTGTTGCTGCATGTGGTCGAACCGCCGCTCCCAATCGATGACGCCATGCACCAGGCCCAGGCCCAGCTCCCGAGTGAGGACATGCACGATCCGATCGCCCTTCTCGATCACTTCCATCACCGGCACCCCGCCAAGCGTGCCGGTATCGTGGGGCTGCCCGCCCGACGTGGGATAGAAGCAAGTCGCGTCGAGCACCGCCGCCGGCTTGCCCTCCAGCGCCAACTGCTCGACCACCGTGGCATCGAACTGGGTGCGATAAGCGTCGTCATAGAAGAGGCGCTGAGTGTTGGCCATGTTGGTCTCCGGACGGCAAACTGAAACGAGCAGAACCCGTGCTGGCACGGTCGTCATTCTAGGCTTCAGTGCGCGGGGCGTCAAGGAGCGGGGCCGGCGTTGGGCCTGGCAAGCTGGAGGGCAGACAGGCTGGCGGTCAGCACCCGCGTGGGAGGCAGGGTTTGGGTGGCCGATGTGGTCACCGCAGGTGTGTCCGTAGGCAACCTGGCACCCGGCAGAGCGGTTGGCTCGGCACACGCCGCCAACAGCAATATGCACAGGCACCCGGCCACTCCTCTCCGGTGAAGTAGCGCCATCATCGCGTCCGCTCCCGTCTACCCCCGTCTCCCACCTTACCTCTCATACACCACCCGCCCCCCCACGATGGCCAAGTCCACCACTGTGTCCAGGATCGCCTCGGGCGGCCCGGTAAAGGTGTCCCGCGAAAGCACCACGATGTCGGCCAGCTTGCCCGGCCCCAGGCCCGATCGGCTCCACAAAAGAGAGCAGCGGAGTCCAACTCGACTCCGCCGCCAGGGATGCCAGTGCCCCGTGAGGGGTGCCAGTGCCCCGTAAGGGGTGCAGAACCACCACCAAGCCTACCTAGAAGGGAATCTCTTCCTCGTCGATCGCGTCTGGGGCCGTCTGGGCCTCAGGTGCCGGGCCGACCGGGGCAACATCGCCGCGCCCGCCCAGGAATCTGACCGTCAAGGCCCGTACATCCAGGGAGGCCCGCCACTGGCCATCCTGTGCTTGCCACACCCTCGGCTCCTGGATCTCGCCCTCCACCAACACCTGGCGTCCCTTGGCGAGGAACTGATTGCAGGTTTCCGCCAGCCGGCGCCAGGCAGAGACGCGGAACCAGATCGTTCGCTCCTGCTGCTGTCCGCTGGCGTCGGTCCACCGCCGATTCGTGGCCACCGAGAAGCTGGTGACGGGCGTTCCATCGGGCGTGTAGCGCATCTCGGGATCTCGGCCCAAGTTGCCCACTATGATAAGCTTCTGGTACATGAGGGGCCTCCTCTGAAGAAGTTTACGGGAATCTTACTCCGACGCGATTATAGCACGAACAACTGTGCACGGCAATAGAATAGGAAGAGACCATCTAAAAACCGATCTGTCATTCTGCCTGCACCTGTGGCGCAGGCACCCCGTAGTGCAGGGGGCGCAGGCACCCCGTAGTGCAGGGGCGCAGGCACAGGGGGAGCCGCAGCGCAACGAAGGCGAAGAATGTCTGTTTTGTGCGGTTGACACTCTTCGCTTGTGTTTAGAGTGACAATGACGAGAGCTGACCCAAGGGTTTTCGATACCCTGTAGAAAGAGATCACGCAGATACAGGCACTGACCTGCACGTGTACCCCGTAGCTCAGGGGCACGTGTACCCCGTACGGGGTACGTGTATTGCAAATGGCAACGACTTGGGTTATAATGAGCGTGTCATCCTGGAGGGTACTGTTTCCTGGCAGTACGTCGTCTTGGATTCCACACGTAGGAGCGAAACATGGACAGACGGGCACTCACGCTTTTGGCACTCTCGTGTCTGGTAGTGGGATTGATCGGCTGCGCCAAGCTTGCCCCGACGGCAACGCCCTCTTCTGCGGGTGAAGAGGCTCCCCCACTGCCGCCAGCAACCCCTACCTCGACGCCAACCGAGGAGCCACCCAGTCCTACTCCCACTTTCACGACAGAACCCTCGCCCACTTCCACCGAGGAACCGAAGCCCACTGCCACACCGGAGAGGCGACCGCAGCTCCAGGCCCCGCCAGACGGTCTGACGGCCCGGCTCTTTGATTTGACCTGGGCCTGGGATGCCGAGCTGGGCAAAGACGAGTGGTTCGAGGTGCAGATATGGCCGGACAAGCCCGGAGACCAGCCGGTAAGCTACTTCTGGACTCGGGAACGGAGGCTGCGCGTCACCTCGGCAATGCTCCTTCCCGGAAAGTACCGGTGGCAAGTAGTGGTGGTCAGCGGCGACGGGGAATCGCCCGGCGAAGAGCTGTATCCGGAGAGCGAGGAGTGGACCTTTGTCATGATCCGGCCGCATACGCTGGCCATGATGTCGGTGACACCGCCCCCGGTACCCTCGAGGACGCCATCGCCGACGCCGAGCCCAACCAGGACGTGGTGGGTGTGGCCCACTCTCACGTACACGCCTACGCCGACGGCCACGTACACGCCTACGCCGACGGCCACGTACACACCTACGCCGACGGCCACGTACACGCCTGAGCCGACGGCCACGCACACGCCTGAGCCGACGGTGCCTGAGCCGACGATACCCCAGCCCACCATACCCTACCCCGCGCCGTAGCCTGCTGGCGGATACTCGAGGGTTGGTGCTAGCTCTCGCCCTGCGGGTGAGTGACCTGGGGAAGCTCTGCGGCCATGTGGCTCCCTGCTCGC
>DATKWG010000098.1:0-13572 GCA_035529675.1 Anaerolineae bacterium
GTGAGCGGCGAGATAAAGGTGAAGGCCTGGCACTCGGAGGCTAGTGATTGACGGTCGGGCCTGCTTGCGCCCTCAGTGCGCGCGCTCAGTGACAGTATCACAAGGATGTGCTACAATGGGAACGGAGTTGATTCTACTTTGGTCTTGCCTGAGGATAGTGTCCTTCTCTGCTGGGCCGCCGAGTTGAGTGGAGCCTACTCTACCTTGTCGAGGGGGTCATGCGTCCAGAATCGAAGCGCACTGAGCCGCTAGACATAAACATCCTCCCAGAAGAGTATCGACCGCGCGTGGTCTCACGGGCCATCAAGGTGGCATGGGTCGTGGCCATCGTTCTACTCGTGCCTCTGGTGCCGGCGTTCGTTCTCACCCTGCGCAACCGCGCCCAAGCCGAGCAGGCGAGCGACGCGCTGTCGCAAGGCCAACAGGCCCTGGCGGAGCTTGCAACTTCAGTCCCAGAGGTCGTCGCACTCACCGAGGAACTCTCGCGGACCCTACATGCACTTGAAGTCGTGCAAGCCGTTTATCCCACGATCGCGGCTGGAGAGCGAGACTGGGCGAGTGTTTTCGAGGCCATCCTGTCGCGCGATGCCGAGCGGATCCAAGTGGCCGATCTTTTCCAGGAAGAAGATGACCTGAGGCTCATCGGCTATGCCTTGACCCAGGAGGACGTGCTCGCCTACAAGGGCGACTTGGAGCGATCGGGGGTTTTTGGCCAGGTCATGGTCCAGTCTATGCAGAGCGCAGCGCTGCCCACGCCGGTGCCCACGGGGACGGCGACGCCCGTCATCACTCCGACGGCGATTCCAGGTACACCCACGGCGGCTCCCGGCCCATACGATGCCTACGAGATCGACGACTTTGACCCTGGCGCGATCTCTGTCGGCGAGATTCAGTGGCACAGCTTTAACCCAGTATATGACGTAGACCAGGTGACCTTCCTGGGGAAGGCCGGCAGACGCTATTGCATCCAGGCCCTGCCCCAGGCCAACGGCGTGGACACCTACCTGGAGGTCGTTGCCGGAGAATCGACCTATGCCAATGATGACTGCTATCCTGGCGAAACCGTGTTGCTGTCCTGCCAGTGTCCCACTGGCACGGTGACGGGGAGCCTGGCCTCTTTGGCCGAGGTGCAGGTCCCGGCCTCCCACGACGTTGAAGTGCGGATCAGGGTCAGCAACCGGGGCCAGTATGGCCCAGATCAGTGGTACACGCTGCTGGTGCATGAGCCGGCGGGAGATCCGTGGGAGAAGGATGATCAATCGCCCAAGCCCATTTTCGTGGGTGAGGCCCAGGCGCGTACCTTCTATCCCGACGGCGACGTCGATCGAGTGACCTTTACGGTCAAGGGAGGCAGCGCCTACGAGCTGCGCACGCTGAATCTGGCAATGGGGGTAGACACGGCTCTCTCGGTGCTGGTCGATGGCATAGTCCACTACAACGACGACGCTTCGCCGGGCGACCGCTCGTCTCGGGTCAGCTTTCAAGCCGCCCTCAATGGCGTGGCTGAGGCCGCCGTGACCAACAGAGGGCAGTTCGGCGCGGACATGAGCTATGTCTTGCAGTTGCTGGAAATGGGGGGCGATTCCTACGAGCCAGACGAATACTATCCGCGCCCTCTCTCTCCCTGGGAGCACCAGCGTCATACTTTCTACCCTGTAGGAGACATCGATCGTGTCGAGTTCAACGTGAAGGTCGGCCACATCTACGCGTTAAGGACCTACAGCCTGACCGTGGGCGTGGATACGGTATTGTCGGTGCTGGTGAGTGGTGTGAGGTACGAGAACGACGATGTGTACCATGGCGACCACTCGTCGCGCATCGTCTTTACCGCCAGCCATGATGGCAGGGCCGGCGTCACCATCGGCAACCGCGAGCAATATGGGCCGAACAGAGAGTACTGGCTCACTCTGTCGGAGCTGGCTCCCACACCGACCCCTGGCCTCACCACAACTCCGGTTCCCACGCCCGATTGTGCCGATCAATACGAGCCCGACGACATAGTGCCCCGCTTCATGGTGGTCAACGAAGAACAGAAGCACAACTTCTGCCGGCCGGGCGACCGGGATCGCGTGGTATTCACGGCGAAGGATGGCTATGCCTACCAGGTCGAGACCAGGGACCTGGCCCCTGGCGTGGATACCTACATCACGGTGCAGATCGGGAGCACCACCTTCCCTAACGATGACCGCGGCCCCCAGGACCTGAGCTCTCTGGTGCGCATCCAGAACGTGACCGGCAGAGATGCGCCCGCCTTTGTCAATGTGGTGAACAAGGGTCTCTTTGGGTTGGGCACGACCTACACCCTGAAGGTTTCGGACGTGGGATCGGGTGATCCTTTCGAGCTGGACGACGTGGAGCCGGTGCCCATCGGCATGAGTGCACCTCAGAAGCGCACCTTCTATCCGCCGGGAGATGTGGACAGGGTCTATTTCGTGGCCAAGGCTGGCCACCGGTATCGCATCTTTACCGCTAACCTGGCTGATCTCGTGGATACCACCTTGTGTGCGGACATGGGCTCACTCCACGAGTGCAACGACGACAGGGCCAGTGGCGACCTCTCTTCCTACGTCGAGCTCCAGAACGATGGTTCAGCCGACACGCGAGTGGTGGTCACCATCTTCAACAACGGAGAGGACGGCCCAGCGAGGAGTTACTCCATCCAGGTGGATGACCTGGGCGCCGAAACCGGGGATGCCTACGAGCCCGACCTGACCACCAAACGCTACATATCGGTGCGCGAGACGCAGCTCCACACCTTTGACCCGTATCTGGACACCGACCGGGTGACGCTGATCGTCAAGGGCGGACGCCAGTACGTCGTTTCCACTTGCGGCAACGCGTACGATCCGGCGATCATTACCTCCACCTGTGAATCCCTGGTGCCAGGGGTGGACACTCTGCTGGTGGCGGTGGGGCCGATCCAGAGTTGCGACCCAGCCAGTTGCCAGAACGACGATGCTGACCCTGGGTCCGGTTCCCTCATCTCTCGGCTTGCGTTTACCGTAACGGTGGATGGTGAGGTGGATGTCACCATCTATAACCAGGGGCAGTTTGGGCCTACCATGCAATACTACCTTCGGGTGGATGAGGTTGCCGGCCCCACGCCCACCCCCGTACTCCATACCCCTACGCCCTACTACTCGCCGACGCCCATGCCCACCAGCACGCCGGTGCCTCCGCCATCGCCCACTCCGACGCTCACGCCTACTTGCACGCCCACCCTCACTCCAACCACCGGGACGGCGGGCGCCCTCTTCCCTGGAGGGCGACGGCACATCGGATTGGGGGCACCCTTGCCCGAGCACGCAGGGGGGCGCCGGCTCGTCGGGACAAGGAGCGACGGCACCGTGATCAGATTCGAGCTCCTGCTGGCAATGAAGAGCGTCGAGCCATGAACATGGACGTGAAAGATCTGCTTGGCCGGATCAACATCAGGGATCCCGTCAGCATCGGGGGCGTTGTGAGTCTGGTGGTGGCCACGATTCTCTTTGGGGTGACGGCCAGGTCGCTTGTACTCAGCTTCAGACAGCGGGCTGAGCTGCAGGCCAGCTACGATGGTGTCCAGGATGCTATCGCGCGCGCCCAACAGGCCCGGACGATGAAGCCAGGCGAGTTGCGCGAGGAGATCGCCGAGGCGCAGGGACGGTTGCGGCAAGCGCTGTCTGACTTTCCGTCCACTGCCCAGGCGAACGAGGAGTTGTCGAGCTACTACCGCCATGCCGATGAACTGGGTGCGCAGCTCGTGCGCATGGAGGCGATAGCCGCCGACTGGGAGGAAGAGGGCGAGTCGATCTACAGTGTGCAGCGTTTCCTCTTGGAGGCAGAGGGCGAGGTGCCCAACTTGCTCCGTTTCCTCAGCCGTGTGGGCGGGGGACCCTACGTCACGTTCTTGGTCGAGGATGTCACCATCCGATCAGACGGCGTGCCCGTGGCCAGTGCTGATCTGACCGTCTTTGCCTCCGATCTGGGCGCGGGCGCCACGCCACGGCTGGTCAAGAGACTCTCTGCGCCCGTCCCTGCCACTACTCCTCTCGTCGCAGAGGGAGAGGACTTGCTCCGGCTGGAGAGCCAGATGATAATGGCCATGGCCGCCAGGGAGTGGCCGGCCGCCGTGGACCATGGGCGGCGCATCCTGGCAGAGAGTCCTGGCCGGCCGGGCATCGTGCAGGCTCTCTACCAATCGCACGTGAGCTGGGCGCATGATCTGGTCGCACAGGGAAGGGGCGTGGAGGCCAGGGAGCAGTTTGAGGCAGCACTGGAGTTCTTCCCTCAGGGGGAAGAGGCCCTGGAAGGATTGCGGCAGTTGGGCGCGGCAGCCAAGCCAGCTCACTGATAAGGAGAATGCTGTGCCATGAGTCAGCGACAACGCCTGCCTGAGGATTGGGTGCGCCGTGGACACCTGCGTCTGCCCAGGCTGGCGCTGCTTGCCCTCGCGCTGGTTGCCATCATGGTGACAACAGCCATGCCTGCTGCAAAGGCGATGAGCAGGGGGGAGCTGACGAGCCTGGCCGGCGCGTCCCAGCGGGGCCTCGGCCCAGGCCCCGAGATCGCCCAGCCGCCAGCACCCCTGTGGCAAGCGGCGGCTGGCACTCCCACGCCGACCAACGAAGAGACCTTGCAGCAACTGATGGAACAGTTGGATGCTGCCTGGATTCAGCATGACTGGCCCAGGGCGCTCGATCTGATCGACCAGATCATCGCCATCGATCCGGACTATGACAACATTCAAGAGCGGCACTACTATGCCCACGTGAACTATGGGTCGCAGCTAATGTTCGACCTTGAATGCACCCAATCTCTGGCCGAATTCCGCGAGGCGCTTGAGCTCCGGCCTGAGGGGGAGGAGGCGTTGAGGGGGCTCGAGCTGATCGGTGTGTATTGCGGCACGCCCACGCCAGGCGCTGGCAGCCCCACCGTGACCTCGGTTCCCTCGCCGACCCCAGTGCCCAGCGCGTCGCCCACTCCCCAGATCATCTCCAGCCCGATAACCTATACCGTGCAGCCGGGCGATACTCTCTACAGGCTCTCCAAACGGTACGGCACCACCGTGCAAGCCATCATGCAGGCCAACGGAATGATGACCTACCTTCTGCGGGCGGGGTCTCTGATCTGGATCCCGGCCAGCGACACCCCGCCGCCCGGACCCATCGTCCACATCGTGCAGCCAGGCGAGACCCTATACTCTATCGCGCGCCAGTACAACACGACTGTCTGGGCTATCATGGCGGCCAATCGCCTGACCAGCCACACTATCTGGGCCTATCGCGCGCTGTTTGTGCCCACGGTCATGCAGCCAGGGCCAGTGATTCACATAGTGATGCCCGGAGAGACTCTTTACACGATAGCACTGCGCCACGGTACTAGCGTATCCCTCATCATGCTGGCCAACGGTTTGACTACCTACGACATCTATGTGTACCAACGCCTGATCATCCCGCCAGAGGGATGGACGGGGGGAATGCCGTGGCCCGGTGGTCCCCTGTGGCCCGGGAGAACCTATGTGGTGCAGCCCGGCGATACGCTGTTTAGCATTGCGCGACGATTCAACACCACGGTGGCCGCCATTCAGGACGCCAACGGACTGACTGGTTCGACCATCCTGGCAGGAACAACCCTGCGCATACCCTGAGAAGGATGACACCACTCATGGCTCTGTTTGGTGCTCGCCGAACGAGGGTGACCACCACCCTGGTGATAGAGACCACCGACCTGCGTTTCTTGACCACGCGCAACGGGCGGGTCGAGAAGTGGGGCAGCCTTCCCCTGCCCGAGGGGTTGGTGTCGCGGGGTCTGGTCACCGACGCTGCCGAGATGGCCAAGATCATCGAGGAGCTGTTCGCGGGTGAGGGTCTGGAGCGGGAGCAGGTGATCACCAGTGTGAGCGGGTTGGGCAGCATTCCACGAGTTGTGGCCATGCCCAAGTTGCCGGCTTCTCACTTGAGGCAGGCCGTCTCCCGGATGGCCAGGAGAGAGATGCCTGTGCCAATCGAGACTCTCTATCTCGCGTGGCAGGCACTATCCGAGACGGGCAACCAGCAACGTGTCTACGTTCTGGGGGTGCCACGCGATCTGATCGACGCGCAGGTGCGAGCCCTCCAGGCGGCGGACGTCTCCATCCGGGCCATGGACCTCAAGCCACTGGCCCTCATCCGCGCCGTCGTGCAGGAGGAGGCCATCGTCGCCAACCTTGAGCAGGATGAGCTGGGTGTTGCCATCGTGGTCGATCATCTGCCGGCTCTTGTGCGTACCTTCTCTCTAGAGAGCGAGAACCTGAGCGAGCCAGGCAAGATCGATCGACTGGCGGCTGAGCTCCAGCAGACGGTGCGTTTCCACAATGATAGTCGTCAGGGCTCGCCCGTTGGGTCTCGGACTCCAGTGTATGTGACTGGGAAGCTGTTTGACAGCGCAGACGCGTTTGATTACCTGGCGAGTGTGATTGACCGTCCAGCGGAACGGCCATCGTCGCCGACACCTTGCCCCGATGCGCTACCCTTCGGCGAATACGCGACGAACCTTGGTCTGGCGCTGAAGAGAGGCTAGAGATGGCCCTGGCGTACGGGTTGATCGGACTCCTGGTAGGGTCGTTTCTCAACACGGTGATAGATCGCGCGCCAGAGAGGCGGTCCCTCCTGCGCCCCCCTTCGCACTGCGCCAACTGCCGACGCAGGCTCTCCTTCCTGGAGCTGGTGCCGGTGTTGAGCTACCTTGTCCTGCGCGGTCGATGCCGCGACTGCGGCGCGCGCATCCCTCGGCGTATCCTGTGGGTCGAGGTGGCCTCTGGCTTGCTCTTTGCCTTCCTCTGGCACACGTACGGGCTTTCGGTGCGCCTGGCCACGGCCACTGTATACTCGTGCCTGATGCTGGTCATACTGGTCATCGATCTCGAGCGTAGGCTCGTCCTCAATGTGATTGTCTTGCCTGCCGTGGGGCTGGCCCTGCTGGCCATGCCGCTGGAATGGGTCATGGTGCCACGCCTCTCGGAGTATGCACTCCTCTGGTCCCTGTTGGGTGCGGGAAAGGCAGGTCTGTCGCTGGCGGGGCTGACCGTGATGAGCCGTATCTCGGGAGGCATGTTCGCCTTCCTTATGCTCTTGTTTGTGCGGGTGCTGGCTCCTCGCGGCATGGGCGCCGGTGATGTGAAGCTGGCTGCCTTCCTCGGACTGATTACGGGCCTCCCAGGGGCCATCGTGGCGATCTTGGGGTCATTCATCCTGGGCGGAATAGCAGCGGCTGTACTCTTGCTCGCTCGCGTGGCCAACCGCAAGACCCCTGTGCCGTTCGCGCCATTTCTTGTGGTCGCGACCTTTCCGGTCATGATCTACGGCGACCGGCTGTTGCGGTGGTATTCGGGCCTATAGCCTGGGCTGCGCAGGCCAAGGCTGCCACAGGAGACTGAGCCTGGTGCCTGTCGCGCGGATGCTCTTCAGGGAGTAGGAATGTCAGAGTCGATCTCGAACGGGTCTCAGAATCGCGAGGAAGCAGCCCGGGCCGCACCGACCACCGGCGTGCACGACGTGCACATCGACGAATTGCTGCGTCTGACGGCTCGCATGGAGGCATCAGACATCCACCTGAAGGTGGGCAGGCCGCCAGTACTGCGAATCCACGGGGAGCTCGTGGAAGCGAGGGAGTATGATCCATTGGCTGCAGACGATCTGGAACGGCTCTATCGCCAGGTGACCGACCCCGAGCAGCGGGGCCGCTTTGAGCGAGAAATGGAGCTAGACCTGGCCTATGAACTGCCGGGGGTAGCGCGGTTCCGAGCGAACGTGGGCCGACAGCGCCGCACCATCACCATGGTGATGCGCCGGCTGGCTGTGGTCATTCCCACCATCGACGATCTTGGGTTGCCCCCGATCTGCAAGGAACTGATCATGAGGCCGCGCGGCTTGATCCTGGTCACTGGCCCCGCGGGCAGCGGCAAAACCACAACTCTGGCGGCCATGATCGAGCACCTCAACCAGCGCGTCCCGGGCCGGATCATCACTTGCGAAGACCCCATCGAGTATGTCTTTGAGGATAAGCGTTGCCTCATCACCCAGCGCGAGCTTGGAGGCGATACCCTCAGCTTTGCATCTGCGCTGAAACATGCTCTCCGCCAGGACCCAGATGTCATACTGGTGGGCGAGATGCGCGACTTGGAGACCATCTCGCTTGCCCTCACGGCGGCAGAGACTGGACACCTGGTGCTCTCAACTTTGCACACCGCCGGGGCTGCCCTGACGGTAGACCGTGTCATCGACGTCTTTCCGCCCCACCAGCAGCAGCAGGTTCGCGCAATGTTGGCCAATATCCTGGAGGGTGTGCTCTCGCAGACGCTGTTGCCCACCATCGACGGCAGCGGGCGCGTGGTTGCAGTTGAAGTGATGACCGCTTCGTCTGCGGTGCGCAATCTGATCCGGGAGGGCAAGACGCATCAACTGTCGGGCGTTATCGAGACCAGCCAGCGCATGGGCATGAGAACGCTGGACCAGGCCCTAACCGAGCTCTTTCGTCGAGGGCTCGTTTCGCGTGAGCACGTCTTGGCCAACGCCACCAACCCCGCCCACTTGCGGACGCTCCTGGGATCTCGCTGAGCATCCCATCAGCCGCGAATCTCCCCTTGACGATTGCTGGTTCCCCTTAACCCAGGTTCTACGGCGAAATCACGTTTCGTTTACGGACGCAGGCGTCCCTTCTGACTATCATATATGTGCCTGAAGGGGCACAGTTGGTGACGTTGCAGACCCTCTGCTCAGGCGTTTTCACGGTCGGCCGATCCAAGACTGGTTGCCGCGTACGCTTATGTGGTGCACCTTTGGGGTAGTTCTGCTCAGCTGCCATCGAGAGTGGTGATGTCTGCGTCCGCTGATGGCTCGACACGCCTCGGTGCCAGGCGAGAGCGAACGATAGAGAGGGGTCTTTCCGGCACACCTCCCCCGGGGCGCTCCTTGCCGCCAGGGTGTGAAGGTATCCAGGCTTGTGCCGATATACTCATTGTCGGCGCCGAATATCCTTGACATGCGCCCGAGGAAGTGGTCGTGTCAGGTATGCTGGTGGTGTGAATCCAACGGAGGGTGTTCCTCAGGATAGTGAGCCGGTCGCAGCTATCGACAAGATGGTCCAGACTGGAGGAGGCAAGTGACGGACAACGAACGCGGATTCACGCTCATCGAGCTCTTGATCGTCCTGGCGATCATGGGCATTCTGGTGGGCATCACGGCGCTGAGCCTTGGTGGCCTCGTCGGTAGCGCTGAGACCACCACCATGAACGCCGAGAAGGATCAGGTGCAGACGGCGATCGATGTGTACAACACCCAGAAGGTACTGGGCGACTCGTGCTGCGTGCCCACCATCGCTGCCGAGGCCACGGCGGCAAAGGTAACGAGTGCCACGGGGACCTTTGCTCAGTTCTTGGGGCGCGACACCAGGTACTACTACACGTGGTCAGATGAGGGCGCCGGCCTCGCGGTGTTCTCTGAAGCTGACTGATCGAGCCAGAGAAGATAGCCGCACCAGCGCACATGCAACCTGGCGGCCTTCGAGCCGGCAGTCGCCCAGGATAGCCTCGCTCAGGCAGTGATACCTCGGCGCGGGGTGAGCTACCACGGTGTTGAGAACAGGCGACATGCCCTACACGTCCAGGTTTTCCACTTCCCTGGCGTGGGTTTGAATGAACTTTCTGCGGGGCGCCACCTCACTGCCCATCAACATGCCGAAGGTCTGGTCGGCGACCGCAGGCTGTTCCACCGATATCTGTATGAGGGTGCGGCGCTCAGGGTCCATCGTCGTTTCCCACAATTGGTCTGGGTTCATCTCACCCAAGCCCTTGTAGCGCTGCAACGTCACGTGCTTGGCTCTGATTCCTTTCAGCAGGTCGTTCTTCTCTTCCTCAGTGTATGCGTACCTCTCGGTGCGTGAGGTCGAGATCCTGTATAATGGTGGCTGAGCCAAGAAGAGGTGGCCGTTGTTGATGAGTGGCTCCATGTACCGGTAAAAGAAGGTGAGCAAAAGGGTCACGATGTGGGCGCCATCGACGTCGGCATCGGTCATGATGATGACCTTGTCATAACGCAGATTGGCCAGATTGAACTGTGCCCCCACCCCGGTGCCCAACGCCTGCACCAATGCCCTGATCTCGTTGCTTTTTAGCACATGGTCCATGCGCTTCCTCTCGACATTGAGTATCTTGCCTCGCAAAGGCAGTATGGCCTGGAAGCGCCGGTCGCGCGCCTGCTTTGCAGAGCCGCCGGCCGAATCGCCCTCCACGACAAGCAACTCCGTGGACTTGCTATCGCGCAGCGAACAGTCGGCCAGCTTGCCGGGAAGCGTGTTGGTCTCTAGCGCCGTCTTGCGCATGACCAGCTCTCGTGCCTGCCTCGCCGCCGCCCGTGCCCGAGCTGCGGTGAGCGCCTTGCCGATGATGGCATTGGCCGCCTTGCTGTTTTGCTCCAGCCACTTGCTGAGGGCTTCCCCAAAGACACTCCCCACCTGGCCGGTCACCTCGGGGTTTCCCAGCTTGGCCTTGGTCTGGCTCTCGAACTGGGGATCTGACATCTTGACGCTAATGATCGCGGTCAGTCCCTCTCGGACGTCCTCACCCGCAAAGTTCGAGTCCTTCTCTTTGAGCAGGTTGCTGCGCCGGGCATAGTCGTTCAGGCAGCGAGTCAGCGCACTGCGAAACCCGGTCAGGTGGGTGCCCCCATCGACGGTATTGATGTTGTTGGCGAAGGCAAAGACCGACTGAGAGTAGCTGTCTGTGTATTGCAGGGCGACCTCGATGCTTGTGCCATTGGTATCCCCCGCAATGAAGAAAGGCTCGTGCAGTCTCTTGCGGTGTCGATTCAGATAGCGGAGAAAAGACCTGATGCCCCCCTCAAAGTAGAAAGCCTGCTCGTTGCCGTGGCGCTCGTCGGTGAAGTGTATGGTCAGGCCTCGGGTCAGGAAGGCCATCTCGCGGAAGCGCTGGCACAAGGTCCTGAAACGATAGTCTAGCGTGGTGAAGACCTGGCTATCGGGAAGAAAGCGGGTGGTGGTCCCGTGCCCACGCGCTTTGCCATGATCAATGACCGGAGTGACGGGCTGGCCGCGCTCGTACCGCTGTGAGTAGAGCCGCCCATTGTACCTCACCTTGACCTCGAGCCACTCGGACAGAGCGTTGACCGCAGAGACACCCACACCATGGAGCCCGCTGGCCACCTTGTAGCCCCCGCCGCCGAATTTGGCTCCCGCATGCAGGACGGTGTGAACGACCTCCAGAGTGTTCTTGCCGGTGCTTTTCTCCAAACCTACAGGGATACCACGACCGTTGTCCTCCACGAAGACCGAACCGTCCTTGTGGATGGTGACGTCTATGCGAGTGCAGGCCCCGGCCAAGGCCTCATCGATCGAATTGTCCACCACCTCAAACACCAGACGGTGCAGGCCGCGCCGGTCAGTGCTGCCGATGTACATTCCGGGGCGACGTCGGACAGCATCAAGCCCTTCGAGAACCTGGATGTCCTCGGCAGTGTAGGTCAGCGCCGAATCAGTCATAGCGGTCGCTCGCCTTCTTGCTCTAAGGGTTCGGGGACCTGCTCGGTGCGGTTGCGGTAGAAGATGAACAGGGCCATGGTGAGTCCAGTGCCCACGTAGGCATTGCCCACGATGGCCACGACTGTGCCTGCGGGCGAGGCCATGAGCAAGCGCCAGACCAAGCTCATACCCGCACCGATCACATTGGTGAGGACTATCAGACCCACACAGGGCCAAAAGCTGGACCGCACAAGAGCAAGGCTGCGCCACAAGGCAACGCGCGGCCCTTCGTTGGCGAGGGTGATGCCCTGGGGGAAGAAGGAAACATAGATGAGCATCCAAAGCATGATAGCCCAGACAAGGAATGCAAAGGGGCCCAGCATGAAACCACTGAGCACGATGAACATCAGGGCGATGCCCAAGGGCACCAGTATGGCCATCATGCGCAGCCAGTAGTGGGGCACGTTCTTCGATAGCTTCCCCAAGTCTAGGCTTTCGCCGCGCGCCGCCTGCCCCAACATGCCCAAGAACACACATGCTATCAACAGGCCCACAGCCAGGATGACGATCTGCGCGAGAAACATCTGGCCGTACCTGGAGATCTCGACGATTCGGTCCACAGCGGGGTCGATCGGCCTGATCCCCGCAATCCCGGGCATGCCCAGTCTGCCCCATCCAAGGAGGGACAAGAGGTTCGTGCGACCGATGGTGTTCTGCAGTTCTTCACCAGCCATTTCCAAGACCTGAGAAAGATCGTTATTGGGGACCCCCATTGGTGGCGCCGCGGCCACGGCTCGTCGAAACGAGCTAACCACCTGGTCGATGACTGGGGCAACCGATAGCTTGGGCCCAACCCAGAGAAAGATGTCCAGTGCGATTGGCACCGTGGCCAACCAGAGTTTCCTGGTGACCGCACTGAACCCTGCGGTGAGTGTGTCGATTACTCTCAATGCGACGGCTACCTCCCAGCGAATCGCCTGTTGGCCCAATCCTATCACGACTGGGCGAATCGGAAAAGCCATGGCGCTGTTCGAAAGACAGGTGAGTCCTCCGTGGCCTAATGCAGCCAAGCTCACCCCGCTCGGATCCCCGGGGAATGCTGCGGCGCTGGCGCACGTGCCGTTCCCCGCCGATGCCGGTTCCAGCTTGCCGGTTATCCGGTGGGGAGAAGCCATCACGGACCCAGGAGCCATGGTCTGGAGCGATCCCTCTGTGTCCCATGGCAGAGTGTAGCAGAACGTATGTTCAGTTGTCAACTGCGCACGGGCCCTCTAGAATGTCGGCGGAGGTCAACTCATGGAGTCTGTTGTCACTCTGTGCACCGACTTTGGCACGGCAGATGGCTATGTGGCGGCGATGAAGGGCGTCATCCTCGCCATCGCGCCCGACGCAACGCTGGTGGATATCAGCCACGGTGTGACTCGTCAGTCGATCGCTGAAGGGGCGTTTGTGCTCCACTCAGCTTTCCGCTACTTCCCACGGGGCACGGTCCATCTGGTGGTCATTGACCCTGGCGTCGGAGGTGGACGTCGCGGAGTGGCTGTGCATGCTCAAGGCCATTACTTTGTCGCACCCGATAACGGCGTGCTCACCTACGTGCTGCGGGGAGCAGAGTCCTTCGAGGCAGTGGTCCTGACCGAGAGCGCGTACTGGCGCACCGAGGTGAGCCACACCTTTCATGGGCGTGACGTCTTCGCTCCCGTAGCCGCCCACCTGGCCATCGGCGTGCCGCTTTCGTCACTGGGCCAGCCGGTGGCCGATCTGGTGCGCCTCGACCTTCCTACTCCCTCTGTGGGCAAAGATGGCAGCATTGCTGGCCGGGTGATCTATGTGGATCACTTTGGCAACCTTGTGACCGATATCCCAGCTACGATGCTGCTTCGGCGGGAGAACTTGTGTATCAACGTGGGGCAGGTTACGCTTCGCGGGCTGGTTACGACTTACTCCTCGGTGGGTGTCGGCAACCCTTTGGCGCTTGTTGGCAGCCACGGCAATCTGGAAATCGCCGTGCGCGAGGGTAGCGCGACCGAGACCCTCGGCGTCGTCATCGGCGAGCAAGTGCTTGTGCAGTAGCCAGGT